>AWNW01000001.1 GCA_000493945.1 Candidatus Hydrogenedens terephthalaticus JGI OTU-1
CAAGACCGCCTGTTGAGGAGTTAGACCGTGTTATAAAGACAGTGCATGATGCGGGAATGTTATTTATCTGGACGGCAAATGCCGACCTGATGTATGCCCATGACCCGGAGGTATCGAAACGAATGAAGGAAGGGCGATGGGCAGAATGGGAAGGTTACAACTACGGAGGACGGTATAAAGCAAGTATGGATCCTTTTTGTGATTTAATGGCTACCTGCCTTGCTTCGCCTAATGGGTTGGCAGATTATCGGATGGAATGTAATAAGAAGATGATGGAACGGTATGCTGTGGATGGGATGTATATTGATGATAATTTAGCATACCCAAACTGTAAGCGATGGAAGGAACATAACCATCCACAGGAAGTGTATGATTGTTTGATTGAATTGCATGATGTTAACTGGCGACGGCGGATAACACTTAAAGAAAAAATACCCCATGTTGTTTTAATAGAGCATTGTAGTAAGGCTTTTGTCCTGCCCGTAATTGCACCGTTTGATATGCATCTTTATGGCGAAGGATATGATTTTGCATCTGTTGAAGAGTTTCGGGCAACTTTTGGCTCGTTCTCAAATATGTATGGGCAGGGCTGTCTGTATGTGGGAGATGATGAGACCCAGCGATGTCCTTCAGCATCAGCCTATGCCTTTGACTTGCTCACAGGAGGTGGAAAATATTGCACTGTTGATTGGCGGATTTGGAACAAAAAGTTTCCTTATGCGGCAGGTGTCCAACCTGAGGAAATAAATCATATTACCACCTATAATTTAATGCAATATTATTTTGGTATGTATGAAACAAACCCATTAATAGAACTCAAAACCAATATTGCTGGAACTTATGCTGTGCTTTACCATAATCGAGTATGGGATGATTGCCTGGTAATAATAGCCAATAAAACCGATACTCAACAGAATTGTTCCGCAACAGGCTATGAACCGACCTTAACGAAACAGTTAATAAACAAATCTCATGTTGCCCTTTATGATGTATTATCGGGTGATGTGAGTATTCTTTCTAAAGACGAATTGGTCGCCTTCTTTAAAAACATTGTAGTTTCTCCGTCACAGATGAAAGCAATCTATTTTAGAGCCATTTCTCTTGACGAGCCCTATCACATTTTCGGGGGAAAGCGGATTTCCGAGAAATGGGATAAGGATAAAAACATTTTGTCAGTAATATTAGACGCCCCAGCCGGTTTAGAAGATACGGTCGTTATAGGAACAGGTAACCATAGTGTAAAAAAAGTAACTGTTAATAGCAATGAAGTCAACTTTACTTATGACTCCACGAAAAAGGTTGTTTTACCAAAGGTAGTATATAGTTCCAAACCTATTTTGGTTGAATTACATGGATTGTAAAAGTGTAACGAGAAGATGTAAAAATTTTTTAATGAATGAATAGTAAGATATTTGAACCCGTAACTAATGATGGTATCTACCTTAATTTTCCGCGGGCGAGGGAGGTGAAGATTCCAAAGAAGCAGAATGTAGTAAAGATGATGAAGATGATTTGCATACTTATTAAGAATGAAGGATAGTATTCGGGGGTAATCTGGACTTTTCCGATTTGAATAGCGAAAATAAGCATGATAATACCCATACTCGTCATCTGTCCTATTAATCGCATTGTGCCTAAGGTGCCTGAGGCTATTCCGTAAAACTTTTTTTCTACAGAACTCATTACCGCATTGGTATTAGGTGAGGAAAACAAGGCGAAACCAATACCTAACAGTGTCAGATTTGCAATGATGTATGGGAAAGGGGTTCTACCAGTAAGAAATATAAATAGGAACAAGGCTAATGTGGTCAATGCCATACCCGATGAAGCGACAATTCTCGGCTCAATCTTGTCAGAAATTCGTCCGGCAAATGGGGAGAGAAGGGTCATTGTCAAAGGTTGAAAAAGAAGTATCATGCCTGCATTTTGTGGTGTTATACCTTTAATGTATTGTAAATATAAACTTAAAATAAAGGTTATTCCGAAAGTAGCACTGTAATTAATCAAAGCGGACAAATTGGAAAGGGTAAAAACAACATTGTTTCGGAAAAGGTTGATATTTAATAAGGGATTTTTACACTTTGTTTCCCAGAAGATAAACGCAATTACGCTTATCAAACTGAGTAAGATAAATAGAAAAGAATGTATTTTTGGTAAGATAGAAATACCATAGATCAAACAAGTAAGAGACGATGCATAAAGAACGAATCCTATAAAATCTATTTTTTCTTCTTTGTTTTCTTTCCATTCATCTTCTAATTTCCATAGAATTATCGCAATAGCAAGAAGTCCAATAGGTACATTAATATAAAATACACTGCGCCAGCCTAAGTGTTGGGTAAGTATGCCTCCCAGAAAGGGACCTAAGGAAAGTCCGAGATATACGGCAGAGGTATTAATGCCTAAAACCTTACCCCGTTCTTCAGCAGGGAAAACAGAAGTGAGCATGGCAATGCCAGTAGACATAATCATCGCTCCGCTAACACCCTGGAAAATGCGAAATATTAATAAAAGGACGGCGTTTGGAGAAAGGGAACACAAAACAGAGGAAATAGTAAAAAAAATAATCCCGTATAAAAAGATTCGTTTTCTACCATATAAATCCCCAAGAGAACCAAAAGGGACAAGAAAAATTCCCGCAGATAAAAGGTAGGTAGTTGCAACCCAGTTAAGTAAAACAGCACTCATTGCCAACTCTTTGCCGATGGAGGGCAAGGCAATGTTGACTGCGGAACCCATGAAGGGTGTTAAGAAGGAACCTAAGGTAGAAATGAATAAAACGATATTTTTTTTAGAACTCTCATCCATTTTTTTAACTTTTGAAAAATAAAGATAATGGGAAAGATTATAACAAAAACCTAATTTATTGAATTTATATTTATACGAGTCAAATATGGAGTAAGAGAGTTTGAGGTTCTTTATTTTTTATGTTCTTATTGTTTTTGTATGGGAGTTGTATGTTGTTTTTTATATAGGTAACAAATTTATAAGACAATAATTATTATATCAGGTTATAAATTTTTAGAAGTTGGACTTTAATTGTTTGTTGTAAGCGATAATAAAGTTTGGAGAATTTTTTCCCGTATGTTATCTATAATCTCGGGTTGCTTAAAATCCTTCCAGAAAAGGATGCCACTTTCGGGCATTATAGAATGAAGTGTATTCCGTATTTCTTGTAATAAGGTTTCTGCTTGGGTTCGTGTTTCCTCTGTGCATTTCCCTTCTTTTATTGCTTTCTCCAGCATATTAAGATATTCATAATCTTCAATACCCTCGCACATGGCTTCTAAATGTTTGCCGGGATATACCGTATCTTTATCTATAAACAGAGGGGTATAGGCATGTCGTTTATTGAGGTATTCGTTCCAGGAAGGATTGCCCGCTGCATCAGCAAATGCCCAAAAATAGGTCGCTTCGGCTCCATATCGCCAGCAGTCCCATGCCTGCAACCTGCAATAAGTCGTAGGGTCTAATAAACGCATAGGACCACTACATGAATAAAATTCGAGTTTTCTCCCTTGGTCTCGTTGATCTATAAAGAACTGACGATAATCTTCTCCGCATTTATAAAATAGTTGACGGTTTGGGCAAAGAATATCACATTCGGCAATCATTTCGGGTAGGGCTTTTGTCATGTCTCTATAAATAGGGTCTTCCCAAATTTGGAAACCAGCACCAGAGGTATGAATTGCTTTTGCCCATGCTTTGATAATGGTATCTTCCTGTTCCTGATGTGGTTCATCAACTAACAGCACAATCAATTGTGATGGGTCTAAGCCTGCATTTCGCATATAATTATCCCAAAACTTTGCCCAATTCCCTACTGCTTTGTTAAACTCGGGTGTTCCTATTTCCCACTGCTGGAATTTGTTTCTTACGGCGGAAAAAACACAATACCGACGGGCATCTTTCCAGAGTTTTCTCCATGCATCGAAATTGGAGGTATCCGGAGGTTCCGTCATAGTTCCAAAATCGTCGTAAGAACCAAAAGGCATAGCAACAGAAGTAGCCCACGGGGAATCTACGAAGTATTCTCGTAGCATATTTACTAAGGCAGTTCGATTTGCTTCTGTAACTTCATAATGTTGGGAAACATTTGTATAATCCCAACCACCCATGTGTAATGCAGGTCGGTCGGGGAAATGGATTGGATAGATTTTTAATGTCATTGGTAAACGGATTTGGTTTACCTTTATCTCCATATTGTAAGTATTTGGGGGTAAATTTTTAGAGTACACAGTTATCCATACTTGTTGCGTTAAACCTGCTAAAACATTTAACTTGAACAAACCCTCCTCTTCATTTATAGGCATTAGAGCAGAAGCCACAGGTTCCAGCCGCTTTGTATCGGTCCAGAGTACCTTCTGAACTTTAATACATTCTTTTCTTAACCCTTCGGAAATCCCCAAAATTTCTATAGCTACTTCAGCATTTTTGGGTGAAATGACATTAAACGCCACAGAGCGGAATTCATTTTGCATCATACCAAGATATAATTGATTTGTATTAGTGGGTTTTATATCGGATAGAGAAGGGAACAATTCTGTATATTGATAAGGATGGCTTCTCCAAGCCGTTAGTCCCTTTAATCCCTCTGCCTGCAATGTTCTTGCATATAATTTAAACACTTTTTCATGTGTGGAGTTGATAGGAAAAATTGTTTTAAAGTTCTCCGGATATTCCAAAGGTAAAGTGTCAATTTCTTTTATTAGTTTGTTCAGTTCTTTTTGTATCTTTTTTCCCCGTTTCACATTTCCTGCTATTTTTTGAACTTCGCCGATGTCATTTGTGATTCGTTTTTTCACACAGTTATGTATAGTTACATCATTTACATATTTTCTCAAATCTTTAAAGCCCATACCGGGTAAAGGTCGGGATAAATCTTCTTCTTTCCCTTTCCAGACTTCAATTTCATCACAAAAAATATAAGGTTCACCGAACACTAACAGTGCAATTTTTCTGCCATGGGTTTGAAGTTTATCTATTGTATAACGATAGGTGGCATAGCCTGCTGATGGCACGGGTTTTTTTGTGTTGTTTAATTTAATCAGGTCGCCGACTTCATGAAATATGTCATCCTCACCTGCAGTAAAAATTACGATAGAATCAGGAAACTTTACCCCGGCAAGACCTCCTGCAGTGCTGAACGAAACACCAGAGATGGGCATGTCTTTTTCTAAATCAATCGTTATTAACACAAAACCTGTTTCGGACCAACCTACAGTTCCTTGTTGCGTCCAAAAATGTCCTTCCACATACTTACCATCAGTAAGTTGAATGGCATCAGATTCATCTTTACAATGTGTGTAATTAGGAACGGGGTCTAATGTATATTTTGCTCCTAAGGCGATATTTTCTGTAAAAGATAGAAAGGCAAGAAGAAATAAAGGAACAAAGAACAAAAATAAAGATGAAAAAATGTTTTTCATTTTTAATTACCTCAATTTAAGGTGAAAATGGTTATTTTGAGTATATATTAATAGAGAGTATATATAAAATTCTTAATTTTTAAAATGTTTTAGGTACATAATTATCTATATATAGCAAAAAAAGAGACTGAATTTTTTATTTTAAAAATTTTAATTATCCTTGTTTATTCTCGTATTGGTTTCATATACTTTATGTATAACTAAGTGAAGGTAATATATTACTAAAAAGGTAATAATATGAAGGAAAAACATTTTTACGATTCGTCTTGTCAATGTTGTAAATTGAGTAGAAATTGCTTTTTATCTGCGACTTCTCCAATGCTTGTAACTTCTACACAAGCAGAATTTCCGTCGGAAAGTGAACTTCGTCAGCCTATTGATATAAATTCTTTCCGTCCAAAACCAAAAGTACGGATTATAGGTGTAGTTATTAGGGAGAAACCTCCGTACTGGTTAGGTTGGCCTGGCTCTTCTTATGATGTTGAGGGACACCGTAAGGAATATGAAAAATCTTTCTTTGCTTCTGCCAATCGTGTAGGTGTAAATCTTGAAATGCTACCCGACCCTATTGAGAATGATTCTGCACTTGAAGAATTTATTCGATTTATTTCTACAGAAAAGCCCGATGCCATATTAATTCATACTCAACGCCGTAAGATGTGGAAAAAAATCGAAAAGATTTATGAAACTACCCACATACCTATGCTTGTATGGGCACCTATAGGTACCGTATTTACAACGCAGATACATGAGTTTGCAAGAAAAGAAGGTGTGTATGTGCTTTCTACATTAGATACTTCCTCTATTGACCAGGCACTTCGGATGGTTAGGGCAAAAAAACAATTGGATGCCACTCAAATCCTTGTTGTGCATGGGAATGAACGAAAAGATGAGGTTATGGATAGATTCAACACAAAAATTCGCCATGTCCCTCGAAATATGATGGAGGAGATGTTCCAGAAAATTCCTGTAACAGAAGAGGTGAAAGATATTGCCGGGGAGATGAAAAAGAAGGCACTTAAAGTTGTGGAACCCACAGATGAAGATTTAATTAATGCGGGGAGAAGTTACATTGCAGGGAAACATTTACTTAAATTAGAAGGAGCCAATGCTATTACGACAGATTGTCTTGGAATGGTTACCCAGAAAACAGTTCCAACACCACCCTGTATGGGGGCATGTTTATTTCAAGACCATGGCGTAACATACGGTTGTGAAGCAGATATTTTCGGGGCTTTTTCATTGATGTTTGTTAGTTATCTTTTCGACAAGCCAGGTTTTATGAATGACCCTGTCCCTGAGACTGTTAAAAATGAACTTATCACTGCTCACTGTGTGTGTGGAACTAAATTAAATGGGTTTGACAAGCCTTCGGAACCCTACATTCTTCGTTCTCATTCTGAATCCAATATCGGTGTATCTTTACAAGTATTATGGAAAGAAGGACAACCTGTTACACTCGTAAGGTTCAATAATCCTCATGAACTTATCCTTGATACAGGTGTCGTTAAAGAAAATATAAATACACCACCAGCAGGTGGATGTAGAACAAATTTTTCCATAAAGATGGATAATGTTGAAGAAAGCAGAGATGTATTGGGATTTCACCAAGTAGTTTTTTATGGCAACCACAAAAGAGATGTTCAAAACTTCTGCCAACTTTTCGGAATTAAAGTTATTCATTCTCCAGCCATTGCTAATCCCGTGATTTCAGGAGATACGAAAGGGTAGGTATCATTTAAAGGTTATGCTTTATATGCTTTTAGGACTCTGGGTAGGTTGAAAGTTTCATGGGCGTTTTGGTTCATAATTCGCTGAATTAATGCGGGTGCGTCGGATTCATTTAGCCAACCTTCATGTAAAAGTTGGGTTATAGCGAGTGTAATACCCTTACGAGCAATTCGTGCATGTCCGGGAACCAATTCCACGGGAATATAGTCCCCGCCAAAGGTAAATATTTTGTTAGCAGGAGCAGCCGTTAAAAATTCCTTTAAAAATCGAGTCGCTGATGCAGGGTCAATAATCCAGGACCAACACATATCCGCATAGACATTGCGATAATGTTTACAAAGGGCGATTAATTCGTTTTGATAGGGATATGAAATATGCATGAGAACAAAGGTGGTATTCGGAAAATCTTTGATTAATGGGACAAGGTCACAAAGATTGTTGCGAACACGGGATAAGTCCATGCCGTTGTGTCCCGCAAAATAGCCTGTATGCAGTTTGATAGGAAGTTTATATTCTGTGGCACACTGCAAACATTTGCGAAATAGATTATCTTGTATGGCTTTGATCTCTTCGAGTTTTAATAAAGATGGCTTTTGAACAAATTGTTTAAAGGTAGTTTCTATATCTTCATCCTTTATATTTTCATATAGAAGTGGTCTACCGTAGGCGGATTGGTCTTTTACAGATATTGCCTTGGGTCCAAACCGTTCAAATATATGTTCAATGGTCTCATGGGCTTGCTTTAATGTTTTGATGGGTCTGTCTGAAAATTTGTTAAGATTCCCGATTTTAGAAATAGAACTTGCAATACCTACCGTGGATAAGTCAAAACTCAAAAGGTCGGTGGCAGGTTCACTTTCACGAAAGACGCCACTGGAAAGACAATTGATTTGAGCATGTTCAATATTCGCTACATCTCTGAGTATACGACGATAAAAACCGGGCTGAATATCATCTTTTATTTTCTGACTTATCTCCTCACAATTATTCTCATTTAGGTCTGCCTCTCCATATAAAGCTGAAATACTCTCTCGAACACATAATAAATAACCTGTATTTCTACATCTATCATAATAGGACGCTAACATTTCCCATTTTTCTTGAGGAGATAAGTCCCACGAAGTTAATTTTTTATATTCCTTATCACTCATCCCAGATACCTGTAAGTCTGAATCAGCATAGTGGCTAAAAAGCATGCCAAAATCAGGTGCAGGTGTCTTCTCCTTATTATTTTTATTCGCAATGCGGTCGGCTTCCGATGGTAAATGTTCATGCGTGTCAATAAAAGGAGTTTTATCAACTAATTCGTAGAGATTTGAGATAAGTTGTTTAGATAAATTAGGAATGTCTGTTGCGGATGAAGGAGATGTCCCATTGACCATGCTCAGACTCAGGGTAGAACCTGTGATACCAATGAAGTCCCGTCTGTTTATATTTTTAGGCATGAGGGTTTCCTCCAAAAAATGGTTGTAATAATTATATATGAGTTAGACGGATTAGACAAGTCGAACAAATCGGACGGGGTTGGATAGACAGGATTAAGTTAATAAAGGGAAATATGGTCCCATTGGTTTGTAGTGATGGAAAGATTTTCGTTGTTGGGGTAGTCAGTGGGTTCTCCATTGTAGGGGACTTTTCCAAAGGATATATTTTCTGCGGGGGTGTTGATAGGACAAGCATGATTGAAGTAGGCAATCCTTTGCCATTGATTGTCTGATTTTAATATTTCTATAAGTCCTGCATGTTTTGTCCAGCGGGTTCGTAATTGAACCCATTCATTAAGGTCGAATCCTTTGAATAATTTTTGTTCACCGCCGATGTCAAGTTGGATTAGTCCATCACTGCGAATGCCCACTCTCAATCTTGCACCATTTCCCCAGCGAATTTGGACTGCGGGACCCCATGACATTCCGATGTCTGTCCCCTGTTTAAACCGAACAACAAAACCATGAATAATTTTATTTAATGGACAGGTAAAGTATGCGTATGTGTGAGGTAATGCAGATATGGACATTATCCCATTCTGAACAGAAAATGGATTGTTGTTAAGTGGAGAAATAAATGATTTGCACTCAGGTATGTTGTTGAATTCCTCAATAAAAATAGGTTCTATCCATGAGGGTTCATGAAACAAAATTTTTTCTTCTTCGGCTCTTTTTTTAGAAATTTTAGAAATTTCTTTCTGCCTTTTATCTGCCAATTGTTTAATTTCTTTATGCAGGTCAGGAGTAAGTTTATCTTTATAATGCGTTTTCAATAAATTCATCATTTCTTTATCTTGTAACCAATTTACAATGGTATGAAGGCGGCAATTTGCATTAAGCAAACGGCGAATAGTGTCCGCATCGGGTTTATGCGGTCCATTGGTACATAAGACGCCGATGCTATTGCTGGTGTTATAACATGAAACAAAATAACGAAGGTAATCGAAATTTTTATATAGCAAATCCTGATTTTCACCTCGTAGAATAAAATCTACATAAGCATCGGCTTGAGGGAAGAAACATTGCCCATTACCAAGAGCCCATGTTGAGTGCCATTCTAAAATACCCTTTTCGCCTAATAGTTCCCTGCTTTTTCGGGCAAGCATATATAAGGGTGCAGGGTTATCTGTATATTGCCCATCGAAATATAATCCATCAGGTTTATAGTCTTTCATTACCCGCGTAATTTCTGCTAAAAACAGGTCAATATTTTTTCCCGTCGCATCCCCTGGAGGCCAGCCTGTGAAATTATCGAATGAGTTCATGGCTTGAGATTCAAAAGGGGTTCCTTTCAGAAAATAGAAAGGACTGGTATAGACAATAAACCTCAATCCGTGTTGATGGCAGGTTTCGCGAACACGAGCAAATTCCGATTCGCCTAATCTTGGGATAAAAGCAAGGTTCCAGTCTTTCCATAGCATAACTTCCGATTGGAGTAGAATAATATTTCCTTCTTTTGCCCAGGAGATTAAGTCGGAATCGGGAGGATAGCCCAACTGGTTTGACCAGTGCCAGACTATATTATCATTAATTGAACGCTCCCAATTGTATGGCTTTGGTGGACAGATACCTATCCATAAAACAGCGTTTGTAGGAATAGTATATTTCGCGGTTATCTCGCTGTAAGGATTGAATGCATCATCTGATTCCTGCTCAGAATAAAACAAACCAAATCCGCCATATTCATCGAATATTACATGATTTGCTTTAAATGAAGCATAAAAACCGACTTCGATCTGGCGTGATACTGTAATGGTTAAAGGCTTTAATGCCTGAAACATAAAAAGAGAATCGCCGTTAATACGAAGATTAAAATTATTGGAAGAGACAAAAACTCTACCAGGAGAATTGATGGTTATTTTTGGCAAAATCCTATCGAATCCATCTTCAAATTTTATTTTTAGTACAGGGCGAGAATGTTCTATTCGTTGTTTGAAAATTCCTTCACCGGTTGAATTGAATGAAAATTCTGCACCTGTTGTTAAGACCGATAAAGTCTCATCAACTACCTCTGCCTTTTCTATAAGCATTCCGCACTGAGGGTCTGGAAACAAATCGGGGTTCATTAAATCCTGAAAAGTCGGCGGAGATGATAATACAAAACTAATGGGTAACAGTAAATATGAAATAAGTAAATACATTATAAGTCCCTTTTAATTTTTAATAAATGCAATCACTTTCCATTATATTATCTTTTGTTTTTTGTTGTTTTTCAATTTTGTGTTTTCCAAATTTCTTTCTCTTTTTCCTATAAGTGACATTGAGGATAAAAAAATGGTTTGTAAAAAAAGAAAAACGGTATGCAAAGGAATTTACATACCGTTTTCACTTCAAACTTGGTAGCGGGGGCTGGATTCGAACCAGCGACCTTTGGGTTATGAGCCCAACGAGCTGCCAGACTGCTCCACCCCGCGTCAATTTATATTAGATAGTAATTACATTATATGACAATACCTTGACTAAAATCAAAAATTTGATTTTCTAAGTTATATAACGAACAATTTATAGGAATGAGCGACTTAAATACTTACGAAATATTTCAAAAGTATCGAAAAAGTAATTTGCTATATCTTAAAATTTTTAAAACTTTATTGTTCTGAGATAGAAGCATTATATTTATGAAAATTTTTTAAGGAACGAGACGGAAAATTTAGGAGTTTCGATAATATTGTTATAGAAAATAGCAAAAACAGGGCAAATATTGGTGAAATTGTAGATTTTGAAATTTTTCTGTTATGCTAAGTTTGATGAAATAAATACAGATTGTTGGGAAGGTGTATTGAAAGGAAGATAATGAACTCGGGGGTATAGATATGATTAGTATCATAACAGCGATTGTGATGATGGGTGCAATGCCTGATTCATATCTACTGCGCACGGCGGATGCTTTGGATCGTGCACAGGAGGATATTCCTATTATGGTGCAGGCTTCAGAAATGGTAGCAAAAAGAATCGTAGCAGGTGGGGTACTCTATGCCGGTGGTAATCCATCACTGGTGAGCGAGATAACAGGTCGAGCAGGTGGACTAATGCTTACAGCTACCTTGCCAGAAAAAATTAATACAGATATTGATGCCGTGCTGTTTTTTGTAGATGCGGAACACCCGGTACCAGAAGAAGCATCAGCCCCGGGAGCATGCTGGGTGATTTTCGGTGTTACTCAATCAATCCCTGGGGTAACGACGCTGTTGATGCAGGACTATGGTCTTTCTCCTACGCTGACAATAGCGATTTATGCATGGATGTTCACCGCTGAGTTGATCTCTGCGTGTACACGATTGGGTAAAATGCCGGTGCTGTTTGAAAGTATTGGACTTTATGGCGGTATACCGCGAATACAGAAATATCAAGGCAATCATATTTTTTGGCATGATACCCACGAAGTTCCACCAATTCCTCAGGGTGTTCTGGCTAAAGAATATGCGACCCGCATTTCTGCAATGCTACGGCGTTGTGAGTCACATCATCGAGTAGACTTCGATACGATAGGTGCGTGGGTAGCCGAAGCAAAGAAAGCAGGTCGAACACTTACGATGTATAGTATGGGGCATCTTTTCCCAGATGAAGTGGCTAAGACAGCCATCGGCAGTTTATTTAAGTCTGAGGTATGGAATGCAGGCTTCAGTTATATTCCCGAACCTAAGGATGTCTATTCTTCGGGGGATGTTGTGATTCATATTGGTTATCAACATCCACCACGAAATATGCTCGAACGAGCAAAATCTTCAGGTGCAAAAGCCGTGTATGTAGCACCTTATATGGACCGTGACTTTCCGACAGACAAGAACACGGTGTGGATTGACCCTATGTGGCCATTTGGGGATGCATGCGTGCCAATACCGGGCTACGATATACCAGCATTAGCGTCAAGTGGAATAGTAAATGGGGCAATTGCATGGGAACTGTATCGTGTATCTTGTGAACATATTAAAAAACTGATGCAATAGGACATAATATTTATAGAGAAAAAATCTGGGTGGGCTTTAAGTATTCATCAATACTTTGTAATTATTTGATAACCCCGTAAATAGTAATTTTACTGTCTATTTACATTACAATATAAAATCTTATATAGAAATTATAAAATAGATTCCTGCATTTTATGTTGTGAAGTATAAATATTTTTATGTTGATTAGTTGCTGAAATATTTACGAAATATTTCAGGATTGTCGAGCAGGTCAATTTCTGATTCTTTAAATTTTGTAATTTCGTCGCGTGAGATAGGTCTATTTTTTTTCGTTTTTTTGTGACTGTATTCTTCGATTCTGTGTTCCGATTGGTATGAATCGGTTTTTTTATCCAATTCTGAATCGGATTCTTCTTTTTTGGGATTAAAAAACTCTTCTACTTTTTCTTCTATAAAAGCACTGAATACATCTACTATATGTTTTTTCTTCTCTTCAATAGTACCATCTAATATTATTTTGCTATCCAAAGGAAGTGTTGTTCCATTAAATAAAGCAACCATACCTTTGCATTGTGGACATGGACCAATTAAAACTGTTCCTAAAGGTGGAAGAACAATTTTTCCTTTTGCACCACAATGGGGACACTGAACATCTACGAATGATAACATATAACAAATCCTTTTAATATGACTTAATGAAAACAATCATTATCATTGAAATTATAACATATTTTTTCCGATTTTGCCAAGTTTTCGGGATAAAAAAATATTTTTATTTTACAAATAAGAAAAATAATATAATTAATTTTTGTTATCATTTAGAGAAAAATAAATAAATGATATTATTAAGTGGATTGGAGAAAGGAACTTATAGAATGGTCTTCGTGGAACAATTGACTGTAATCAACACAATCCATTAAATAAATGGTAATATTTTCTAAATTCTTTGTTTTTAAGTAAAGTTCTACAGTTTTTAAAACTTCTTCAAAATTTCCCCAGAAACAGACATCTTTTTCTTCAATACTAAAAATCCATAATCCAATAGCATTTTGGAGGGTTTCTTTAGGTAATTGGCATTTACTAAAATCAAATGACATATTTACTCCTTCTCTTGCAACCTACAATATTAATATACCATAAAAGTATATATTGGTTCTAAAATATTTGATTTTTTTTATATTTTTATGTTATTACTATTAAAGTATAGATAAAAAAATTGAATCACTCTGTAGCCGGTCACCCGAAGTAGTAAGAAGGGTGCTAAAAGGGAATCTGGTGAGAAGCCAGAACTGCCCCGCAGCGGTGAGCAGGAACGAACAGCTCTTCATGGCACTGGACATCAGTCTGGGAAGCCGAGCCAAGTAGGTTTGTGCCTGCAAGTCCGAAGACCTGCCGGTTACTGTCCGATTTGAGCGAACAGACTGAGGTCTCGCGGGAAGGCTAATGTCTGGCAGTCCTGAACGATGAGGACTGAAGAACCTCCCTTCCAGTGTTTAACCCTCCGTCTGTAGCCTAAACTGAATTTTGAAAGGCTATAGATGTGATGTTTGACAGAAAAAAAAGTTTTTTAATTTTTGTTTTTATATGTATTACTGTCGGATATTCGTATGCAGATGATGACCCATGGGCAGATGAGGTAGTAGCGTATTTCGGGAAAAATCAAAATGTTGGTTTTACCAATCCGCAAGATGTTTTAGGACCGCCATTGGGATTTGGGGTAAGTTTACCGTCAATGAGTGGAATTTATTCGATTGGAACGCCAGGGGCACCTCAGGAAAGTTTTATTATTATTAAGTTTAATACTCCCATTAAGGATGACCCACGAAATCCAATGGGACTGGATTGTATTGTTTATTCTAATGCCTTTTGGGTTGGAGGGGATATGCGGAGAAAATTTATTGAGCCCGGGCTCATTGAAATATCAAAAGATGTGAATAAAAATGGTGTGGCAGATGATGTGTGGTATGTAATTCCCGGTAGTAGAGATTTAAGCAGAAATATTTTTCCGCAAGGATTAACAAGCAATACGCCGCCATTTGTAGGGAATGTAGTGACGACAACAAATCAGGAAATTGTCTGGGGATACGCGGATACCAATCCAACTATAGCACCTTATAAGGATAATTATTTGCGACCGGATAATCCATTTACGGTAGGTATTGATGTAGGCACTGGAGGTGGTGATGCATTTGATATTGCATGGGCTGTGGATGGGAATGGTAATCCTGCGGGTCTTGATGAATTTGATTTTATACGGATTTCGACAGTACCTAATATCCTTGACCCTATATATGGTTATTACACAACAGAGGTTATGGCATTTGCCGATGTGTCGCCGGAAATAGATACAGATGGTGATGGGATTCTTGATGAATATGAAACACGGGTTTCAGGAACAGATCCAAACCGACCTGAAAGCACAGTTTTACCTTTGGAAATTCCAAATATTTGGGGAGGAAGTCCTGCAGGTGTAGAATTAGGGACAGCATGTAATCAAGAAAGTTCGATTTGTCTAACACTGTTTTCATCGGGGATTAGAACAGGGCAAAGGGCTTATAACTGTAATGTGGATTTACAATCTATTTCAGACCCATCAACGGTAGGGATAGATGGTTTGATAAAAGGTGATTTGTTTGTTCAATTAATCTCTTCTATAAATGATTTCCAAAATGCACAAATTGCATGGGCAGAGATGGCAGTTCGATATAATGCAAATCAAATTATCGGGATGAAAGAAGCAGAGATAGATGTTTACCGCTGGAATGGAACGGAGTGGATAAATTCAGATGTAAATGTTATCGCCCGTGACCTTGTGAGTAATAAGATAATTTTTCAAACACGATATGCGGGTATATTTGCGATTTTTTCATCAGCAGGTGAAGGGGATGTTAATCCGGGACAGGGACATATTCGCCTGATTGCAAATCCGTCGCAGACGAGGGTGTTGGGTTATGGGGAAACTGTCAAAATCACAGGTGATGAGATACGAGATGCGGATGATAACCCGGTTTCGGATGGAACACTGTTTACAGTTAATTCATTTTTGTTGGATATTTTAAATGCAGACGAGGATACAATATCTGAGGGTGTTCAGGTAGCGGTCAGAGATGGAAAGTTAATGATAGATGTGGATGCAGGAACAATAGCAGGAAGAGGAAAAATCCAGGTTAAGAGTTTTGATAATACTATACTGGAGGAGATATATATTGATATTTTACCGGGACCACCGGCTTATATTGCGAATTTGTGGAACATGGGAGAGGGGGGACAATACTGTAGTTTCATTTCTGATAAGATTATGGATATTTATGGAAACCCTGTGCAGACGGGGACTGTTACGGTAGATATTATAGGAGGAATGATAGTTACGCCGGATGCAATGCCTGTTATTATAGGTCATCAGATTGCTATTTCCGAAGGGAGAGTATTTTTTATTGTGAAACCTATATCGGAGGGGGGAACTGCTTATGTGGAGGTGTGTGTTTATGATGATGAACATCGCTCTAACCAGTTAATATGCCGTGATTTTGAGTTTGAGGTAAAAACGCTTCCCGTTATAGGTAGATCCTTTTTAGTTCTATCATTGGTTGTTATAGGACTGTTTTTACTTAAATATGGGAATGAAAGATTAAAAGGGAAACGGAATGTTTTTTGATGGACGGAGAAATAAAGGATTTACGCTGATAGAATTGCTGGTGGTTATTGCGATAATTAGTATTTTAGCGATGATACTTTTACCTGCCTTATCAAGGGCGAGGGCACAGGGAAGAAGTGTTTCATGTGTGAATAATTTGAGGCAGTTATATCTTGCTAATACGATGTATGCATCGGAAAATAATGGATACTATGTGCCAGCAGCATCGGATATGTATGATTTTTTGTTGCCGAATTCGGAAGCAGACTATTTCGGGGGTAGATGTAGATGGCATGGGAAACGAGATACTCCAAATCCTGATACACCGTTTGATTTTCGTAAAGGGCCATTGTTTGAGTATGTGCCGGAGGGAAGAATCAAAGAATGCCCGGAATTTTTTGAATATCGGAGTTTAGGAGAAGTGTCTAATGCGTTTGAATCGGGTTCAGGAGGATATGGCTATAACATGGCGTATGTAGGTTCGATGTTGAGCATTGAGGAAGACCCTGTAAAGGCTTGTAAATCGGGGATGCATGAACGGATGATTGAAAATCCATCGGAGACGATTATGTTTGCAGATAGTGGTATGCCTCAGAATGGATATATTGTTGAATATAGTTTTGTAGAACCGCCATTAATGGTTTCGGTAAATTATCCACGGGGGCAAGAAGGGGTGTATATGTCGCCATCGTTGCATTTTCGGCATTGGGGGAGAGCAAATGTGCTATGGTGCGATGGGCATATCACCTCCGAGCGGTGGGAATGGGCAACGGAGGAAAATGTTTACGGTGCTGTAAATCGTGCATGGAATGTCGGTTGGTTCGGTCCTAAAAACAACTACTACTTTGACTGGAGGAAGAGGGTTGCTTTAGAAGAAGATAAATGAGACATAAGGGACGGATAGGAAAAATGAGACAATAAGACATGCAAAATGAATAAAAAAATGTGGAGAAAAAAGAAGTTAAGTAAGAATAGAATAGTGAAAACGGTTGTCTATAGAACTATTCTAATATAAAAATTTAGTATCGTCGTGAGTGTTAGTTTGTAGTAGTGTTTCCGTAAGCCTGGTGTAGGGTGATTGCATCTTTGAGGGCAACCTGACCTTTTCTTAGATGGTCCATGGCTTTGAATAGAATACGAGCGGATTCCTGGTCAGCATGGAAACCTGTAGAATTTTCTGCTTCGACAAAATCAATTAAGAATGTTGCGCGACGCTGACATAGACGGGCTTCTTCTATTTTTTCATTGGAGATACCCGCATCCATAATGCGTTTAATATCGTCAATAAGGGCGACGAGGGAGTCCATAGCCATGTCTTTCATTTCTGCGGTTTTGTCTTGAATTCGTTCGACACGGGCTTTGAGTTCTTCTTCGGAGAAGTGATGGCAAGTCTGACAAGCACGGTTGATGTTTAGCAGAGGACTGCGGACATGATGGTCACTCACTTTTAATGCACCGACGCGGGTATAAGGCATGTGGCAGTCTGCACATGCGACACCAGAACGAGCATGAATGCCCTGACTCCATAATTCAAATTCGGGATGTTGTGCTTTTAGCATGGGTGCGTTTGTCTCAGCATGAGCCCAGTCTTTGTGGTTAGTTTCATCATAATAGGCAAGGATATTATCTGCTTCTAAACCTTTATGCCAAGGGTAGATGAGTCGTTTTTCATCGCCTTTGAAGTAGTATTCGACATGGCATTGGGCACAGACATAAGTTCGCATTTCTTGACGGGTTGCCATCGTATTCGGGTTATAGTCTTTTATTCCCTGAGACTCTTTATATGTTTTAATTCCTTCAAGGAAAGCGGGACGGGTTATTCGCAATTGCATGGTGTTGGGGTCATGGCAATCAATACAGGTTACAGGATGCTGTAATAGTTTTCTCGCTTCTGCATAAGGCATGGGGTTCATTTTTTCAAAGCCTTTAATTATATCGCCATCACCTAATTTTTTGTATGGAACATATACCGAAGCATGACAATGGGCACAAACGCCGAATTGAGGTTTTTGTTGTCTGCCTGTGAAGGTTTGGTCATCAAGCATGTAGGCGTGTCCCCGTTCTTCGCGAAAATCAATGGCAAAGGCATATCCCAACCACATTCGTTTTAGTCGAGGGTCAAGTTCAATCTTTGATTGACTGACTACAAAACGAGGATCTTTTTCAGTAGGAGTATGGGGCAGTGCCTCACTACCACCGTATTTCGTGCGGACCATGTCAACGGTTCGTTTGTACAGGTCATATTGTATAGGAAAATTTTTTCCCCAGATTTCCGGGTCTTCTGTGTCATCGTTAATTTCGACGACGCGAAAGAAAGGATTTTTTGCTTCTTGTTGTTTCTCAAAAATATTGATGAGCAACGCGGTTACTGCAAATGTGGCAGCAGCAACTACTAACATAAGGATAATTCCTGCAATTAAGGATATACCCTCATTGCCCTTGAACTTTTTTGCCATGTTCTATTTCCTTTCCTTTAATAATTAAAATGACCTACATTGAAATGACAGTTTAAACATTGTATTGGCTCGCGATGAGCAATATTTGAATCAATATTTTGAACAATATCTTGATGACAATATCGGCAGTTACCTTCTGTTACCTTTCGATTAAATTCCTTAATGCGGATAGGTTCGTGAAAATTGCCCAGAGTGAATGCCATGGAATGGTGATAGCCGTTTAATCCCTTGACATAATATTTTGAAAATAAGGTATGTCCCGTATGGCAATCATTGCAAACCGCAACGGAGTGATGACTTGATTTTTGCCAGGAATCGAGAAAATCTTTCATTACATGGCAATTGGCACAGGCATTGGGATCATCCGTAAGGTAGGAATAACCCCGAGCATAATAAAATGTGAACGAACCTATTCCGATAAAAATCCCAATGCATATACAGACAGGTATTAGATAAGAAAAACCGGATGATTTTTTGTTCGCTTTTTGCTTCATTAACTTCTGCTACTCGTTAATTAATTGTTTGCTTAATACTTCACCCTGAATTGAGATTATAATTTTTTCAACGGGGATATTTTTCCCTGAATATTGCAATCCTGCAAGCACAATGTTGGGTAGTGCCTGACAACAGGGGACTTCCATAACAGGAATAGCCACACTTTTTATATCATTATTGATGAAGATTTCGGCGAATTTCTGAACATATTGTTCTTTTGGGTCGAATTTAGGACAGCCAACAAGGACGATATGGTCTTGCAGAAAATCGTTATGAAAATTTTGATATGCGATGGGGACGCAATCGGCGACTACCAGAAGTTTTGCATTTTGAAGATAGTGAGCCATTGGCGGGACAAGCCGTATCTGGATAGGCCAGTGGGAAAGGGCACCTTTTTTAGCGGGGTCGGGCTTAAAATGTATGCTCGGGCATGTGTGAACGGGAGTTTGAGGTTCTTTCATACTTTGCTGTAATTTAACCAATTCTTCATCGAAAGGTTCGGCTTCTCGTTCTATTATAGAGAGAGCACCTGTTGGGCAATGGGGTAAACATGCACCCAATCCGTCGCAATAGACATCGGAGACAAGTTGTGCTTTGCCGTTTGTAAGTTTTATGGCACCTTCTGCACAGGCATTAACACACAATCCACAACCATTACATTTGTCGGAATCTATGGAGATAATTTTTCGCTTAATCACTGGTTACTCCTTGTGATTTTGTAATTTTATCATAAACATTATGGTTAATAAAGTCAAGCGAAATGAAATAAAGATAAAAATAGAGATTTAATTGCGAGAATTAGTATTAAAGCAGATAGAGTGAAACAATCGGACGAGGAGGATAAGTAAAACTCATTAGATAATTTGGATTTAGACTATATTAAAAATTCAGGAAATTTCTTGTTTTATTCCAATCAAAGTGTTTCATCTACATTGTTGATGTAATTATCTAAATTCCAGTTTTTTAATAATAAATAAACTCTTCTATTTTCAGACCTCATGTTATGGACCATCTTCTCATATCTTAAAGAATATATAATACATCTATCATAACTTATATACCTGTCTGTATAATTAATTAAGACTAATCCCTAATTTAGTAATACACCGAGTAGAAAGATTTGTGTAATACCTATTTTAAGATTCATTTATTTTATCTATGTTCATAGTCCTTCTAATTTGTTTTAATATTGTCGCTATTTTTTTACTTACATTCAACATTTCGTTAATATGTAAGTGCATGGAGGTTTAGTCGCATATAAGTAAGCAATATATGTGCTATTATGCACAATGTTCAAAGATTTTTCTTTTTTTTATCTAAATAGAGATAGACATAATAAAGCATGAAAAACTCTGTCAGCATTAGTTTGATTAAAATCTTCCATTTCGCATATACCATGGCAAATATAATTTCTAAGGTTTATCCCCTTTGGATCGGTAAATAATACCCTAAAATACAGGCATATATCCTCAGTTAAAACTTTGTTAATCTTTTCATCTCTTAATAGGTCATCAAGGGTTCTATATTTAATATTCTCAGATCGTGAATCTATCTTAACTAGTGCTGAGCCTATCTTTTCAGCTAAATTTCTAACCAATGCTTCAACTTGTGGAATTAAAATGTGTAAAGCATCTACAAAATCATTATTTAAATAAGCATCTATGCCTTTTACTAAAAGGGATTTTCTGTGCTCATCAAAAATGGGTGATTCGTAAAGATAATTTATAATATTTTGAGTATTTAAATTAAATTTCTTTATCAAAGCATCTAAGGTTTTTCGTAAGAGGAAAGATATAGTTATCATATTCTGTAAAATTAAACGAACTATATGTCCATCAATATCTTCTTCCAAAGGACCTAATGTAGCTACAGAAAATCCTCTTCTATCAAAAATTTCTTGAGGAATAGAGTATAAAATAGGAGTAACTTTGGATTGGTGTTGTAACTGCTGTTTTACTTTTTCTTTTATCGGGATGTAAGATATAGTAATCTTCTGTAAAACTGTGCTTAAATCTCCTTCAATCAAATCCTCGACATATTTTTCAATTTCTTCAACTGGAATTTCTATTTTTGTTTTTACAGTGTTAAACTCTGATTTAACTTTTTCGCCAATATTTTTAATTTTATTTAAAATTTCTTCTCTTAAATCCTTTAAACCGTACTGTAAACAAAAAAGAGTTAACTCCATTAGATAATTACTTAACGCAATTGCTGGAGTTTTGCTTATCTGGTCAAAAGCTATATTAACAAGTTTACTTATTATCTCTTTTATTTTTGAGATGTCTCTTCGCCTGGAATAATAATCTGCAATTAAAGTTCCAGAGGATTTTGCTCCCCATATATCATTTCCTTTTATTAGTCTTTCAAATCTTTCCTCTAAATCTCTAATAATTTTCTGTTCTTTTTCTTCTTTTATTCGTAGATTTTTATTCTTCAGAAGAAGTTCATAAGAAAAACCCCATGAATATGGTTTGTCATCTTCTCCCACCTTATCTTCATAATCAATGATTACATCTATAAGTTGATTTGTTCTATTTTTGTCATTAATGATAAAAGCAAGGGATAATGCTCGTTTTAATTTCGGTATCACATATTGATACTTTTGAAATTTATTTTTTGCAATTTTTATCACACTATCTATAAAGATTTGTGCAACTGAAAAATGAGGCTTTTCACCTCTTATTCTTTCTGAAAAATCCCAAATCAGGTTTGAATACCTTGCTTTAAAGACAGGATGATTAGATTTTTCCAATCTCTTTTCCCAATAGGAAATTATTTCAGAGGTGATCTCTTGTATACTCGGATATTCAACTATATCCCCTTTATCTTTTGAGATGGTAAACAAAGGATAAAAAAAAGTTCCCCATTCTGACATACTCTCATAATATTTTTCAGTAAAAGCAAAAGCCATTTCCTCCCATAGTAAAACTTTCGGAGGTTCAGAATTATATTTTTCTTTAATATAGTTTCCAATTTGTAGATAAATGTATTTTTCTGATACTTGTTCAGAGATAGTTTCTAACTGATTTAAAAACTCTGTTACTTTATCTTCATTCCATTTACTATCATAATTTTCACTCATTTCTGTTGTCCTTAAAAAATTTATTCACAAAATAGAAGGATGCATTTTTAACTACATCTTGCTATTAACCATAATGTATCAGCGATAGGACATAGATAACAGATTTATATATAAATTATTTTAATAAATATTTCATTTATTGTAATAAGAAGAAAGATTAAAAGAAAAATGAAACAGAAGGGGAAAAAGTATTAATACTATAAAAAGGAAATATAAACATAATAACCATGGTAAAGGGGAACAACAACATGAAACGACGAGAGGAACTGAGGAGTTTTATAAATTACAAATTATCCCGACAAAAATCGATCTGTGCAGAACATTTTTCTAGGACAGGTAGAACAGTTAATTCCGTGTGAAGAAAACGAACATTTATAGAATTTAGGACGAAAAAAAAGATTCTTAAAGAATGGATATTAAAAAGAATAAATATTAAATAGTGCTATTTATCACTGGAAACTTAAGAAGAAAAATATTGTTAGTGTTTCCTGTGGATTAGAAAATGCAAACCTAAAATTATTAAAACTAGTATATTGTTATAATATATTTAAAAGAACATTTATAATAGATAGGAGATTATATGTTAAAATAACAGAAATATTGAAAATTGAGCGTTCTTTAAAAATGAAAAGAAAGGAGAGGATAATAGGTAGATTTAAAACTGTATAAAAGATTGTTTTAGGAGATTATGTAATCGTGGGCAATGAAATTTTGAATAAGAATATCGCGATGAAACTAGAAATTGGGTTTAAGAAAACTTGTTCTTGTCCTGATACTCATATAAATTGTCTTACTGCAAAAGAATGGATAAAAGGTCAAGTTGCTATTTGGGAACTATATTATGAGGGGAGAGATATTAGGGATAAAGATATACATCCAGCTGTATTCCCAATTGCTCTGCCTAAAAAATGCATAGAACTTTTTACCCACAAAGGGGAGTTAGTATTAGACCCGTTTGTAGGTATTGGAACTACTCTTATTGCGGCACGAGATTTAGAAAGAAACGCCGTGGGATTTGATCTTAATCAAAAATATATTGATTTTTGTAATACAAAACTATCACAATTAAACATGTCCCTTTTTGCTAACAGCACGAAACAGATTGCTATTTGTGATGATGCAATAAATATCCCTAGATATCTTAATGAAGAAACTGTTTCATTGTGTGTTACTTCTCCTCCCTATGCTAATATGTTAAATCACGAAAGATTGAATAAAAGTTTGAGAAGTGACCTTAGAGAAAATAAATATTATAAAAAAGTTCAACAGTATTCAGATAATCCGAGAGACCTCGGGACAATGAGACTTAAGGAGTATATAGATGCGCTTGCCGAAATTTATAAAGGAATATTGCCACTTCTAAAACCGAAAGCTCATTGTGTAATTAATGTTAATGATTTATGGGAAAATAACCATCGGTATCCAACGCATAGTTATATTATAGAGGCAATGGAGAACATAGGTTATGAACTTAGAAATATTATTATCTGGGATAAAAGAAATTTAGTAAACAATGTCGGGATTTTCGGATGGCCAAGCAATTACATAACCCTTAGTACTACCTTTGAATACATACTTGATTTTTGGAAGAAACCTTTATGATTGGATATAGTAAGCTGATAGGGAAACTGAAGAGTATAAAGGAAATGGGATGGATAAAGACCCATAGACCTGGGAATACAGGAATAGGGAAAACTTTGGAAGACCTTTTGGGAATCACAGAGAATAATGTACCTGGCCCAAATGCCGCAATGATTGAATTAAAATCCGCAAGGAAAAACACTTCAAGTATGCTTACGCTGTTTACAAAATCGCCATCCCCACCGAAAACGAATTCTATACTACTTAAAAAATTTGGCTATGTTTCTACAAAGAATAAGGGAAAAAAAAGATTGGAAACCACAATAAACGCTATAGATTTCAATAAAATAAAAGGCAAACCAGGATTTAAAATAAATATTGAAGAGGATAAAGTGAATATCATTACAAAAAGGGGTAAAATTTTGGGTTTTTGGGATAAAGAAACACTAAAAAGTTCTTTTGAGAGAAAACTTCCCAAGTTGTTATATGTAAAGGCAGAATCAAGAGGCAAAGGTTCTGAGGAAGAGTTTTGGTACAATGAAGCGTGGTTATTGAGCGGATTTGACTTTGATAATTTTGTTCATTTATTAAAAGATGGTGTAATTCTCGTGGATATAAGAATTGGACAATATCCGGATGGTAGACCACATGACCACGGCACAGGATTTAGAATTTTACCAGATAAGCTGGATTTATGTTTTAGTCATAAAGAGAGGATAATGTAATGTTCTCTCCGATAGGAAATAAGTAACAGATATATTTTAACATACTGCGATTTTTCATCAAATACTATCCTTTTTCCCAATCTGCATTTGTAGCTATTTATGAAGTTCCTTTGAAATCTTCCTGTGGAATTACTATTCCAAAAAGGATAAGATTTAAGAAATTTAAAGGAGGCTTTTATATTTTAAAATTCTTTGGATTTTTCAAAAGAGGTAATAGTAATAAGTTTATTCAGGTTTATTAAACCCATCTTGTTTTAATAGGATGCCGAATTATTTCAGTTAGAATATTTTGAGTAATTACCAAAATAAATTCTTGAAAGGTTCTTATTTTGAAAAAGTAATGTTGAATGTAATTTGGGTTTTGTTTTGTGCGGGGAGTTTTAGTTTTATGCGGGAAAGTTCGCCGTTACGGTTGTTTTCTTCGCATTGTTTTTTGAGGGATTCAACTTCAAAAGTGCCGTGAGAAGGGGTGATCGTAATTTTGCCCTCTTTGCTTTCGATGGTAGCACAATTACCTTGTATGGATACGGGTAACCAGGTTATAAGTGCTTCTTCAACTTCTTCTCCTTGATTTGAAAATTCAAAATCATCGGTAATTTTTAATCCGTTTTCGTCGAGTATAAGGGTTCGTTGGGCTTTTTTTAAGGTTGGGATATCGTATGCTTCATGGAAGTTTATAATGGCTTTGTTAGGCTCTTTGTATGTAAGTTTTCCTTTGTATTTTTCACCGGTGCTTTGAAGTTTCCCTCCAATAACAGGTAGGCTATGTCCGTAGGAGTTTGTAAAGATGTTTTCGTATCGTTTTGCACTGAAATATTCTCGTGAGTATAGTCCTGCGCCAGGGTCAGTAAGGAAAATCGTGTTATTGATAGCATAAATGAAACTTCCAACATCATTATGATTGTGGGGTTCATTATTTGAACCTGCTTTACAGATAACAATATGTGTATTTCCATGGTTATCTTTTACAACTAACCGTGCGATACCGGATTGAGGTAGGCAGGTGCTTTCGATGGGTATTTCTGTTTTTTGTTGTTCGTATGGATACGACCAGAGAATATTACGGATAATATTTCCAAAATGCCAGTGATTTGGAGAAGGATTGGCAAGTCCATGGAGGTAGTTTATATTAAGTCTTTCACCTAATTTGTGGTAAATAAAAGGATGAGCCGTAGAAGAAAGGCGGTCGTATGCAGAAAACCGTTCTGCTAATCGGTGGACAATAAAGGCGTGGGGATAGAATTGGGATGGTGCATCGGAGAAACTGGCAAATTGTCCATTCCCTAAGTAAACGACATAAGGATAGAATGCAATCTGGTAAAGGCGTGGGTTTTGTAGGATATTTACATTTCCTTCGGTTGCTTCATAGAGCAATTCCCCGAAACTGACATAATGTGTTAGTCCATAATTCCAGTAAGAAATGCCTTCCAAACAACCACCATCTTCTGCAAAACCGTTTTTCAAAAAGCGGGCTAATTGATTTGTAACGAGGGTAATGGCTTTACGCAGGATTTGTTCGTTGTTTTCTAATATGATAAAACATTCGCCAATAGACCCGGCACATACTCCTGTCCAGTTATTTCGTCCACGAACCCAGCCATATTTATCCTCAGAATAAAAAAGGTAAGGTTGCATAACTCTTTTTTTGACTTCATAGCGTATTCTATTTTTTATTTCATCGGGAAGTTTGTCTTCCAAGAAAAGTAATGTATGGGCTAATTGTGAGGCAGTTTCAGCGGAAAAGAGGTCAATATAGGTGTATTTTTCTTGTCGTTCATGGGCAGGAACGACCCAAGAAGTTTCTTCGCAGATGTCCCAGATTAGGTCATTGAGTAGGGGAAGTAATGAGTCGTCATTTTCAAAATAAATAAGTAATGTAGTTGCGGAGAGCATAGACCTTTTCAAAAAGTAAGGTTTTTCATATTTTTTTCGGTCTCCTGTATTTTGATACTCCCTATATAGAGTATAAGTTGTTATAGGAATTGTTGTCTGTTCCTGAAGAAGTTCTTTTGCCCATTGGATACCTGCTTTTCCACTCTCTGTTTGTGTCAATACTCCTTTATCTACGGAGAGTCTCTCTTTGATGAGTTTATCATGAGAGGTATTTAATGGAACTGTGGTGAAATCTATGTCTAATCCTAAAATTGTTTTGTACTCCTCTTCTGGAAATGCCAGAACGCATAACAACAAAACGAGAATAGACAGAAATAAAAAATTTTGCTTGTTTTGGAGTAACAATATGTTTTTCATAGCCTTTTCCTTTTTATTTCAAGGTTTGCATTAGTGATATAATATCACTTCAAATACATAAAACAAGTAATGAGCGATAGAGGTAAGGCGTAATAGCATTTTAATATTCATATATTGGAATAAAAGATATGAAAATTGTTATCGCAGGTGCAGGTAGAGCAGGTTCGCTCTTGGCGGAAATGCTCTATAAAGATAATGATGTAATAGTAATAGACTATGATAAATCGGTTCTCGACAATTTAACCGCAAAGGTAGATGTCGGTATCCAATTTGGTAATGCACAAGACCCTTCATTATTACAGGAAGTAGTAAGTGCGGGATGTGATTTGTTTATTTCGACTTTAGGAGATGATAGGGCAAATATAATTGCGAGTAGTTGTGCAAAAAGTTTTGGGGCAGGAAGTGTATCCGCACTGGTTTCGGATATGGTTTATATCAATAATCCCATTTTATATGAGAGTATATTAGGAATTGACTATTTTTTATCGCCGGACCTGTTAACTGCAACGGATATTGCAAGTTTTACTGAGTCCCCGGGGTTATTGGTTTCAGAAGAATATGGAAATGACCGAATTAAATTTTATGAATTAAAGGTTTGGAACCAATTTAAAGGAAGCGGAAAGACCTTGAAGGAAATTATGGAAGTAATAAAAGAAAAATTAGTTATTGGATATATAAAATCAGGGAAGCAGGTAGATATCCCTACAGGAGAAACACGGATAAACAGCGGAGATATTTTAGGAATTTTCGGGAAGCACGATAGTATGGCTCGTGCAGTGAAGGTATTTGCGGGAGATTGGGACAAGAAGAAGAGGGTTGTTATTTTAGGTGGGACATCTATAAGTGTTCAGATTATTCGTGCATTAAAGGATAAGGTTTCTGTGATAAAATTATTTGAAAAAGACAAACAAAGAGCGGAGGAGTTATCACAGATACTTTCTAAATATAAAGTGGATATTGTGAATGATGACCCATTAAGCAACCGTTCTCAGTTTATAGCGGTGAAAGATTTTGATGTCTTTATTGCGCCGACCCATGATGATGAGCGAAATGTGGTAGCGGGTTTATTAGCAAAGGATATAGGAATTCCTTATATAGTAAGTGTTATATATAATAAACAGTTTGGTGAAATAGTAGACCGTTTTGGGATTGATTATTCAGTAATTCCATATTACAGTGTTGTTAATAAGGTATTGCGGATTGTATATCAAAATACGGTAAAACATTTGTTGAATATTCGGGGTATTGAAATAGCAGAATATGAGATTAAAGGTTCTTTTAAGTTTCTTAATCGTGCTCTTAAAGATATACGATTTGATATAGGTTGTGTTATTGCAGGAATAATTCGCGATGAACAAGCAATAATCCCGACAGGGGATGATGTAATTAAAGAAGATGATCGGGTGGTCATTGTAACGAAGGCTGATAAATTTAATGAGGTGAGTAAGTTATTTAAATAATACTTCTTTTAATATGGGAATTGAAGAGAAAAATATTTGAAAATGGTAATTTACAATGAATTTCTTTCAATTGATTAATTATTTAGGAAGGCTTTTAATTGGGTATGCCTTCGTTTTTTTGTTATTGTTAGCCCCTGCTACAATCTATCAGGAGATAGATATTATCCCTCATATTTTTGAGTCTTTTGTATATGTGTTTTTAATTGGTGTATTAGGAATTGTATCTACTTTTCGAAAGAGTAAAGTGGAGGAGGAAAGTTTTTTAATTAAAGAGTCGTTGGCTTTGGTAGGATTGGGGTGGATATTGATTACTTTTTTTGGGTCTTTCCCATTTTATTTATCTGGACATCTTTCACTTATGGATGCTATTTTTGAATCTGTATCCGGCTTCACGACAACAGGTTCCACAGTAGTAAAGGATATAGAAGCCTTTCCTAAAACATTACTTTTTTGGCGAGCATTTACGCATTTTTTAGGTGGTATGGGAATCGTTGTTATATTTATTGCGGTACTTCCTTATTTAGGAGCAGGAGGTCGTTTGCTTCTAAAATCTGAATCTTCCGTCCCTGATATAAAATTTATTAGACCCCGGGTGAAAGAGACTTTAAAACAATTGTTGCTGGTTTATATATCGTTAACTACTATTCAGTGTGTCCTTTTAATGATATTTGGAATGAGTTTGTTTGATGCGGTATGCCATGCCTTTGCAACATTAGCGAGTGGAGGATTTTCAACAAGGCAAATGAGTATTGGTGCCTATAATAGTTTGCCGATAGAAATAATCACTATTTTTTTTATGCTTTGTGCGGGAACAAACTTCGGATTATTCTTCCTTCTCTATCAGAGGAATATTCGGGCTTTTTTTCAAAATGTAGAATGGCGGGCATATATCTCTATCTGGTTTTTTTCGATTGTATTTTTGACTATCTGTGTAATGGGTTATCATGGGACTTTTTCTTTAGATAAAAGCGAATTTTTACATTATTCTTTTGGTAAAGCCCTGCGGAGTGTGTCTTTTACGGTTACTTCCTTGATGACGAATACGGGTTTTACTACAGAAGACTATGATTTATGGCCTCATTTTGCAAGATGGTCTCTCGTGATATTGATGATTATCGGTGGTTCTGCAGGGTCAACATCAGGGGGATTGAAAATAATTCGTGTAGTTGTTTTATTTAAGTTTTTGTTGAATAGAATACAATCTATTTTTCAGCCACGGGTAATAAGAGCAATTCATTTAGGAGGACAGGTAATTGATGATGATATTCAAAGGTCGGTTTTGAGTTACTTCGCTTTATATGTATCTGTCTTTATTATGGGTAGTCTTGCTTTATGTTGGATTGGGTTGCCGATAGTAACTTCAATATCTTCTGTGGCCTCAGCTTTAAATGGTTGTGGTCCAGGGTTGGAACATGTTGGAGGTTTTGAGGATTTTTCTACTATTCCTATTTTAGGTAAAGGGGTGTTATGTATGTTGATGTTGATGGGGCGGTTAGAAATATATGCTATGTTGGTTTTATTTTTCCCTTCTTTTTGGCGTAGCAAGTAAAGTAACATTTTTTGTTTCTTTGCGACAATTTTTGTCATTAATTTGGTAATGTATATTTATGGGAAAAATGATAACAGCGAGTATTTTGATTCTATGTATTTGTTATACAATGATTTGTGTGTATTCTTTTGTAAATTATGTTTTTTTGTTATGTTGGCATAATATTTGTTATAAATAAATCAACAACAATTTAATAAAGTGCCTTGGTAACCGGGTATCAAGGTAAGAGATTAACTAAACAATAAACTTAACAAGGAGATGTAGTATGAAAAACAAAGGTTTCACACTCATTGAATTGATGATTGTAGTAGCAATCATCGCCATTATCGCAGCGATTGCGATACCCAACCTGCTTCGTTCCAGATTGCAGTCAAATGAATCTGCTGCAATCAGCAACTTAAAAGCCATTGTTGGTGCAGAAGTTGCCTATAACTCGGCAAATGGGACCTACACAGGTGATTTTGCTGACCTTACTGGTGCAACACCCCCATTCTTAGAAGGCAACTGGGCTGGTATTAAACAAGGTTACACATTTACTCTGGCTTCTCCGGGACCGAACAATTTTACCTGCAATGCAGACCCGAGTGAACCAGGTGTTAGTGGTAATCGTTACTTTTTCACAGATGCCAGTGGTGTTATCCGCTTCAATGCAGGTGGACAGGCTGGCGCTGGTGACCCGCCCATCGGAGAACAATAATCGTAGTTTAGACATTAACCCGCTATTCAGTGGGTTGTGTTGGTGCTGAGTGCATGATGGCGGAACCCGGTGACCGCCATCATGCCTTTTTGTTTTACATTCTAATATGAAAGGATGTGAACAATGAATAGATGGCGTCGGGGGAAGGTAAAACAAAAGGGGTTCACACTGATTGAGATGATGATAGTAGTAGCGATAATTGCAGTAATAGTTGCCATAACTATTCCGACCTTGATACGCTCGCGGATCCATTCTAATGAGGCGTCTACTATCTGGAATTTGAGGGCTATTTGCACGGCACAGGTGTCATATCATTCTGCAAATAATACTTATGGAGATTTCAACAGTCTTGTAAATTCGTCGCCTAATCTTACTACCCGTTATTTAGATGAATCCTGGAGTGAAGGATGTATCCGTCAGGGTTATGTTTATTCTATGCCACAGGTAACAACTGTGCAGTTTGTGTGTTATGCGTCACCTCAGACAATAGGCTACTCAGGCAATAGGTATTTCCGCATAGACCATACAGGAATCATCCGCTATAACGAATCTCAATTGCCATCAAATAATGACCCTGTAATTGGCGACCCTCAATGATTCTTATTGAGGAATGTATAAATCGTTTCTACTAATTTTTCTCGTGCGATAGTAATCTGACTCACGGTTCCTGCTTCGCGGTATTGATCTCTATCTTTTATACCTTCGCGTGCTTTTTCACCGTAGTATAAGTCCTTCACGCAGACTTCTCCTTTTTTGAGTTCATCTTCGCCTAATATAACGGCAATGGGTATATTATAGTGGTCTGCATGGGATAATTGTTCCCCTAAAGTTTCTTTGGTTTTTTTTTCCGAGATAGACACTAACCTTTAAGCCTTGATTGCGTAATTCTTTTGCTATGGATAATGCTTCAGTGATAGGGACTTTCCCTACTCGGGTAATAATGACATCATATATTGGTTTTTGTGTATCTATTAATTGTAATTCTTCCATAGCACTTATCAGTCTATCTATACCGATTGACATGCCTGTGCAAGGGACAAGTTTATCTGTAAATCGTGAGACCAGCCCGTCATATCTTCCACCACCCATAACAGAGCCAATATGAGGAGAGTTTCTAAGTGTCATTTCAAAAACAGGACCGGAATAGTAGTCCAGTCCTCGGGTAAGTGATGGGGAAAAAGATGCTTCGGTGTCGGGTATATCAAGGGCGGATAAATATTGGTCAAGTTCTTCCATAGTAGAGATTGCTTGTTGTGATTCGGTTTGTTCCGATAGGTGTTGTTTGATATGTAAGATAATCTCTTTTCGTGTTTCACCGCTAATACTGATGAAGTTGATAATTTTTTCGATAATATTATTAGGTAATCCGACACCCTTGATAGGGTCTCCAGAATCGTCAATTCGACCTTCTCCAAGTTCTTTACGAACATTTTCAATACCTATTTTTTGTAGTTTATCAATAACGCGTAGAATGTGCTTTTGGGTATCTATATCTTTAATACCATTTTGTATTAATAGAGCATCGATCAGTTTTCTGTTATTAATTTGCGCCTGGAAATCTTTAAAACCGAGTGTTCTCATGACTTCTACCATGATGGCAATAATTTCCGCATCGGCAGCTGTATTCGGTGTTCCTGCAATATCAATGTCCATCTGGATAAATTCACGGTATCTTCCTATTCCCGGTTTATCGGCTCGCCAGACAGGACCAATAGTATATCTGCGAAAGGGGATTTTTATTTTTTCGGGATATTGTGCAATGACGCGGGCAAATGGAACTGTGTGATCAAATCGAAGACATGATTGTTCTCCTTCGGGTGTTTCTAAAAGGAATATTTCTTTATTAATGTTTTCCCCTCCGGGACCGAGTAAGATTTCTTTTAATTCGATGGCAGGTGTTTCTATGAAAGCAAAGCCATATTTTTCATAGACGGAAATAATTTTTTGTATTATCTCCTGTCGCGTTTTACCTTTTGGGGGGAGATAATCTTGAAAACCTTTGAGTAAACGAGGTTCTACAGTCTTTTTTGTCATTTTTTGCTCCTGTGAAATTTACAGCGTAAAAGATATATAGAAGTAAAAACAAAAATTGCTAATATTTTAAATCTTTGACAACTTTTTTATCCAATAATGAAACTTAAAAGAATATCTTAAAGTCTTATAATCAAATTCCTTTTTCTTCTGTTCCCCATGGGGCTAAATCAGTTTTGTGATGTTGGTTTAGCCCCTTTTTGTTTTTTAAAGGGTGAAATTAGAGATACCCATAGTTGATTAATAATTTTTTTGTTCTGAAATATCTGACCTTTTTGGATTGCGTTGTAGTGAGAAAATCCATGGCGAAGTATGCCGGCAACAGTGGCAAATTCGGGATTATTGACAGGTTGGGGTATGTTGGGAATAGCGTATTGAGGTTTTGCTATTCGAACGGGTGCATTGAATATTTTTTCGATGAGGATATTCATATTTTGTAAATTTGCCCCACCTCCTGCGAGAACAATACCCCGAAGTAAAGATTGAGTTAAATCTTTTTTGTCAATTTCTTTTTTCAGGGTGGCAATCATTTCTTGAGCACGGGCGAAAATAACCCCCTCCAGTTCGATTTTGGATACATTTTTATTAAAACCGTCTAAAACACTCTGGAGAGAGATAGGTTTTGTTCTTAATTCGTTTGAAATTAAAGAGGGAGAGAGGGGTATATTTCCGATAGGTAGGTTCGATTTTACATATTTGTTGATTAGTTCTTCAGAAATTCCATAATCGCAGATAAGTTTGTGGGCTTCTTCAAAGTTTATTTTGAACACGGCGGAAACATCTCTCGACATAAAGACAGTTCCGAAATCAAAAGTAGAGGTGTCTATGAGTTTGTGTTCAGAAAACATGATGAGATTAATGGTGCTTTTTCCTATATCTATTAATAAAGTGCCTAACTCCATTTCCTCTGGGGTTAATGAACCTATAGCGGTTGCAATGGGATTATAAACAAAATGGTCAATTACAGAATAGGAAGGATGTAATTCACTTTCTACACAGGATTTTAAGTTTTCAATGATAACTTTTGGAATAATTGTGAAATGGACGCGAATTTTGAGTTGTTCTGCTCTCATCCCTAATGGTTGTTGAACTGCAAAATTGTCAATATACCATTCATAGGAATTCACGGAGGTTAGTAAATCTTTATCGGATTTGTTAATTTGTTGTTGAGCCATATTAAATACTTTGTAGAGATGCTCATCGGTAATTTCTTCATTTTTAAGTTCTAATTTGGCTTCTTTTGTATGTGTTTCGGCACGGGGAGTATTAATACCTATAGAAATTAGTTTAGGTGAAATAGAGTTTACTTTTTGTTGAGTCATAGTTAATGCTTTACGAAGTGCATGTCGTGCGGAATCCATATCCTGTATTAGCCCTTTGGATATAGCACTCGAAGAAGGGGCTGTTCCATACCCGATAATAGAAAAATTGCCGTCTTTTGTTTGTTCACCTAAAAGAACGCGTATGTTATTTGAGCCAAAGTCTATGGCAATGATTTGTGTTGATTTTTTAAACAAGGCTTTACACCTTCCCGTTAAAAAGGTCAATTGTATTTTGAGTGTTTGAGTTGTATAAAGGTTTGTGGTTTGTTGAAGCATTATCTATGGAATGGAGAAACCATATAGTTTCCTCTAATCGGCGAACTGTAGATTCTCTTTCTTTTATCTGTTTTTGAAGTTGTTCCAATTGCGTTTCTTTTTGAGATTTTGTTGCTTCGAGTGAGTCCATTCTTTGAAGCAGGGTCATTGCCTGGTTCTCAAAATCGCGGATAGATTCTTTAAGGGAAGAGATGGACTGATTGAGTTCCTCAATATTTTTTTCAGTAGCATCAAATTGCTCTTTGTATTGATTTAAGTTGGTGATTTCTGCTTCCTTCTGCTTCTGAAGTTCTAAAATCCTTTTTTCAATGTCTGCAATTTTATCCTCAGTATTCTTAATATGGTTTTCTAATGTATTTTTCTCTTTTTCTGTTTTCTGGGTTATAGATTGCTGTTCTTTTAATTCTTCTTCAATTGTTTTGATTTCGTTCTGGCAAATATTAAGTTGTTCTTCAACCTGATGTATTTCGGAACTTAAACTTTCTATCTGGTATTCTGTACTTCTGTATTCGGTTTTTACTTTTTCAACTTCTAATTTTGCCATTTCCTTGGCAAGTTCTATGGCTTTTGCTTTTGCGGTTTCTGGTGTTCCATTGGCGATGGCTTTTAGTGTGTCTAATAGAATTTCTTTTACTTCGTTTTGCGATATTTGATTGATTTGTTGAAGGAAAGTAGAGATATCAATATCAGAAGATTGTTCCGTAGTAGATATAGGTGCAGGTTCAGCATCGGTTTCTTTTTCTTCTTGAATAATTAGGGTATCATTTTCTGTTAGGATTTCATTTGTTTCTTGTATCTGAGTTGTTGAAGAGGGAGGTTCATCCGTTTTCTCTGGAAGTGATGTTTCAATTGTATATAAAGATGTCGTTTCCTGTAATATCGGGTTGATATCATTTGTTGCTTCTGCGGTAATTTCAGGGTATTCTTTTTCTTCTTTGAGATTGTCAGGCTGGGGTATATCTATATTTTCAACTTCGGGTAAGGAAGTTGAAATTTCATCAGTTGAGGGAAGTATGTCCTGAGATGGAGTATTATCAACGGGTGTAGTAGCAGTTGTTATTTCTGAGGTTGAATAATTATTTTCAATTTCTGATACAGAGGTTGTAATAGGTTCTTCGTTATCATCTACTAAGCGAATACCGGAATTAATAAAATCGGTTACAACTTTCTGGTAAGACTTCGTCCATTGTTCAAACATGGGTTTATTAGGTTTGCCTCGCATAAAATCAGCTACCACGCAGCACAAAAGGGAATATAATTCGAGAGATGGCTCTATCGAAAGATGGGATTTTCCTACCCTGTCTGAGGAATAAATAATTCGTGCTATATCTACAAATAATTGTTCTAAATCTTTTCTTTTGTTTTGAGAAGCAACTTCTATGCAATTCCCTAATATGGGTAATGCAGAATCAACCCATTCACGAGAGTTCGGAAACAATTTTCCCTCTTCAATTGCTTTCCTAAGATTTGTTAATAATGGAGAGATTTTTTTCCCCAATTCCATTATTTCTTCATTATGGTTCGTTGCCTCTATCATTTCCTTGTTGTTATCTGTATCCGTTTCTGATAACAAAGCCTCCTTCTCTTCATTTTTTACGGAATCATCTAAAGAATTAGAAGAAGTTTTTTTATTGAAAATAGACTTTCCCTGAGTCCAGAAGAGTCTTGAACGATTTCCGATTCGCACGATTCTTTCCTCCAAACAAAATTTTTAATAAATCAATATACATTATATAGTATTTACATTGAGTATATAATACTATATATAATAAGAAAATGAAAATAAATAATCAAAAAATATTTTTGATTATTTTATAGTTTGGAGGATATTTTCTAAATTTTTTTCGGTTATGGCTAAATGGGAGATGTGCTTTAGAACGGTGCCATTTTTCATGATGATAATTTGTGGCGATTGATGTTCTACTTTGAGTGTTTCGGCAATATGATTTGATAGCGGACGAGAATCAACGACATTAATAAGGTAGACATTGTTTTTGTATTCTGTGTGTTTTTCAAGAAACGCATCGGTTTCTTTTTTTGCGTTCCATGAAATGGGACAACGGTTGCTATGCTTAAAGAGAATTAGAATACTATTGGTTGCATTATTTAATAAACTATCAAATTCTTCCGTTTTGGTAATTTCAATCATGTTATTTACCTTAAACTTTCAGAGCCTCTCTTTTCGTGCCAGCAGTTCTAATTTCAATCCAATCCATGCGGTTTTAAGAAGGGGTATTATTCCGCGTTTGAATACAGTTTCAAAGACCTGTGAGAACAGTTCAAATTTTTTACGGGAGTAGGGATGCCAGTATGCTTCCATACGATTCCATTGATGGTCTATCAAGATACTTTTGATGTTAGAAAAAGCATATAGTCCCTGAGCCCCGCGATACCTTCCAAAACCGCTTTCTTTAATGCCGCCGAAAGGTAATGCGGAGTTGGCTTGAGTGGCAAGGACATTATTAATGGAGACATTCCCGGTTACAATTTGTCGAGCAATGCGTTCTGCGCGTTTTTTATCTGCAGACCATACACTTGCGGAAAGACCATAGGGAGAATCATTTGCCATCTGTATGACTTCTTCTTCTGTTTTGAATGGGGTAATTGTAACTACGGGACCAAAGGACTCATGGTATTGTATGCGATAATCTCTACCAACATTTGTGATGATAGTAGGTGGAAATGCGTGACTTCCTTTTTGCCTTTCTCCTCCACAAAGGATTTTTGCTCCTCTTTGTTTTGCTTCTTCGAGTTGAGACTCAATTTCTTCAATCTGGAAGTTAGCGGTCATACAGCCAACATCTAATTCTTTTTCGTCGGATGGGTTTGGAGTGTTTGCGAGTGTTCTCAATTTTTTAACTTTTTCAACCATTAAATTTACAAAAGGTTCGAATATTTTTTCCTGAACAAAGATGCGTTCGACGGAAGTGCAGGTTTGTCCGCAGTTTGTAAAACTACCCCAAATAGCACCCGTAACTGTTCTTTCCAAGTTTACATCCTCAAATACAATCATAGGGTCTTTTCCGCCCAATTCTAATTCTACAGGAATAAGGTGTTCTGCGGCTTGTTTCATAATGATTTTTCCAACATCAACACTTCCTGTAAAATGAATTTTATCCGGTTTCTTTTCAATAAGCAGGTTAGCGGTCTTACGACTGGCATAAGCAATTTGTAAAGCCCCTTTCATAAAGCCTGATTCTTCGATAATTTTTTCATATAATCCTTTCAGAGGGGTGATTCGCGAAGGTTTTATTATCACGGCATTTCCTGCGGTAAAGGCGCATACGAAGGGAACAAAGGAGAGATGGAAAGGATAATTCCATGGAGAGATGATAAGGATAATGCCTAATGGGTCATAAACAATTTTTGATTTTTTGCCCATCAGTAATAGAGGTGTTGGAACTTTCTGGTCACGAAGGATTTTCTCTGCACATTTTTGATAATAATCAATCTGGTCTACAGAAGGGAAAACTTCAAGAAGTAGTGCGTCTGTTATGCACTTGCCTGTTTCGCGGGTTATAAACTCAGCGATTTCTTCCCGATGGTTAATGAGGTATTGTTTAATTTTATCCAGTTCATTTAGTCGTTCACGAACCGACATGGAACTAATGACGGCAAATGCTTTTTTTGCCGTGTCATACATTTTTTCTACATCAACTTCGGTAATTTCCTGAAATGAGTAAAGTAGTTCACCTGTTTTGGGATTTTTAACTTCGACTGTTGGTGGTGTTGATAAAGTTGCTTCCATGGGTACGCTCCTTCTGTCGGTATACTTGTTTTATTCAATTAGACTGTTTTTAAGTGAAAATGTTTCTGATATATCTTAACTGAGTTTGTCTATATTTGCCCAGACTTTCTGGAAAGCATGAATGTATTGTTCTACAAGTTCGGGTTGTTCGGTTGTAAAGTAAGGCAAAGATATGGCGGTGCGATTGGCTTCTTCACATCCTTTTGGAGTGCCTTCTTTAGGAAGCACGGGCATGTAGTCCCACCATTTATTTTCACTAAAAATGGGATAGGTATGTAGTAATGTCCATTGATACTCAGTTACATCCACACCTTCCGCTTTTAATGCTTTAACGATTGCGGAACGGGAAGCCCCTGCTTTTTTCTCATCTATAAACATTAAGTTTCGTGAATAATAAACTCTTTCAGCGTCTGGACGGACATATTGGGCAGAAAGCCCAGGAAGTTGTGTAATAGCATCATTCAGTTTTTTCATTTGTGCGACGCCTTTTGTATTTTTCTCTGTTAATGTTTTTAACTGGATATTGGCAAGGATAGCCGCAATGGGGTGTATTCTTAATTTACCACCGAAGGCTGTGCCTTGATATTTTCTATAAGGGCTATCTTCCGGGAATGTTCTGGGTAAATCATAGTTTCCGAATGTTACAGAGCGTTCGTAGTCGCGAATGTCTTTATACATGGCTATTCCGCCTTCGATAGCAGGTAAGGGTTTTGTTGTTTGAAGGCTAAATCCTGCCATTCGTCCCCATTTCCCAATATAAATGTCTTTTAATTTTGCTCCATGTGCATGGCTGGCGTCTTCAACAACTTCCAGACCATGTTCTTTGGCAAAGTCCATAATTAAATCCATATCACAGGGGACACCATACCAATGAACAGGCAGGATAGCACGGGTTTTTGGAGAAAGGCGTTTTTTACAATCTTCAACATCTATGTTCATAGTTTTAGGATTAACATCAACAAAAACGGGAACATATTTTAAGAAACGCATAGGAACTACAGGGAACCAGGTGCTATAGTCGGGAACAAGTACTTCACTGCCGGGAGGTAAGTCAAGAGCGAATAGTGTAGAGGTTAATGCACTTGTGCCATTACAGTGGGCTTTGACAAATGGGCAATCGAAGTGTTTTTTCCATGCTTCTTCAAATTCGGCGATAGGAGCATAACTTGGATTTTTGATTAATTCGGAAACTAATTGAATTTCCTCATCACCGTATATAGGCCATTGTGTTGCATTGGCTGGATGGGATTTTACTGCGGGAGAACCTCCATTGATTGCCAAAGTTTCTTTTTTAAGTGTTTCAGAGCTTGTCTGAGCAGTTGCCTTTACCTGGCTCCCTAAGTAAACAGCAGAGCCAACAGCGGCTGTAGTTTTCAAAAATTCTCTGCGTCCATTTTCTTTCGGTGTGTTATTCATTTTACTTTCTCCTATATTGTTAAAAAATTTGTTGCGAATATCATATTGTATTATTATCATAAATATAATCAATAAAGTCAATTGAAATTATAAAATAAATAGATACAAGGAGACAGGAATGGCAGTTAAAAGATATATTCGATTATTTTTTATTGCAATTTTTTTGGTAATAGTTATCCTTTCTTTGATTATTGTTTGGTCAATAAATCGAGTAAATGTTGCGGAAATAGACAAGTCATTTCAATATACTCTTGATGTTATGTATTCCGATGGGTTGCATAATTCTAATTCTGATATGATTTGTTGGCGAGGAATATTTTACTTAATCCATGCAAATTCTCCGTTTCATTTAGGTAGTACTCGTTGCAAATTATTATTATGGAAATCTAATGATGGGCATAAATGGGAGAAGATAAAAGAGTTCAATTCTCCGGGGGAAGATATACGCGACCCAAAATTTGCAGAGATTAATGGGCAGTTATTTCTCTATGTGCTTGTTAACAAGGATTTTTTTGCGGAGCCATATCGCACTTTATATGCGAGGTCAAGAGATGGAAGGGAGTGGACGCCCTTTGAACCGTTGAAAGGAGATGTGGAAGGTTGGCTTTTATGGAGACCGAAAACGAGGGATTATATAGAATGGTATGTTACAGGATATTGGAATGAGCATGGAAAATCTGCATTATTTCGTTCGAGGGATGGGATTTATTGGGAATTGGTATCTATAATTTATGAAGGGGACAGGAATGATGAAACAGATTTTGAATTTTTACCAGATGGAAGTATTATTTGCACTGCTCGGTTGGAATTTTCTGATTCATGGTTAGGTCATCCCGATGGAAGCACATTAGTAGCGACAGCAAAACCTCCTTATAAAGAGTGGAAAAAGACGCGGAGCAGAATAACGCGATTAGACGGTCCTTGTTTGTTTGCTTTTGATGGAAAGGTTTTTGCGACAGGAAGAAGGGATTACACTAATACGGGACCTTTCTGGTATATGGGAAGTATTTTGAATAGGAAGCGGACTTCTTTATGGTATGTAAGTCCTGATGGGTTGAAATGGTTAACGGATTTCCCCAGTGCCGGCGATACGGTATATGGTGGAGTTGCTATGCGCGGGAATGATATTTATATGTGTTATTACAGCAGTCCTATCACGAAGGATTATCCATGGATAATAGGGATGTTGGGGCAAACAGATATTTTTATGCTTAAATGTGATAAGGATGATTTCAGAAAGTTTGTAAGAGGCAAAATAGAAAAATAGCAGATAATCTCTTTTGACTAAATAACAGATATGAGGAAAGAGATAAACTTAATTTTCTAAGGGAAATTTGATAGGGAATGTATTGTAAAGATTTAAATAAGCGAGATTTTTTCGCGTATTATTTTCTGCTGGGTTTTATTAAGTCGAATGATATGTGTAATACCTTGATTTAATAATAATTTTCTTGCTTTTTCTAATTGATAACCGACCTGCTGGATATTATGAGAATCATCTGCGAAAGTGAAGGGGATTTCCAATTCAGCAGATTTCTGGATAATGAATGTATCGGGGAAGATTCGTTGTATGGGTTTTCTTAAACCACTGGTATTGAGTTCGAGGATGCAATTGTTCTTTTTTACTTCTTCTAAAGTTTCTTCAATGACCTTGACTAATTTTGAAGAGTATTCGGGCACTTCTTCAGGTTTTAGGAAACAGGTAATTAAATCGAAATGAGCCACAATATCCGGTTTTATGGAGATAAGCATTTCTTTTAAAGTCTGGTAATAAGCAATTATTAAGTTTTCTAAACCGTGATGTGCTTCAACAGCCTTATAGAATGTCTCCGACGAAAAATCGGTCATGTAATTGTTGACCCAATGGACTGAGCCAACTACATATTCAATTCTTCCTTCTTTTATCAATTGTTGGTTAAAGGAAACATAGTCATCTGGGGGGACTACTTCAATTTCCAAACCCTTTAATAGTGTAATTTGTGAAGCATACTTCTCTTGAAGTTTATCAAGAGTATCGCAGTAAGTATAAAAACTATTGATAAGATCTTGGGGTGTTTTTTGCAATTCGATTTCTTCAGGGTAAAGGTATGCATCATGTTTGCGTGGTGCATGTTCTGAAAAACCATAAACAGGCATATTAAGTTCGATAGCACGCAAAATGATGTCCTCAATATTACTTTCGGCATGGTCGCAAAATTCTTTACTATGTCCTCCATGCATGGAAAAGAACCATGGAATTGTTTTTTGCATGAAAAATATCTCCGTTCAAGTCAGATAAACTTTCATCATGAATTTTATTATGATATGCTAATTAACAGGAGAATAAAAAATAAACAATTAGAGGAGATGAAGCATGAGTTTCTTTGTTTTACTTTGTCACTTGACTTTTTTTGCAACATTATTAGCCAATGAGCAACCGATTATGGAGGTTTGCGGTTTTAAATTTACAGAAGGACCTTTGTGGGTAGATGAATTAGGTTGGATATTTAGCGATATACCTGCAAATACAGTTTATAAGATAGTAAATCATGAGGTTTATTTAAGTCCCAGTGGAAACTCTAATGGTTTGGCACTAGATACGAAAGGGAATATCCTTTTAGCGGAACATGGAAACCGAAGGGTTTCGAGAATGTATCGAAATGGAAATATTGAGGTTGTTGCGGAAAAGTATCAGGGGAAGCGTTTTAATAGCCCTAATGATTTGGTGGTTCGCTCGGATGGGAGTATATTTTTTACAGACCCTCCTTATGGTTTGCCGGGTGGTCTGAATGGACCGAATGCGGAACTTGATTTTTGTGGGATTTATGAAATAACTCCGAAGGGAGATGTTCTGCTTGTTAATAAAAACTTGAAGAAACCTAATGGTATTGCTTTATCAAAAGATGAAGAGGTCTTATTTGTTGCTGATACAGAGCAAGACGCAATTTTTAAGTTTTTATATAAAGGCAAAGCATATCCGATGGAAGAGATAAAATTTTGTGATGTGGCATCCCCGGATGGAATAAAAATAGATAAGCAGAATAATCTTTGGGTTACATCATCAGAAGGGGTAGTAGTGTTTAATAACCAAGGGGAAAGGATAGATGTAATTAAGGTGCCCAAACATCCTGCTAATTGTGCTTTTGGTGGGAAGGATGGAGATGAGTTTCTTGTTACAGCTCGTGATTGCGTATATTTATATCGTTTGAAAAAGGAGAAATGATGCGGAAACAAAAAGTGAAAAATTGAAACCTTATTTGTAAGTAATGTTATGATAATAATCCTTTCTATTAAATAATAATCAGGAATTATAAAAGAATATGTTATTTTAAATTAGAAGGTAAGAATTTATGATAGATTTGAAGAAAATAAAATCAGCAGAGGTATGGCGGGAGCAGAGGGAAGAGTTAAAGGAACAGTTTTTGCGTTATTTGGGTGAAGAGATATTGGTATTAAGTGACCCTCTATATGACGAAATAGAAGAAGACCGTTCCAGTATCTTTGTCCCGCATACAAAGATTATTGACGAGATTGCAGAAGATGATCTGCGAAGATATAAAATTGAATATTCTGTTCATGAAGATGAACGGATTACTGCATGGGTTTTCACACCAGAACGGAATAAAAAGGAATCCATGCCGGCTATTCTTTGTTGTCATGATTATGTTCCCCAGGGTAAGGATGAGTTTGCCGGTATTGATGGAGACCCTCAATATGCAATTGCCCGAGAACTGGCATATTCCGGGTATGTTACGATGGTTCCAGATTGCTTATATTTTGGAGAGCGAACAGTACCGAAACGAGCAAAAGGGGGTGCAAAATCCCAAGATTCAAAATCCTCTAAAGTGGTATATCAAGGGAAACTGATAATGGATTATCTTGCGGGGCTTCGCGTTTTCGGGACATGGTTTACAACCGACATTACGAGTATTGGTGTATTAGGGAAGGGTTTTGGTGCTTTGCAAGCAATACTTTTAACGGCAATAGAGCCATCTATTCAGGCATGTGTTGCGATAGGTCCGTTGTCCTCATGGAAAGATAAAAGGAACAAGAATAACTGGCTTTTCCAGAGCGAAAATGATTTAATTCCAGAACTTCGTAAGGAGATAGAGGCAGGAAAAGAAACTTTTGATATTGAACATATTCTTGCACTCTGTGCTACAAGCGCGGTAATGATTATAAATCCTTTAGGAGAGACGGATAATACTACTAAAGGGAAAACAAGTATTCCTTATATCAAATCTGCAGAACGAATATATGATTTGTTGGGAATGCCGGAGGCATTGCAAGTTGTTCAAAGGAAGGCAAAAAATTTTGGAAGCACTTTATTACCTGTTATTGAAGATTGGTTTGCTGAGTGGCTTTAATTGAATAAAATTTTTAAGTATAGGAATGAAACCTTATAGAGGGATTGTTTTGCTGATATGGTCGAAATTTACAAAAATAAGATAGATAAGTTAATTCAAAATGTAGAGCGTGTTTTTTTAGGTAAAACACATGCTATTAAACTTTGTGTAACGGGAATACTTTCGCGTGGTCATATCTTGATAGAAGATGTTCCGGGTATGGGAAAAACAACATTAGCACAGGTATTAGCCCGTTCCATGAACTGTGTTTTCCATCGTATTCAATTTACCAGCGATATGTTGCCATCGGATATATTGGGGGTATCTATATTAAATCCACGGACGACAGATTTTGAGTTTCGTAGAGGGCCTATTTTTGCCAATATCGTGCTTGCAGATGAAATTAATCGAACTCCACCGAAGACCCAAAGTGCCTTGCTGGAAGCCATGAGTGAAAATCAGGTATCTGTGGATGGGAGTACTTATCCTTTACCACAGCCTTTTATTGTTATTGCGACGCAGAATCCTATTGAATATGAGGGTACATACAGTCTACCGGAATCGCAGTTGGATAGATTTTTGATTCGATTGGAGATAGGTTATCCTCCTGCGGAGGAGGAACTTATTATTATGAGAAAAAGAGAGGTGGTAAAAGAGATAAGCGAACTACCGCCTGTGCTGACATCGGAGGAAGTTACGGAATTACAGGAACAGACGAAAAAGATATTTGTTGATGATTCAATAATGGATTATATTTTGCAGATTATTGAACAGACAAGAAACCATGAACAGGTGGAACTGGGAATAAGCCCCCGAGGGACACAGAGTTTGTATGTAGCAACTCAAGCATGGGCACTTATTAATGGTAGAGATTTTGCAACTCCGCAGGATGTTCGGGAAGTAGCCGAACCTGTGTTATCTCATCGGTTGATTTCAAAATCAAGGTCTTTTAATCTCATACATATAGCCGAAGAACGAAAAAAAATTATTCAGGATATTCTTCAAAAAGTTCCTATTCCCCGCTAATTATGATTTCAGGATTACCTAAACGAACGAAGACGATACGAACTTATTGGTGGGGAGAAGTTTTTTTTACTATTCTTTTACTTCTTTCTGCATGGAATAGCGGTAATAATATCTTATATCTGGCTTTTTCTGTATGTTTTTCTATTGCTGTGTGTGCGGAAGTATTTTCGAGATGGAATTTTAATCCACCTCGTCTTGAAATATTAGTGCCGGAGCAGGTAACAAGAGGGAGTGAGGCTAATATATGGATACGGTTAGAGAATATGAAGAAGCGAACCCCTTTGTTTGGGGTTTCTGTGGAAGCTGTGATCGAGGATACTCGTGGGATGAAGACAAGGGTGTTCTGGAAAAAAATACCTGTATTGCCTGTAAATCAGTATATTGAGTTTTCATTAGAACAGAAATTCCCGAAACGAGGTCGTGTGCGAATAACAGAGGTAGTAATACGGTCTGAATTCCCGTTGGGGATTGTTGAAAGAGAGGCATGGTATCAAGTGGATGCGGATGTATTGGTAGTGCCAAGGACGCAATTTTTAAAGGTGCAGTCATTAGGAAATTTTACTGGAGGAAGTCGTGTTCCGACACGAACACTTATTTCTGAATCGGGGGATTTTTATTCTATTCGGGAATATCAACCGGGGGATGATTTGCGATATATTGCATGGAAAATAAGTGCTCGTTTGGGAGTATGGCTGGTCCGAGAATGGGCATTAAGTCTACCGAATCAGTATTTGATTTATCTGGATTTAAGAAAACCTATGGGAGAAAATAATGAAGAGATTTTTGAAGAAATGATGGATTTTGTTGCTTCTCTGGCTTTTTCTCTTCTTATGAAACAATTTCGAGTGGGTATATGGACAGAAGAGGATAAGATACCACTCGGACATGGAGTTGGGCATTTGAATTTCATTTTGAAAAGACTTGCATTACTTCAACCTATTGATAATGAGGAAATAAATGAAAAGTTATGGAATCGTTTTGTTCAGGAAGGTAGAAGTTCAAGGTTATTGCTTTTGTCTGTAAATCCCGAATTATGGGGACAAGTTTTATTAACCGGTATGAGAGTGGTAAATCCCGATGTCATTTCTGCAGGAAGATAGACATAATTTGATGTTGAAACTATCGGTATTGATTGCTGTAATGTCGGCATATCTGGCATTAACAGCCGTTCGGTATTATGGGATGGTTATGTTATTTGTCCCCATAGTACCCTTAGTATTGAGTTTTTTTGTTGAAAAAATTGTCGAGAAATATCCCGGATATTCGTTTTGGATTCAAATTCCCCTATGGATAGTAAGTATTCTTCTCCCTGTGTTGATAGCGTTGTTGGGAATATTGGATACGGTGCTTTTATTGACAGGTATGATACAGTTAACATTAGTAGCACGACCTAAGGGGATGAAAGAATATTTGTATATAATTTTAATGAGTTTTTTTCTCTTGTTGGGAGCAGGAGTTCAGGCACCTGAATTTGTTGTGGGTATTTCATTTATTTTGTTCGTTTGTTGTGTTTTTATCCTTTTACCTGTGGTTACTGTGGTTTATGGTAAAGATAAACAGGGAAGGAGTATATCTGTTCCATGGATTCAGTTGAAGCAGATATTTCCCGCTTATCGGTTTTATCTGGTGATTTTTGTTTTATTGAATATTGTTGTGGGTTGGTTTTTTATCATTTCTGGGTTTTTGTTCATGCCTCGTATGGAAGCAGGAATTTTTGGTCGTGATTTGGGAGTCATTTCGCGAACAGGGATTGCTACCAGTGTTTCGTTAAGGGGGGGACAAACGATTGCTATATCCTATACGCCGGTGATGAGTGTCTTTATACCTTCGGCAGGGACAAATCCACCGATACCGCAGAATCAACTATACTGGCGAATTACAAGTTTACCGACTTATTTAGGAATACAGTGGCGTAGATGGCCCTTGGAGGATTCGTATGAGCCTACAAGTAGTTCTATTTCCTTTTTGGGATTGTTAAGAGCCATTCAGGTTCAGAAAAATGGGGTGAGAAGTAGTATCCCTTTAGAGATGGAAAGAGATATGCCTTCTACACAGGTAATACAGGAAATATATCTTGATAGTATTCCGGAGGATGGTATTCCTGTGTTGGACCGTGTGAGGGAATTTCGTGCAAGGGAGTCAGGAACCCAGGTTTCATTAAATTGGGATTCAACGAAGGATTATACGGTATCATTTTCTTCTAATAATGCACGCAGATTGGTTTATCGAGTGGCTTCGGACCTTATTCAATGGGATGGAACAAAATTAAGAACGGCACCGGATAATTACAAAGAAACGATGTCTCAGCGGGATTATGATTTGTTAACCCAACATGACTTGTCACCAGAGGTGCAAACCCGAATCCAAAGGGTTGTGGAAGGAAAAGAAACCATTTATGATAAAGTCCTTGCGATAGAAGATTGGCTGTCCGGACCCGAATTCCAATATACGCTGGATATACCTCCGTTGCCGGGAGACCATCCCATGAATGCCTTTTTTACACAAATTCGGCGTGGACATTGTGAGTTATTTGCCAGCGCAATGGCTCTTGCTGTGCGAAGTTTGGGAATACCGGCTCGTGTAGTTTCCGGGTATGTAGGCGGGGAATGGGACTCACAGAACCGCTCTTATATTGTGCGAGAAGGGATGGCTCATTTATGGGTAGAGGTATTATTCCTTAATTACGGGTGGGTTCCCTTTGACCCTTCGCCGTTACCCGATTCCAATTACTTTATGAGAAACCAGATTATAATGCAGTTAACGCGTTGGATGTTAAGAACGCGAATGTTCTGGTATCAGCAAATCGTAGGATTTGACCGCGGATTTCAATTGCCCAGTTTTGGACTTGAAAGGATTGGTTTTATAAAGAGTTTAGATGATTATATTAATCCGGGCAGAAGAATAACAGTTCCTTCTGTAGGGACTGTAGTTATTCTTCTAATATTTTTGGCTATTTTTTATCTTTTGGGGTTGATATGGCAGGTATTGTGGAATGTATTTCATCTTTATCGTGTTAAAACAAGAAAGGTTTCTCTAACAAAGGACCAGTATGAAGCAAAACAATTATTTAAAAAACTGGAGATTCTGTTTGAGAAGAATAACTGGAAGATTCGGAATCTAACTGTAGAGGAGATAGTGAGAGAATTGCCTGATAGAATTCCTCCCTTGTATGATGAAGTTCGGACTTTTTTAGAGGAGTATAATTTAATACGATTTGGAAACAAGCCATGGGATGAAAAGAAGAAAATGTATTGGTGGAAAAGAATAAGGGAGTGGCGGAATAAGAAGTATTGGAAAGAAGATATTGGTGGATAATAGCAGTAAAAAATTGAGGTAGAGTTTATTTGAACAACTATAGTACATAGGTAACACATTGCTTTTAAACTATGAAGAACACCAAAAATAGGAATGAACAAAGAAAGGGAATATCTCACAACTTGACATACGCTACTTTTCCTCTTCGTAGAATAGATTTAAATTAGTAAAAAATCATAACCACGAATTCCACAAATAGACACAAATAAAAACGAATGAAAAAAAACATCATGCATTATTTTATTCAATGTAGCTGAAGCGTCTTCGCTTCGGGTATTTTTATGTGGATAAATCTTTCAACCACAGAGGACGCAAAGACTTTGCACAGAGTTCACAAAGGAGGGGCGAAACCTGTTTCACTCCCACCTTCTCTGTGTCCTTTGTGTAAATTTTCCTTCGTGCCCTCTGTGGTTAAATTTTTTTCACAAAGTAGGGGCACGGCATACCGTAACCCTACTACGATTGGGAAGAAAGTATGAATCTGTTATCTATGTCATATAGGTTATCAGTTTATTTTTTCTTATTGTTCAGGAAGAATAATACTTCATTGGCGTCTTGTGTGCCGATAATTATATCTGCAAAACCATCTTGATTTAAGTCGGCAGAGTTGATGGATACAGGTTTCCCTGATTTTATAGGGTATTTTTCTATTGTAAATAGAGTGGGTTGGGTAGTGTTTGTTTTGGGAATTACACCTTTATTTATCATAACAATGAGTTGTTGCCCTTTCCTGTCTGCAATTGCAATATCGGGAAGGTGGTCATTATTGAAGTCAGACACAATCATGTCCATCATTTCGGTATTTACTTCTGGGTTTGTGGTATTGAAGTAGAAGGTATCTGATAAACGAAAAGAGAAGGGAGTAGTATCTCCATATAGAATTTCGAGGGGTTGATTTATTTTTTTATGACTGACTACAATGTCTTTTTTCCCATCAGCGTTGAAATCTGAAAGAGATATCCGATTGGGTTGTATACCCCGCGTGAGAATTCGAGAATATTCAAAAAATTTAAATTCATCATTACCCTTCAGAAATAAAAGTTCTCCAGAATTAAACATCGTTACAGCAATATCGGTTAATTTGTCGTTGTCAAAGTCAGTTATTGCGGTTGAACGAGGTCCTCCTGGGGTAGGGATGATTTGGTGTAAAACAAGGGATTCTTTTGAATCTCCTAACAGAATTGCGACAATATCACTGCTCCATCCTGTAGTGATTACATCATTTAATCCGTCCTTATTCAGGTCTGTAATTACCAGAGAGGTTAATCCCGGAATTGTGAAAAGAGGTTGTTCATCTCCATCAAGAAGTCGGGAGTATTTTAAATTATCATCTGGAATTTTTATGGAAGTAATAGTAAAAACATTTTCTTCCTTTAAATTGTGAAAAATTTGGATGTCCTGATTTTTTTTAGCGAGGAAATTCGCAACAACAATATCCTGCCATTTTAGAGAGTCCATATTGGCAATAGCGATAGCATAAGGAGCAAAATCAGTTTTTACGGAAGGATGTAATTTTAGGTAATTTAAAATCCCCTGAGATAGAAGTATAGATAATTCATCATTTGCTGGTTTTTCTTCACGGGGATTTCGCATTTCACCACGGTCTGCTGTAACAATGTCGGGGATTCCATCTCCATTGAGGTCAGCAATTGCAATGGAACAAGGATTCGGACCTACCTGTAAGAATTGGGGATGGAGTGAAAAAGTTTGAGAATATAAATAATTAGTTGTTAGGAGTAGTAAAAGAAAGAGAAAATATGTTGTTTTATTGAAGTGAAGTGTCATACAAATCTATCTTTCTTTTTTGTGAATTGGATAGCGAGTTTTATGGCATGATACAAACTTTGTTCGCAGGCAATTCCTTTACCTGCAATATCAAATGCGGTTCCATGGTCAACAGATGTTCTTATAATGGGTAACCCTAATGTAATATTAACTCCTTCGTCCATGGCTATAAGTTTCATAGGGATATGTCCCTGGTCGTGATACATAGCAATAACCATATTAAATTCTCCGTGATACATTCTTCGGAAAATAGTATCCGGTGGGTAGGGACCGGAACAGGGAATTCCTTTCTTTTTACATGTATTGATGGCTGGCAAAATAATATCTAATTCTTCATTTCCAAAAAGTCCCTGTTCGCCTGCATGGGGATTTAGTCCAGCAACACCTATATGAGGATTTCGAGGGCAAATTATTTTTAATGCGTTGTATCCGATTTCGATGGTCTTAATTAAGTCTTTTTTGTTAATGCTTTGAATAGCATTTAATAAGGACTTATGAGCCGTGTGGTGAACAACCCGCATATTCCCTGCGAATAAGGACATCCGATAATGTTTTGTTTTTGTCCAGTCTGCTAACATCGTGGTATGTCCATCATAAGGAATCTTTGCTCTCGCTAAACCTTCTTTTGTTATGGGACAGGTTACCATAGCATCACATCTTTTTTGTGTACACCATTTAACCGCTTGACGAATCCATGCAGTTGCGGAAATACTATTTTGTGGGTCAATGATCCCCGGTTTTATGTTTAAATTTGTGTATTCAAGTTCGATGATACCGATTTTATTTTTCAGTTTCAGGGCTTCTTCTGGAGTATTAATTTTAACGGGTTCTAAATATTTTTTTAATTTTTTACAATAATACAGATACGCCTGAATATTCCCTAATATTATGGGGGTGCAGATTTTATTGATTTCTTTATTTATTAAAACCTTACCGATAATTTCGGGACCAATGCCATTAATATCCCCCATTGTTATAGCGATAATCGGTTTGGAAGTCATATTAAAATCCTAAATTAATAGCGATAATTATTATAGGCGTTCAATTTTTTGTTTAATATTATACTTGAAACAAGTGAGGAAGTTTCTTGTATAAAATAAAAGAAAATAGGCAGAAACACTACATTAAGCATTCTGCCTATTATGTAAAAACTATTTAAGAGATGTAGTATTTTATGTTAATGCGGATACGAGAACACCGATGACAAGTGCAACCGCTTGTGTTACAGGAGCAGTACCCCCTGTTGGCTGATAACGAATGAATTCGACATGTCCGTCAAGATAAAGAACATTCGACCCGCCCGGAATATGGTTGAAGTTTGAAGCATCCGTTGCCACTTTATCAAACATGATGGGCAGGCTACTTTGTGCTTTTGAACTTGATGCGGGATTGTTAATGTCAGTTATGAGAAATCTTTCGATACCTTCACGCAAACGGTAAACCGTATTGGTTCCTGCATTACCATAGCCATCGAGCGTTGAACTTGTTATGTCTGCATCAACAACACGCATAATACCTGCATTATCCTTTGTTTGAACGGCAGTAATAAGTTCGGGTTTTGCCAATGACATTAATCCATAAACCAACTGTGCAGGTGCGTTTCCGGAACCAGATACAGGACCTGCTCCAAGTGCGTTTAATACATTTACCATAGGTGTAATATCTACCATAGGCCATTCATCACCAACGCGGTCCATGACCAATCCTAAATAGATATAACTTGAATCCATAGCGGAGGCACAAGATACCGTGTCGTTTGCATATACATTTATGCACCAATCATCGCGGTCGGGATATTTTGCACGGGTAATTGTTTGACGGTAGTCGGAATCCGATGGACAAAAGGCAATCATAGGGTCGTTGAGATATTCTGGATATATTAAGAATGTGCTTGGGCATAGGTCTGCACGAACCTCAATATTGCCATTGATTTGTGGATAGGCTCCGAATTGAACAGGAGGAAATCGTTCTCCTTTCGCTTCATTGGAATACATTTTGAGAACCAGTCCCCATTGTTTCAGATTGTTCTGGCAACTGGAACGGCGAGCCGCTTCGCGTGCACGGGCAAGTGCAGGTAATAGGATGGCTGCAAGTATGCCAATGATGGCAATTACAACCAACAACTCGATTAAAGTAAATCCTTTCTTTTTTAACATACGCATATCCTTTCTGGTATTGTTTTTTTGCCACGCGTATAGCGTGTTTATTACCATATATAGAGACAGATTGATATACATCTGGGTTTCATTAGAATTTGTTATTTTCAAAAATAATTTACAATTTCTTTTAAGGAGAAAAAGATAATGAAAAAGTTGACGAAAAAAACAATGCCGTTTATTATTGCTTTATTTCTTATTATTGGATTTTCGGGATGTGTATATAAGCCCGTTCAGGAAGGAGAGTTGACCCTATTGTCTACACAATTTGGTTATAAAGTAGAAGGACCTTTGGGTTTTGTGGGTACGATTACAAAAGAGAGTGTGGATATGGAAGATTGGAACTTCTCAGGAAAATTTGTATTTCCGAATCAGTTATGTTTTTATTTAGGAAAAACGGTATCTATAGCCGAGAGTTATCCTGAACAAATTGAAATACGGCTTTATGCAATTTCTTCTTTAATTGGGCAGATATTGCTACCACGAGATAAGGAAGTTCCTGTTCAGTTTAAGATAAAGGCTTCGAATGATGCCCGTTTCCGTGTTATATTTTATTAATTTGTCAGAAAATATTAGATAGAAAGACATGAACATAACTAAAGAAGAGTTGCGGAAGACGGTATTGTTTGGAAGGAAATTACTTCCGCCCGAGGAAGTAAAGGAAAAAAGTGAAAGGATAAAAGAGTTATTTTTCTCATTGGCTTTTTGGAATTCAAACGAAAACTTTTTTGTATATATGTCTGATGAACGGGGAGAAGTGGAAACAAAACCTATTATTTATTCATTACTTGAAAGAGGAAAGAAGATATGGATACCGCGTGTTAAAGGTCATAATTTAATATGGTATCAAATTGAGGAGAAGAGAATACAGGAATTGGAAATTAGTCCCTGGGGGATATTCGAGCCTTTACCGAGTTGGGAACCCTCTACGGATAGAATAAAAGAAAAGACCGTTTGCATTGTTCCGGGAATTGTATTTGACCGTCGCGGTTATCGGATTGGGCGTGGAAAGGGATTTTATGACCGATTTTTAAGTTGCAATAGGCAGTGTATTTCTGTAGGTTTTTGTTATAGTTTTCAGATGGTAATGTTATGTCCGCATAGGAACTGGGATGTTCCAGTTGATTGGGTTATTACAGAAGATAATGTCTTTCATCCTCATAATTCTTTATCGTAGGTATAAGGTAGATGAGTTTTTTATGAAGAATAGAGAATATCAATATGTAGAACTTAGCAAGGGGAAAACATGTTTTGAAAAAGTGGGGGATAGTTCAAAACCTGTTATCGTGCTTGTACATGGTTTATCTACGCCGATGTGTATTTGGGACAAAAATATTTGTGAATTGTCTAATTATTGTTGTGTTATCCGATATGATCTTTACGGTAGAGGGAATTCTGCCCGTCCTATGGTTCGTTATAATTCGGATTTGTTTGTTAACCAGTTATATGAATTGATACAGACCTTAGCACTTTCTTTGCCTGTAAGTCTTGTAGGATTAAGTATGGGCGGTGCTATTGTAAGTGACTTTTCTGTGCGTTATCCTGAAATGGTGGATAAAGTTGTATTAATTGCTCCTGCGGGTTTATTAAAGCGAACATGGGGAATGATGTTAATGGGTATACCTGTTGTTGGAACAATCCTATATGAAGTCTTCGGGAAAAAGGCTTTAATAAAGGGCATTTTGGAAACAATAGGGGATTCTGTGGAAGATAAAATCTATATGCAGAAAGTTTATGAAGAACAGATGAGGATACACGGATATAGAGAAGCACTCTTGTCTACATTAAGGTATGGTCCTTTATGTGATATGGAAGATGTATATATTCAATTGGGAAAACAGAAACGGGAAGGATGCTTAATATGGGGAGAGAAGGATAATGTTGTGCCTTTTTACTTGAATAAACAAATAATGGAATGGGTTCCGTGGCTTGCTTTACATGCTGTAAAAGATGGAACCCATGCAGTAAACTATCAAAAATCTGATATAGTAAATCCTATATTGTGTTCGTTTTTTAATAGATAAACGAGAAAGGAGAAAATATGGATTTCTCTAAATTGCTGGAAATTGCTTTTAACTTTCGTGAAGCACGGGTATTACTCACAGGTGTTGAATTAGATATTTTTACTTTGTTATCGGAGCAGGAAATGGATTTACAGGAAATATGTAAGGAATTACATTCAGAAGAAAGGTCAACTCAGTATTTGCTGGATGCAATGTGTGCTATGAAATTATTGGAAAAGAAGGAGGGGAAATATAAAACATCTACAGAAGTAGTTCCTTTTTTAAGCAAACATGGGTCTGAATGTATGTTGCCTATGTTAGAACATTATGCAAATTTATGGCACCGCTGGTCGCAACTTACCGATATAGTGAAAGGAAAGACGATTACAATAAAACCTGTTGACCAGATGAGCTCAGACCAGTTGAAGGCGTTTATTTTGGGTATGCATGTACTTGCGTTGAGAGCATCGAAACCGTTGTTAAAAAAATTGGGCACTGTTCCTTATAAAAAAATGTTAGATGTAGGAGGTGCATCGGGTACCTATTCTGAAGCCTTTATTGAGATAAATCCACAATTGCAGGCAACAATATTTGATTTGCCTCCTGTTATAGAGATAGCCAAAGAACGACTAAAAGATTCACCCTATAAAGACAAGATAGATTTTTATGTTGGGGATTTTTATAAAGATGAGTTACCGAGTGGCTATGATTTTTTGTGGTTATCGGCAATAATACATCAGAACAGTCGGGAGCAAAATGTAGATTTATATAAGAAATGTTTTGCTGCACTGGAAACAAGGGGGGTATTGTGGATACGGGATTATGTGATGTCAGAAGACAGAACAAGTCCGAAAACAGGGGCATTGTTTGCAATTAATATGTTGGTAGGGACACAAGGAGGAGGGACATATACCTTCGAGGAGATTAAAGAAGACTTAAATTATGCAGGATTTAAGAATGTTCATTTTAAGATTCATGGGGAACAGATGGATACTGTTATAGAAGCAGTTAAAGAATAGGAAGGTATTAGTTGCTTTTTTCTGCGAATGCGGCAGATAACATAATAGAAATTACAGTGAAATATAAATAGAAAAAAAGTGCCTCTGCAGAAGATGCTGTTTTGGGATAACTTTGTTTTTTAGTTATTGTGTCCGTATGTTTCTTTTTCATCGTCTTATCCTTTCTACAGTTATTTGTGTTGTCTGCTTTAAAAGACGATACAAACGAGAAAGCAATTCATTTCCTGAAAAATTATTTTTATGAATATAAAAATCATTTTTGGAACGCTGAAACAAGATATTGTTGGAATAGTTTAAAGAGTAAATAACATAAATTTTTCTATACGGGAAAATGATGGATAATTGTAGGACGCAACGAAGAGGTAATATGGATAATCTGATTGAAGATTAGATAATAAAAGGGTTAACAGAATAGGTGATGAAAAAATATTACTCTTGTGAAGGAGAATAAGGGGGTAGGGATGAGATATGGGTAGGGATTAGGAGATGTATAGCTATAACGGAACAAATTCCTATAATGCCTGAGATAATCATTACCATATCCAGACCTGTAATTTGTATTGTCGGGGCAAAAAAGAATTGTAGGGGTGTTCGTAGAAAATGAAAATAGGTATTTGATGAAATCTGAAATAAGGTTCCGTATTCTGCGACATAACCGGCTAAAATAGGTGCAATTCCCGCAACCAATCCGTTCAGTGAACTGTTTAATGCTAATGGTGCTGTGGCTTTACCACGAGGTGTTGTAGAAAAAATAAGGTTTGTAAGGCATAGATTAATTCCTGCCACACAAATACCCGAAACAATATGCAGAAATAATATTAAGTACCATTGGACAATATCATTTTTTAATTCTGCAGATATGAAGCACGAAATGACAGTGGCAAAGAAAATAGGGATGCATAGATATAGCAAGGAGCGATTTCCGTAGCGAATGGAGAATTTTTTCCAGAAAGAAAAGGATACGACATTGGCAAATTGGTTCAAGACGGTTAGGCAGATAATAAGCAATAGAGAATAACCAATCCGTTTCATCAGAAAGACCGGTAAAAAGGGATTGGCAAAATTAAAGATAGCGTTCCAGATGATACAGAATGCCATTGTTCTACGAAAATAAACATTTTCTAATGATTCTTTAAATGGCTTCCAGAATGAATTGCTCTGAAGTGGAGAGTTAGTTTGTTCGTTAAAATGACTCATTAAATCGCGAATATTATGTATGGCTATTGATGAACCTAATCCTAAAATTCCGGCGAGGATGAATACCCCGGAATAACCAAAAAGCATATATTGTGAGTAATTATTTTTTATAAATTCTAAACCTAATGCCCCGACAAAACTTGCAATGGCACCTAACAATGTGGCAAAGATGAATCGTTGAGTTAATACCTGATAGAAGGTATCTGGATTGAAAAAATCGCGAAACCATGTGCTGAAGGCACAACCACCTATATTTGCAGATGATACATAGATGATATATAAGACAAAGAAAATGGGGAGAACCTGACTTTTGATAAAGAAAAGAGGAATAAGTCCACAGAGCAATATTGCTACTCGACTTAAAGTTAGAGAAAATAGAGCGATAAATTTTCTTTTTGGATATCTTTCAACTAAGAATGTTGCGGGTATTTGTAGAATTTGAGCCAGAGGAATTAGGGCATTTAAAAGACCAACCACAACATAACTTGCACCAAGATATAAAGCAAAAGCACTAAGAAACGCTCCAGTGCTAAGGCTTGTCATACCTTGCGCTAATGTTGCATCAATAACAAAAAAATTTTTATTTTTATCAATATAATCGTTATTGATATTCTCTAAATCTTCTTTATTTGTTGAAACAAGAATGCTCATTCAATATATGGTAGTAGTTTTGTTATTATACAATATGTTGTTATAAAAAAATAGAAATAATCAGAATATAAAAAATAGTGCATCTATAGATGCACTACAATATTATCTCTATTTTTTGTTTATGAGTTTATCTTCGTAATATTATACCATAAACAATAAAAAAAATTACATTTATTTCAAATAATCCGCAAAAAAGTTAAAAAGTTTCACTAATTCAAGAAAATTGTAGATATGTATTTAAGAAATTTTTATGCACGATATTTTCGATGTATTACAGATTTGAATGTAGAATTTCATACGGGTATGAATATCATTATAGGAGCCAATGCACAGGGAAAAACTTCTTTATTGGAGGCGGTTCATTTTTTATCATTGGCACGCAGTTTAAGGACAAATAATGAAAAGGAATTGGTTCAATATGAGAGAGATGGTTTTTTGCTTAAGGGAAAAGTTGTTTCTAATGAAGATATGATAGAGCCAATATCCATTGATATGAAATGGGTAAAAGGGAATAAGAAAATTTATGTTAATGGTATTAGTCTTGAAAAAGTGAGCGAATTAATTGGAAAGATGCGGATAGTTTTCTTGACGAGTGATTTTTCAGACCTTGTAAGTGAAGGAGCAAGTTACCGTAGGAGGTTTATGGATGTTCAACTTTCGCAGATGGATAGTGTATATCTTTATGCGTTGCAAGGGTATCAGCGGGCACTTCGTCAGAGAAATGAATTACTGCGTAAACCCGATGTAAAACAAGACGAATTATGGATTTGGGAAGTGCAAATGGCGGAGTTTGCTAAAACACTTATAAGTAAACGGAGTGCTTTTATAAAAAATCTCAAACCTTTTGCATCCGATATTCATAATCAAATTATATCGGATGAAAAATTAGAAATTTGTTATTTGCCGGATGTTTTAGAGGAGGTTTTTTTGAAGAAATTAGAGGAAAATCGTAAAGCAGATATTCAGAGGGGGCAAACCATTTATGGTCCCCATCGAGATGATATAGAAGTGAAAATTAATGGCTATCCTGTTCGTCAATATGCATCCCAGGGACAGAAAAAAACCTGTGCTTATGCAATTCGTATTTCAGAGATTTATTTAAGCAAAGAGAAGAAAGAGGATTTTCCTATTGTGCTTGCAGATGAATTATTTTCTGACCTTGACCCCCAACGAGGAAAGAAATTTTTAGAAACAATTCCTGATGGAATACAGGTTATAATAACAGCGGTGGATGAAATGTTCTGCAGAAATTTAGAAAGGAAGTTTGATATGTATCGAATCAGGAGTGGTAATCTTGAAAAGTCGTAGGAATAAGCCTGAAAAAATATCCGAGATAATTTCAGATGTAAAAAAATCCGAGGTTCTTAAACTGAGTTTAGAATTAGTTCCTGTATGGAAGCAATGGAAACAGATAATTGGGGAGGAATTTGCATCGCTGACAGAACCCTCAGGGTTTCGAAGAGGAAGACTTCATATTAAAGTGAAGAATACTACCGTTATGCACCGATTGACCTTTGAGAAGGAACAGATATTAGAAAGAATAAGAGCAATTCTTCAAAAGGACATTATTGAAGATTTGTTCTTCGAACTGGACGAAAATGAGTAATAAAGATTTATTTAATAACCTATAAGACATAGGTAACAATTTATATTTTCTTTCTCTATCGTAGGGAAACGGAATGCCGTGCTCTTACTTCGTTGTAAGATTCTTGGGGTAAAAAGAATAAACCACAGAGGACACAAAGGAAAAGTTTACACAAAGGACACAGAGAAAGTTTATAGTAAAATGAAATAGATTCTCCTCTGTGAACTCTGTAAAGTCTCTGTGTTCTTTGTGGTAAAAAGATTTAACTACCTAAAAAAGCCAGAAGCGAGAATACTTCAGATATATTGTTCAAATACAGGAATACATGATGGATTTTTTTCATTCGTTTTTATTCGTGTAATTCGTGGTTATAATTTTCTTAATCAATTTTAAATCTAATCTACAAAGAGAAAGAATAAAGTATGTCAAGTTGTAAAATTTTCTCTTTTTTTAATTCATATTTTTGGTGTTCTTCATATCATTATAAATTTTCTATTCTAAAGCCCATGTGTTACCTATGTCCTATAGTTCTTTCTTTAATTTATTACTTTGTTTCTTATTCGGAATTTTGTTCGTTATCAGGGGCATTTTCAAAAAGGTCGCCTATTTCATCTGCATTTTCTTCTTCAGTATAGGAACCTTCGGGTAATTCTTCTTCCGCGTCACTCTTTTTGATGGCTTTATCTGCGGATGCAATTTTAGCACCTTCGCGCAGGTTCATTAGTTGCACACCTTTGGTATTTCGACCAATGACGCGGATGCTTTTAACAGGGATGCGGAGCATTTTCCCATCGGTGGCAACAACCACAATGTCTTCGTCATCGCTTACGGTGAGCATGGTCACGACATTGCCATTGCGTTCCTGTGTCTGTATGTTAATAATCCCTTTTCCTCCGCGATGTTGAATACGGTATTCTTTTACTTCAGTCCGTTTACCATAGCCGTTTTCTGTAACAGTGAGGACGGTTAAATTATCTTTAGCAACGGAGACACCTACGACATAGTCGCCTTTATTAAGGCGAATACCAACTACACCCTGAGCCGTTCGACCCATAGGACGAACATCTTTTTCAGGGAAGCGTATTGCAAGACCGCTATGAGTCGCTAAAAGGACATTGTCTATTCCTGATGTAACAAGGACATCTATAAGTTCATCACCTTGTTCTAAGGTAATTGCCTGGATACCTGTGGAACGCGGTTTGCTATAAGCAGATAGCGGGGTTTTCTTGACGAGACCTTTTTTAGTGACCATGAAGAGGTATTTGCTTTCATCTTTTAAGTTTTTAATAGAAAGGAAAGCCGTTACTTTTTCTTTATCTCCGAGAGCAAGCAAGTTTTTAATATTCCTACCTCTTGCTGTTCTGCCTGCTTCGGGAATTTCGTGAACTTTCTGCCAGTAAACACGCCCTTCATTTGTGAAAAACATAAGGTATTCATGAGCGGTCGCAGTAAAAACATGTTTAACAAAGTCATCTTCGGGGGTTTCCATCCCCATGACACCTTGACCTCTTCGCCGTTGTTTTCGTGATGTTGTCTGGAGCATGCGTTTAATATATCCCTGATTGGATACGGTTATAATCATGGCTTCATCAGCGATAAGGTCTTCAATACCAAAATCTTCAATGGTTTCTAAAATCTCTGTTTTTCTCTCATCTCCATATTTTTCACGGATTTTTTCTACTTCTTTCCGCACTTCTGCGAGAATATTTTCACGGCTTGAAAGGATGTGTTTTAGTCGTTTAATTTCTTTGAGCAGATTGTCATATTCTTCCTGTAATTCTTTTCGTTCTAATCCGGTTAATCTGCGTAAGGGCATTGCAAGGATGGCTTTTGCCTGTTCAACGGAAATATCCAATTTCTTGCACAATTTTGTTTGGGCTTCTTCCGCATTTGCAGATTTACGAATTAGATTGATTACTTCATCAATTTGGTCAATGGCTTTTAATAGACCTTCAAGGATATGTGCACGGCGTTCTGCCTGTTCTAAATCAAAACGAGTTCTGCGTTCTACAATTTCAGCACGGTATTGGACATAGTGCTGAATCATATCTTTCAAATTTAATACGCGTGGAATGTTGTTTACTAATGCGAGGAAATGGATTCTTGATGTATTTTGTAATTGAGTATGTTGGTAAAGTTGGTTTAAAACGACCTGAGGATTGGCATCGCTTTTGAGTTCAATGATTAAACGCATTCCTTCGCGGTCGGATTCGTCGCGAAGGTCAGTGATACCTGAAACTTTGTTGTTCTCTACGGCTTTTGCAATAGATTCAATCACGGTTTGTTTTGTAACCTGATACGGGATTTCTTCAACGAGCAAACTTTTCTTTTTCGTTTTTTCCTGGGAGACGACTTTAATTCGTGCCCGAAGTTTTACCTGTCCCGTTCCTGTTTTGTAGGCACGAAGAATTCCTTCTTTACCACAGATGATAGCCCCCGTAGGGAAATCGGGTCCCGGCACAATCTTTATAAATTCTTCGACGGGAGCGGAAGGGTTGTCTATATAGTAGATAATTGCGTTACAGATTTCTGTTAAATTGTGAGGAGGACAATCCGTAGCCATACCGACCGCGATACCATAAGACCCGTTTACAAGGAGGTTGGGAAAGCCGGAGGGTAATACGGTAGGTTCATCGAGACGACCATCGAAATTGGGGCGCATCTCAACAGTATTTTTTTCTATATCCGTTAGCATTTCTAAAGCAATGGGTGTTAATCTTGCCTCTGTATATCGGTATGCTGCTGGGCTGTCTCCATCTATAGAACCGAAGTTGCCCTGACCATCAACCATAGGATAACGCATGTTCCAATCTTGGGCTAATCGGACAAGGGCATCGTAAACCGCCTGGTCTCCATGGGGATGATATTTTCCTAAACATTCTCCGACGATAGTGGCACATTTACGGTATGGACGATTGGGAGTTAGTCCTAATTGGTGCATGACGAAAAGTATTCGTCTTTGAACCGGTTTTAGCCCATCACGGATATCGGGTAAGGCACGACTTACAATTACACTCATGGAATAATCGAGGAAAGCGGTTTGCATTTCCTGTTCAATGGGGACTGGCTTTATATTCTGATTCACCGCCATGTATTTTCTCCTAAGGTGTTAATATCTATTAGAAGTTAAATGTCAAGATTTTGCACTTCAAGGGCATGTTTTTCTATGAAATGACGACGAGGCTCAACTTCATCGCCCATTAGAATTGTAAATGTCTCTTCAACAGAACTTTCATCCGCAATTTCTACTTTCAGTAATGTCCGTTTTTCAGGGTCCATGGTAGTTTCGTAAAGTTGTTCGGCATTCATTTCACCGAGACCTTTGTATCGCTGAATTACAAGGTCTTTTTTTCCTAACTCCATAAGGTAGTTTCTAAGTTCCATCGGTGAGTCTGTTTCGAAAAGCAAATTATTTTCTTTATTATCCTTACTGAAAATTCGGAAGGGTGGAGTGCCCAGTGCATTAGCAGCTTCATACCAATGGAGGTATGATGAAAAATCGGGACTTTTCATGAAGGCTATATCCACTTGATTGGGAAGGCGTGCAGGTTTGGGAGTTGTTGTAGGTTCTATATCTCCATTATCACTTTTGGTGGGAATGGCTGTGTTAATAATTTCTTTTTCATCACCGAAGATTTTTTTCCATTCTTTTTGTGTGATTGCTTCAGGATAGATGAGTTTTTCGCGTGGTAGTTCTCTTATCCGTTGTAGTTCTTCAAGGGTAACGCCGTATATTTTATTTAATCGGTTGATTACTTTTTCAAGATTTCGAATGGCTTCAATTGTTTTGATAAGTGTTCGAACTTGAATAAGTTTTTCATCGTTGTTAGCATCTCCGTTGCTTGAAACAACCCGAACATTTTCCATAACCGTTTCGAGTATGAAAGATTCAAATTCATGTTCGGAATGGGTATATCTCGATTTTTTCCCTTTGGAAATTCTGTAGAGGGGTGGGAGTGCTATATATAGATGTCCTTTTCGAATAAGTTCAGAGGCGTATCTAAAGAAGAATGTTAAAAGAAGGGTTCGAATGTGAGAACCATCTACATCTGCATCGGTCATGATTATGACACGATGATAACGAAGGTTATCAAGTGTAATTTCTTCCTTGGTTATATCAATACCTAATGCCCGAAGGAGCGAAGCAATTTCCTTGTTTTCGAGTACTTTGTGAAGCCGACTTTTTTCGACATTGAGGACTTTCCCGCGTAACGGAAGAATTGCCTGATAACGGCGGTCCCTACCTTGCTTTGCGGAGCCACCTGCACTATCACCCTCTACAATGAACAATTCGCAAAGTTCCGGATTTCGTTCCGAACAATCGGCTAATTTAGATGCCTGTCCCAATGTATCCAGGGCGGATTTCCTGCGGACGCGTTCTTTGGCTTTACGGGATTCTTCGCGGGCTTCTGCCGCTTCTAAAATTTTATCCGCAATCTGATTGGCAATGCGGGGATTCTGTTCAAAAAATTCCTGTAACGCACTATATACGATGGAGTTTACGAGTCCCTGAACCTCGCTATTTCCCAATTTATCTTTGGTTTGTCCTTCAAATTGTGGATTGGGATGTCGAATAGAAACTACGGCAGTCAAACCTTCGCGAGTATCATCACCTGTAACAGAAAAGTTTTTCTTTTTATTCAGGTTGTTCTTATCTATCCAATCCGTAATACTACGAGTTAGAGCACTGCGAAATCCGGTGATATGAGTGCCTCCACCGGGCGTGTGAATGTTATTTGCAAAACTGATGACCTGCTCATAATAAGTCTTTACATACTGTATTGCCACCTCTACCTGAATGTCTTCTTTGCTTTTGGAAATGAAAATGGGTTTGGAATGAATAGGGTCTTTGCCTTTATTTAGGTGTTTGACAAATTCTTCCAAACCTCCTTTATATTGGAGAGTTACCGAAGGCTCATCATTCCGCTCATCTGTGAATATAATTTTCAAACCTGCGTTTAAGAAGGCTAACTCTCTGAGACGATTGAGTAAAATTTCCGATTGAAACACCACCTCTTCAAAAATATCCGGGTCAGGGAGGAAAGTAACTCGTGTTCCGGTCCCTTTCGCTTTGCCACGAACTTCTAACGGAGTGACCGTCTTTCCGCGTTCGAAAGCCATATAATAAATTTTTTCATCTCTTTTTACTTCCACTTCTAACCATTTGGAAAGGGCATTTACACAGGAAACGCCAACACCATGTAACCCCCCGGAAACTTTATAGACACTATGATTAAACTTGCCTCCTGCATGAAGAACAGTCATAACAACCTCAAGAGCCGACTTCCCTTTATGTGTTCCGTCTTTCATCGGGTCAACAGGTACTCCGCGTCCATTGTCAATAACTGTAACGCTGTTATCAATGTGGATTGTTACCTGAATAGTGTCTCCGAAGCCTGCCATGACTTCATCAACACTATTATCAACGACTTCATAAACAAGATGATGTAAACCACGAATACCTGTGTCTCCGATATACATTGCGGGTCTTTTTCGGACGGCTTCAAGTCCTTCAAGGACACCAATGGCATCGGCAGTATAAGCATGAGATGTATTTTCAGCCATGTGCTCCACCTTTCTATAAGTAATAGGAAAAAGTCCATACAAGGGAAGAAATTAAGTAAAGGTATTATATCAAAATTTAATAGTAAAGGGCAATAATAAACAGGATAAAATGAATGCAATATTTGAAGAATAACACAATTTTATTAATAGGAAAAATCGCTTGCAAATAGGCATCAATCAATAATTTAGGAGAAACAAAAATGGTGGGCGATACTGGACGATTTCAGAACTTTTTTTGAGCAAAATCTTGACACTGACTGATATAAAATTACATCCCCGTTTTGCTCAAAGATTGCGGGCAAAAATTTCCTTCCCCTTGCATCCCTCCAATTTTTATCCACTCGTTAAAAGTTTTTTACATATTTTTTACACCGTTATCTTAATTCTTAAAAATTTTATACATATAACTTTTTGTATCTATGCAAAGTTGCCCGAGACTGCTCCCTGTTCTTGTCGAAGGGCAACGGAGAGCAATTTAGGAGAAGGCGGTACTCCACCCGAATTGCATATCTATTGTTGTGCGATGGGCAGAGTGCCCCTTCAATTTTTGTCTTCATTTCTTAATCCTTCCTTATCTTCCACCTTAGCATAGGACGGTAAAGGCGGTTTTTCATTCTTCATCCTCGTATAAATCATTTAATGTTTGCTTAAGACTCTGAATATTTCTATATTCTGCTTCGCTTGATAATCTTGAAACATCATATTTCTGTGCAATCTTGATGTCCTTAAAAGAAAGACAATTCCCATGAACAAATATTTCTCTTATCTGACTTCCCACAAAAAAATTTCTGCTTATCAAGATTTTGACTTTCAATAAGGAAATTGAGCAATGCTTTATCAATAATCGGTTTTGTTTTTCTTAAATTGCTCCAAAATATATGTGTTTCTCTAAACCTGCTTTTTCCAAATTTTCTTGGCTAAAATTTTTAAGTCTTTATAATTGCCTTTAATAAGAGATTCCTTTTTCTTTCTTGACCAGCCCTGCACTTGTTTTTCTCTATAGAATGCTTCATCAATTCTATCATATTCTTCATAATAAACAAGTTCTACAGGTAAACGGGTTTTAGTATAGTTGGCACCTTCACCATTTTGATGCTGCCATAATCTTCTTTCAAGATTAACAGTACTTCCGGTATAATAACTACCATCAGCACATTTTAGAATGTACATGTATCCCATAGGTTACCTCTGTCTTATCATCGGTCACTTCGATACGGCCTTCGGCCTACTCAGTGACCGTTTCACTGGCCGCTGAGTAGTGGAGTGTTTTAAAACGGTTGCTGAGTAGTCCCAAAGGGACGTATCGAAGCCGGTTGCTGAGTAGTCCCAAAGGGACGTATCGGAGCCGGTTGCTGAGTAGTCCCAAAGGGACGTATCGGAGCCGGTTGCTGAGTAGTCCTGAAGGGATGTATTGGAGTTGGTTGCTGAGTAGTCCCGAAGGGATGTATTGGAGTCGGTTGCTGAGTAGTCCCGAAGGGATGTATTGGAGTCGGTTGCTGAGTAGTCCCGAAGGGATGTATTGGAGTCGGTTGCTGAGTAGTCCCGAAGGGATGTATTGGAGTCGGTTGCTGAGTAGTCCCGAAGGGACGTATCGAAGCAACCGTTTCGTATAGCAGTTATATATTCTCTAATCACATTCAAGGCATCGGGCAAGTCGTTTTTATCTATGGGTCTGCGTTGTGCTCCAAGGTCATAGCCGTCATTTTCAATCTTTACAAATAAAATAGAATCGGTTTTCTTTGCGAGCTGTTTATCCATCAAAAGAATTGAAGTCTTAACACCCGAATATGGCTGAAAAACACCGGCAGGAAGCGATACAATCGCATAGAGATAATTTTCAACCAGCATTTTTCTGAGTTGTTTGTATGCATTAGCACTTTGGAAAATGATACCTTCAGGAACGATCACTGCGGCTCTACCGGTTGGTGTGAGGTGTTCTGCAATGTAATCCACAAACAGCACCTCGCTGCGGTTGCTCTGCACGCTGAACTTTTTATGTGGTTTGATTCCGCCTTTCGGCGACATAAAAGGAGGATTGGCAAGAATCACATCGGCGTATTCATTCCAGCGGTCTTCGCTGGTAAGGGTATCATATTCAAATATTTGAGGCTGAACAAAGCCGTGCAGATACATATTTACAAGTGAAAGCCGTACCATATCCGGCGAAATATCGTAGCCCTTGAAATTTTCAAAAAGTTTTTTGCGTTCCTCTACACTAAGCAAATCACCCCTGTAACCGCCATTATTGCCATTCTGTGTTTTATATTTTGGTGATGTATTTTCTTTTAGAATATGTTTGTATGCAGAAATCAAAAATCCAGCAGTACCGCAGGCAGGGTCTAAAACGGTTTCATGTTTCTGTGGATTAACAATTTCTACCATAAAATCTATAATATGCCGTGGTGTTCTGAATTGACCCGCATCGCCTTGACTGCCGAGTACCGAAAGCAGATACTCAAAAGCATCGCCCAGTCGTTCGGAATGGTCGTATGTAAATTCATTGATGGTTTTGAGAAAAAGTTTTAATGTTTCGGGGTCGCGATAAGGAAGATAGGCATTTTTAAAGATATCACGGAAAAGTTGAGGCAGATTTGGATTCTGATTAAGATTTACAATGGCTTCGCTGTAAAGGGCGAGCATTTCATAACCGCCGATGTGTGGGTCAAATATCTTGTTCCAGGCATAGCGTTCATAATTGCCGGTGAAAAAACTTGGTTTTCCGCCGAGTTCAATGGCTTCCTTGTCCATGTCATCCATGAACTTATACACAAGCGCAATAGTAATCTGCTCCACCTGACTTTTAGGGTCAGGCACTTTGCCCACAAGTATATCGCGGGCTGTATCAATTCTTCGTTTTGTTTCGTTGTCTAACATAAAGATTCCTAATCATTTACATATATTGAAAATTCGTATTTTTTCACTATATCTTTGCTTATATGTCGAAAAAAAGCGTTTTTTTCGACATATCAAAAAAACATGTCGAAAATTTCAAATTTTTTTATCATATTCATGGCTTTCATTAGCGGATAAATCAAAATTTTTAAAAAGTAAGAACAACGGCTCATTAATGTAATAATTCGATTTACCGAATTTTTCCATTTTCAGTAAACCTCCTTCTACAAGTTGGTCCAAGTAATTTGCTGCTGTCTGGCGGTGCACCTTTAAGTCTTTTTGCAAAAACTCGATTTTTGTATAAGGTTGCTTAAAAAGATTATTCAATAAATCCTGAGAGTAAAATTTATAGTTGTTCCTGATTTTTTGTTTATACTCCTGCATAAGTTCTTTTATTTTGTTTATCAGAATAATAGTGCTATTCGAGGTAACTTCAACTCCTCGTAACAGATAGAGAATCCATGCCTCCCAGTTCTCTTTATCCCTAACCTCCTGTAAAAGTCTATAATAATCTAATTTTGTTCTAATAATATAACTGCTTAGGTAAAGTACTGGTAAGTCGAGCAAACCTTTTTGAATAAGGTAAAGAATATTGAGAATTCTTCCTGTTCTGCCATTTCCATCATAGAATGGATGAATTGATTCAAATTGAAAATGAATGATAGCCATTTTAATTAAGGGATCAATCGGATGAAGAGAGTCATTGTTAATATAATCAATCAAATTATTCATTAATGAAATAATTTGTTCATGACCCTGAGGTGGAATATATACAGTTTTTCCAGTATCGAGGTTCTTTAATTCTGTTCCTGGGAGAGTTCTATAGCCAGCATTATTATGAATAATTGTTTCTTGAATTTTTAAAATTAAGTTGTTTGAAATAATAAATTTTTTATTGTGCATTAGTTCAAAACCTTCCCGAACAGCCTGAGCATATCGCTGGACTTCTTTAGCTGCAGGGTTTGATATAAAGTTTTCAAAAAGATTATCCTTATAAATCTCGTCATGCGTGGTAATGATATTTTCAATAGCCGAGCTGTCTTTTGCTTCAAGTAAAGGCAAGGTATAGAGCAATATGGTTTCATTAGGAATTGTTTTAGAAACACCTTTTAATTCCGCAAGATATCTATGTGCAGCAGCAAGCTGTTTAAGTACTGCTTTTGTCTCCACATCTTTTTTTGGCGGAAGTGGTGTTAAAATGTAGTTATCATTCATATTTAAAAAACCTCACGCTACAAACTTGTTCAATGGCACAAAATCTTTAATATACTCAGGAATTGAACTCCGCAGTTCAGGTGGTAATTTCTTGAATGCTTCACCGTAGGGTGAAACATTCAAAAGAGCAAAATTCTTATTGTCTATGATTGCCCTGAAATCAGCATCAAGAATGTAAGCATTAAAGACTGTTTTGGCATAATTAAAATACTCTTCTTTGGGCAAATATCTGCTGTCAAATTTATCAAACTCTTCATCCAGAAGTTCATTTTTTGTCTTAAAGTAGGGGATAATCCCAAATATCTTCTCTATGATTTCCCGCATGGAAACACGGCGGTCAATCTGAATGGAGGAACGAAGTTTTTCGAGTGTAAAATATTCCTCGGGCTTATCAAGTATATGCTTTTCAAGATAAGCCAAAAGTTCGTCCCACTTACCTTCCTCTGCCTGCTCTTTAAGAATCGGATGTTCAATGATAGTTTTTTCAAATTTTTCAAAATACATTCTATCAATCTTCATTCCGTCGGGACCGATAACAAAATGTTCGAGTTTTATTATCTGGTCTGACTGTGAACTGTCATAACTGTAAATGCCTGATGGCTCTCTAAATTCTAAAGCGGTATTTTCTCCTGAGCCTGGTTTTGGCAGTTTGAGTACTTCATCATAATTAAACTTTTCTTCAAAATACTCGCAGTTAGCAAAAAAATCAAACATTTTGAAATTTTCTTTTTGCTTCTCGCCAATCTGCACTTTTTGTTGCAGATCAGTAAGATCAGTAGCGAAGTTGTATTTTCTTGTGCCTCTACCTTTAATCTGAATAAAATCGGTAGGAGAAAAAATGGGTCGCATCAGGCAAAGATTGAGAATATCAGGACAGTCATAGCCCGTTGTCATCATGCCGACAGTTACGCAAACGCGGGTTTTGCTGGTTTTATACGAGGGGTTAAAATTACCCGTGCCTGAGAGGCGGTTATTTGTAAAATTGATGGTAAACTGTTGAGAATCAACAATTCGGGATGTAACTTGAATGGCAAAATCTGAATTGTATTTTCCAGGAAACATTTGATGAGCCATTTCATTCAATATTTGGGTAATTTTCGCTGCATGGTTTTGCGAAACACAATAGACAATGGTTTTTCCAATCTCTCCGCTTATCGGATCCCTGTAAGCATTTTCCAAAAAGGCTTTGCAAAATTCGCGGTTAGTGCTTTCTGAAAAGAACTTTTTCTCAAAATCCTTATGAATAAAAATTTCTTCCACTTCTTCGCCTTCATCATTTTGTATGGTTACAAAGTAGCCTTTATCGGAAAGCAGTTGGGTTGTAATTTCTGTCCGTGCATCTACAACTACAGGATTTATGAGAAATCCTTCTTTTACGCCATCGAGTAAGGAATATCTGAAAGTGGGCTCTCCATTTTCACAGCCAAAGGTTTTATAGGTATCTAAAAGCAAACGGCGTTCGAGTTGTCGCGGATCATTTTCACCAAGTTTTGATGTATCAATATGTTTTAGATAGTCTTTGGGTGTTGCGGTGAGTCCCAGTTTATAACCTATGAAGTATTCAAAAACTGCTCTGCTGTTTCCGCCAATACTTCGATGTGCCTCATCAGAGATTACCAGATCAAAATCATCAGGTGCGAAAAGTCTTTTATATCTGTTCTTTGACAAAAAGGTTTGCACAGTTGAAACCACAATCTCTGCTTTTCGCCAGTCATCACGGTTTTCTTTGTAAATAGCTGTTTGATAGTCATTTCTTAAGTATGCGACAAAGGCTTTATATGCTTGGTCTTCAAGTTCGAGCCTATCGACTAAAAACAAAACACGCCGAGCATTTCCTGTTCGAAGGAACAACTTAATAACCGCAGCCGATACAAGTGTTTTTCCTGTACCTGTAGCCATTTCAAAAAGAAAGCGATCTTTTCCTTCTTTCACAGCATTTTGAATGGATTGTATTGCCAATACTTGATATCTTCTTAAAAATTTTAACTTATTTTGTTCAATGAAACTTTTTCTGGTTTCTTCATTTATGTAGGAAGGGTCGTTTTTATAATCCGGTTTTTGTGTAAGTACAATGTAATCATCATTGACTGTTTCACTGACTAATCTTTTTCTATCCGGCTTAAAAGTAGAATATCCCTTTACTGTTTCTGGCGAGGGGAAACGGCTTATAATATGAGGGTTGCCTCTTTCCAAATCCCAGAAATAATGAATATTCCCATTTGAAAGTATAATAAAGCGGCAATTTTGAGAAATAGCATACCGTCGAGCTTGTTCTTTACCAAAAAGAGGGTTTTTATCTTCTGCTTTTGCTTCTAAGACAATAAAGGGGAAGCCCTGCTCATCGAGTAATAAAAAGTCTATAAATCCGTTGCTTGTCTTCTCAAAATCCTCTCCAAACTCATTTAACTTTTCTATTGTGAGTTTGACATTATTTTCAAGAAGAATATTAGCCTTGCCAGATTCATTATCAAAGAAACGCCATCCGGCTTCTTCAAGAAGTTTATTGATTTTTATCCTTGCTTTTGCTTCTTTCTCTGCCATAATTAAGCCTTCTCAATGTATATCATAATCATATTCCTCTTTCCCGCAATAGACAGTGGGTGTTCTTGGTTCGGTGTTAAGAAATCTAACTATATCTTTTTTTCTCAATACTTTCTTTGATACTCTACCTTTTGCACAACTTGTTCTTATACGAATCGAATGCATAACATAGACCTTTTGTAGCATATTATACGAATTTTATGTGTAATTGTTAGTAAAATTACTGATAACCACTTAACTAAATTTAGATTGCTAATTTTCATAAAATTATACAAAAACAATACTTGAAACAAACAAAACAGGGATTAAGATTAAGAAATTACGGTTTTGAAACTATAAAGGCTTATTTGAGTTATTAGAAGGGGTGTATTAATTTCGAAAAATAAATATGGAAAAAATTAAGGAATTATTACTAAGCAAACAAAGTAAGAAAATATTTTTCGCAAATAATTAATTTTCGTTCAAATTCAATGAAGTTTTTATAGTGAGAAAGAAACAAAAATGGTGGGCGATACTGGACTTGAACCAGTGACCCCTTGCATGTCAAGCAAGTACTCTAACCACCTGAGCTAATCGCCCACTCAGTATAAATGGGAATATAAATTATATCAATCTATTAGGGTATTGTCAAATTATTGAATATTTAAGGCGATGTTTATTTTTTTGTTGTGTCGTTGGGTATGGCTTTGACATTTTCTATATCTACTTTGAATGGGTAGATATTTTCAGGGAGAACTTTCATTTGTGTGCAAATGCTGTACGGATTGCCAAAGGAACCGGGAAATCGGACTTCGACATAGTAAGCACTCCAGCCGGTTTTGGGTTGAACCAATTTTGCTTTGGCTTTTCCCTTTCCTTTTAAGGGTGTGCTTTCCCATTTGGAGTTTCTAAAATCGCGGTTGTTGGAATCGGCTTTCCAAAGGTAAGCAGTTCCTTCCGGATTATCCCATTTTACGGTTATGGTATTTCTTTTCGATATTTCCCAGGACACTGAAGGGAACGATTTTTTCTCTTTTGCGAATAGGAAAAATTCGGCTAATGTAGCAATGCCTGTGGGTGATGCATCATGCCCTGTATTGGCTTGATAACACAAATATTTTGGAGCAGGGAAGTCCGGGAAGTATAGATTGGCAGAGTCTACAGTCCAATAGGGGTCGTTAGTGCCAAGAAGAATTAACTTGGGCAATGTAAGTGAATTTCTGTAAGTATAAGGGTCAACGATGCTTAATAATTGTTCTCCTTTCGGTAAATGCATTCTCTGAGGAATTTTAAGACGGGTGTAATCTTCTATTTCGCTACTGAAAGTGCCGTAGCATTCTAATTGATGGAGCATTTGTTGTTTCATGTTCAGCACATCAATAACAGCAGGGGCAATGGCTACAACTCTGGGGTCTCCTGTTGCTGCGGTTAGCCATGTTGTCCAACCTCTTTTAGAGCCACCTGTAAGAACGAATCGTTTGATTTCATGGTTGTCTGTATCCTTCTGCACCAACTGTATAGTATCCATAGCACGGACGGCACTTTTTACCATAGGTAGTAATAATGGCCATTCATCTCCTTCTCCGTTGAGATATTTATCGTAGGTGTATGCGATAATTTCATCTTCATTTCTTCCATCAAATAAGGGTTGATTGGGAACCTGAGACAGAACTGCGATAACAGAATTTGTCTTTTTCGCAACTGTGACGGCAACTTTAAATTCCAGAGAATTAATATTGGGTTCTTTTTGTCGGTTTGAGCCTCCACTAATAACAAGCATGGCTATGTCAGAATTCTTTATTTCAGGTGGACAGAGTAGAACAAGCCAATGAGTCCAGACTATATTCTGCCATGTCTGTGATGTCAGCCGAACAATTTTTGCTTTGCAACCCTCTACATCTTTTGTATCTACAATTTCATAGGAGTAGGTTGGGTCGGGTTTGGTTACATAACTTTTTAAGTCGGCATGAGTAAATGATGGGATGAATAAAAGGTTTAAAAACAAGGGGAAGAAAAACACAATGGCTAATTTGTTCTTTTTCATAAAAGGTCTCCTATTGAATGTTTTAATAAAATGTGTTTATTTTAAGACATGCTATTGTTTAAAATGGTTTCTCTTGCGAAAATGGGAGAGGTCGTGAGGTAGGATATTTTCTTTTCTCATTCTTCCCGGGGTAATGCCGTCTTGTTCAATACTTTTCCGAATTCGCAGGTAGGACTCATAGCGGATAATGGGGATTTCTCCTTTTTTAATTGCTTCGCGTACGGCACAGTTGGGCTCGTGTATATGAGAACAGTCATTAAAACGACACATTTCTGAGAATCGGGATATTTCGGGGAAGTAGTAATCAAGGGAGCGTGGGTCCATGTCCCAAAAGCCTAATGAACGGATACCTGGGGTATCTATTAATTTGCCACCGTTGGGCAGACAGTAGAGTCGTGTATTGGTGGTAGCGTGCTTCCCTTTTTCCGTTTTTTGACTGATTTCTAATGTTGTTGCATCTACATCCGGACAGATACATTTAAGAAGGGAAGTTTTACCAACACCGCTATGACCTGCCATTACGCCCGTTTTGTTTTCCAATAAATTTATAATTTCTTCAATTCCTTGTCTTTTTACACAACTGGTAAAGAGCGTTTTCAATCCGAGGTTTTGATAAATTTTTACTTCTTCAGGTAGGGTATCTATAAGGTCTATTTTATTGATAACGATTACAGGTTCTACATTCCCATTTTCAGCAACGATAAGAAATCGGTCTATGAGGCCGGGTTTAAAGGCAGGCTGTTTCACAGATGCAACAATAAATAGGATATCTATATTCGCAGAAATAACCTGTTCAGGTGGTCCTTCGCGGTCAACAGAAAGCCTGCTTAATTTTGATTTTCGTGATGCAATCCCACGAATAATAGGTTCCCCTTTTTCTTCGTAATCAACGAAAACACGGTCTCCGGGAGCAATGAGACTGGATTCTTTTTCCCGAAGTCGCTCATCTATTTTGCATTGGATTTCTTTCTGTTCCGTTGCGTTATCAAGCAGGACAAAAGCCCATTTTTTGCTATGTGAGACTACGGTTGCATTGGGTTCAAATGTTTCAGGGAGATGGGATTCGTGTTGAGGATTATCCGGTAGATGAACTTCTGCCCGTCGGAGACGTATAGAATCTTTTGAAAAGGCTTCATCGTAACGATTTTCCCAGTTTTTTATACGTGTCTCTGACCTTTTACTTTTTTCTAATTTTTTCTTTTTCATGGTCCTATAAATTTCAACAGAGTTACTTGTAAATAAATCCAAAAGATTATACATGTATTATGGAGGTTTTTAAAATTAAATGCCACTTTTTGACTTATCTCTGGTAGTGGACCTCGGTTTTTTGGAAGTATGGAGAGAGGCACATACGGATTTCATTTTACAGTTAACGAAAGGCAAAAGTTTGTCATCTGGTAGCGGTTTTTTAATAATTTTATCCAATGTCCATTTTCTAAGCGTAGAAGTGAGGGCAACTCGAACTTCATACATGGCTTTATGAAAAGCACAAACATGTTCAATATCGTCTGTGTCTTTGCAGTAATCTCCCAAAATTTTCCCTTCACATGCTTCTACAATTTCAAGGAGTGTGATTTGTTCCGTTGGTAGATTTAATGTAAAACCACCGGAAGGTCCTCTATGAGCATTGAGCAATCGTGCTTTAGTAAGAAGTGTCATAATTTTAGAGAGGTAGGAAGTGGAAATATGGATATGTTTTGCAAGTTCAAGATGGGAAACAGGTTCTTTTTTATTGTGAAGGGCTATGAATGTTAATGCCTGTATGGCTGTAATTGTTGTATTGCTGAACATAGAAAGAATCCTGTTGTGATATATTAGGGGAACAGGTATGGAACAACCTGTTCCCCGTTATCTTTTGATTATGATACAACTTGTAGAATTTGTTTTACATCTTCGGAGGCATTTGTGCCGATAGGTTTCAGGTCATATTTGTCCTGTAAAATTTTTAATACATTAGGGGTGATAAATGCAGGTAAAGCAGGACCTAATCGGATACCTTTTACCCCTAACGACAATAAAGTCAGTAGCACAGCAACGGCTTTTTGCTCAAACCAACTTACTACAAGTGTAAGAGGTAGGTCATTTACACCACAATTAAAAACTTTCGCTAAAGCAAGGGCGGTTTGGATAGCACCGTAAGAATCATTGCATTGACCCATGTCCAATAAACGAGGGATACCTTCAACATCTCCATAATCATAATTACGAATACGATATTTACCGCAGCCTAATGTAAGGATAAGAGATTCCTTCGGAGTGTTTTGGGCAAAATCGGCAAAATAGTTGCGGCCAGGTTCGGCGCCATCACAACCACCAATAAGGAATATATGTTTGATTTTACCGGCTTTAATTAAATCAATTAGTTTATCTGCGACAGAAAGAATGTAAGACCAATGAAAGCCAATCGTGCTTTCTTTTATTTCAGTAGGTTGCAAAGGACCTATTTCAAGTGCTTTTTTAATAACAGGAGAGAAATCACCCTCGTTAAGACGAGGCGCACCAGGAACACCGGTGCAATGAAGCGTAAATAATCGGTCGAGATAGGTATTATGACTCGCAGGGATAAGGACACAGTTTGTAGTAACAACTATAGGACCGCCAAATCTTTCAAATTCTTTTCGCTGTAGTTGCCAAGCACCACCATAATGGCCAACAAAATGTGGATATTCCCGTAATTTCGGATACATGTGGGCGGGCAGCATTTCGCCATGAGTGTAAACCTTAATCCCTGTGTCTTTAGTTTGTTCCAACAATTGTTTTAAATCCAATAAATCATGTCCTGTGATTAGGATACCGGGACCTTCCTGAATTCCTTCTTTGACTTTTACTGGCGATGGATTTCCGAAAGTTTCTACATGGGCATTGTTGAGTAATTCCATTGTTTTTAAGTTCATCTTTCCACATTCGAGAACTAATTCCAAAAGATGTGCCATGTCAAAATTAACATTAGTCATGGTCGCAAATAATGCGCGTTCGATAAATTCTTCAATTTCCGGGTCTGTCTTTCCTAAACGGCGAGCATGATGTTTGTATGCGGCCATTCCTTTCAACCCGTAGAGTAAAGTTTTCTGCAAAGATTCCATATCGGCATCTTTTCCGCAGACACCTTTCTGGGTACAACCGGTACCGTTAAAGGTTTGTTCACATTGGTCGCAAAACATGTTTGTCATAATCTTTTCTCCTACATTTAAGGTTAATGTTTTGAGAACAAAATAATTATTATAGATATATTATATCTAAAATATATATAAATGTCAAATCAAATTAGATAAAAAATTATTGTTAAATAAAAATTGATAAAAAAATAGAAAGGTAGGGAATTATTCGTCCTCATGTAGCATGGGCATATTGAGTGGAATTCTTAGCCATGCATCACAAGAATAAACACAAATGAGAGAGAAGATTTTTTTGATAGTAATTTTTAGGGAATATTGAGAAGGTGCTTAATGTTATGTAAATCGAAATTGAAAATAACTAACCCTGAAAATAAAACAAAGGAGAAAACAATGAGTACATCACGCAGAGAATTTTTGTTAGCAAGTAGTTCATTAATAACGGCAAGTTCAATTATTGGAGCACCGATATTTGCTCAGACAGGAAATGGAAGTCAGGAACATAAACTTCCGGAGTTGCCTTATGCGTATGATGCCCTGGAACCTTACATAGATGCACGAACTATGGAGTTGCATCACTCCAAGCATCATGCCGCGTATGTAAAAGGGCTGAACACAGCGGAAAAGGCTCTTGAAGAGGCACGAGCAAAAAATGACTTTGCTTTGGTTCAGCATTGGTCAAAGCAAGCCGCATTTCATGGTGGAGGACATTTTTTACATAGTATGTTCTGGAAGATAATGGCTCCCCCGAATAATGGTGGAGGTGGTAAGCCTTCCGGTGAATTATTGGAATTGATTGAAAGGGATTTTGGTTCCTTCGATGCATTTCAAAATCATTTTACAGCAGCGGCAAATGCTGTAGAAGGAGGAGGATGGGCTTTGCTGCATTATCGCCCGGCAGATGGAAAATTGATTGTCCTTCAAGCAGAAAACCAGCATAAACTATCACCGTGGGGTGTGTTTCCAGTACTGGGTGTAGATGTATGGGAACATGCATATTATTTGAAATATCAAAATAATCGTGGTGAGTATGTGAAAGCATGGTGGAATGTTGTGAATTGGGAACAGGTAGAGAAGAATGTGAAAGCGTTGAAGGGCGTTGCTCTATAAAAAGCGGTTAAACTAAGATATAAAATAAGCCCACCCAGATATGAGTGGGCTTATTAATTAACAATGGCTAAAATATTTCAATCGGGTTTGTGTAAACCCAGGGAACCCATTTTTTATTCAAATATAATTGCGCTTCTACGCGATATTTTCCCTGCTCTGTGGGTTTCCATTCAAAGTCTCTGCCTTCGTGTTCTTGAACAGCAATTCCATGACGATAGATGATAAATTTACATGGATAAGGAGAAGCCATTTTTAAAGATAGATTAGGAGTTAAAGGAATTCTTTCTCCACAAACTGCTTTTACATTTCCATCATCCGCAAAGAAAACAAAGCCTGTTGTTTCGGCAAGCATTTCGAAACCTACAAAGACACGGCCTTCTTTTAAGGACTCCAAAATAGACTGTTCTGATAGGTCATGTGCAAGAACATGGGTAGCGACATAACGAACCATGAGGGGATAAGGGTCTAACTGCACATGAAATACCGTTTTTCCCGGTTCCAATTTTCCAAAGAGCACACGCAATAATAGACGGGAAAAGAAGTTTAATTTGTATTCACCTATTTTATGAGGGCTTGTATCTTCGACATATAAAGTTCCCTGTGGAGTTATTTTCCCGACAAAACCTGTATTTTGATGACAATCGTTTGCTGCAATTCCGACAATTTTTCGACTTATATTCATTTCATCCCATCTTTTTATAACTTCTGTTAATGGGCTGAAAATACTTCTTAGAAGTTGTTCGTGGTATTTATTAAGGTTAAGGATTATATTGGGTGCTAATTTGTAAAGGATAAATTTTTTATCAAGGCTTTTAAAATTGGTGTGAATGTTATAGATTTCCATTCCGTTAAGTTCGGGTAGTTGCCATTCACGGGGTTCTTCGGAATGAGCAAAGAATAATAATCCTCCTTTTTCGTGGATTTCTTTTGCGAGACTTTGCGGGTCTTTTTTGCAATCAAGAACAGTGTCAGTAGGTAGTCCCCAGGGCATAAAGCCGTAATTCATTTCATAGCCCGGTATAAAAATAACACCGTCATGTTCTCCGCGCCATTGTTTAGAGTAGTCTGCTTTTCCTTCATCACAATGGTCAGACATACAAATAAATTGTCGCTTCTCCTGTTTTAATGCTCTAAGAATTTCTTCAAAGGGAACCTGACTGTCATGGGATAATTCGGAATGACTGTGGCAAACACCGGCATAATCATTCCAACCATCATCGTAAGCAGGGGGTTGATATTGTCTTCGGAGTTCTTCCCATGCTTGTTTCTCACGGGGAAATTCCACATAGCGGTTATAGATTGCGTTACGGAACAGAAACAGGAAAGCAATTAAAATCAGGACAATGAGGATTGATATACTATATATTGTCCATTTTAATGTTCGTTTTAGGATAGAGGATGTCATGAGAAAATCCTTTAATTGGAAGGTTTGATATTTATAATAAGAAAATAATTGAAAGAATGAGGTAAAGTATAACATAAAAGTAAAGTGAAATTATAGGAGATTACAATGAAACATAAAGGTCCTTATATATATGAGTATCCACATCCTGCTGTAACTGTGGATGCGGTAGTATTCAGGAAAGTGAATAGAGATTGGGAAGTTCTATTGATAAAACGCATGAATGCTCCTTTTGAAGGATATTGGGCTTTACCGGGTGGATTTATTGATGAGCATGAAACATTGGAGCAGGCAGTAGAACGGGAACTTTTTGAAGAAACTTCGTTAAAGGGAGTTAAATTACAACAATTGAAGGCTTTTAGTAATCCATACAGAGACCCTCGAGGTAGAACCATTGGTGTGGCGTTTGTTGGGATATTAAAAAATTTGGATGTAGAAGTCCGTGCTAATGATGATGCAAAGGAAGTTCAATGGTTTTCAATAGATAATCTACCGGAATTAGCATTTGATCATGCAGAAATAATGGATTGTGCTATTGAATGGTTAGAGGAACATGTAAGAGAAAAATAATTTTATTTATATAGGGAAGTATATGCAAAAGTTTGAAATAGAACCGTGGTTTGAAAGAAAAAATCTTGCGTTGTTGACTGACTTATATCAGTTAACAATGATGGCTGGATACTTTAAAGAAGGACGAGGGCAAATTCCTGTTACTTTCGATTATTTTTTTCGTAGTTTACCGCCGCATTCAGGTTTTGCTATTTTTGCAGGATTAGAGTCGTTTCTTCTTTATTTAAAAAACTTACATTTTACGGAAGACGATATTGATTATTTAAAAAGTTTAAAGATATTTGATGAGGATTTTTTAACATTCCTTAAAGATTTTAAAATTCATTTGAAAGTAAAGGCGGTACTTGAAGGGACTTTAATTTTTCCATTTGAACCTGTGGTGCAGATAGAGGGACCGTTATTGGAAGCCCAATTGGTAGAGACGGCATTACTTAATATGTTGAATTATCAGACATTGATAGCCAGTAAGTCGGCGCGGGTATGTTTAGCTGCAGAACCGGATCCCGTAATAGAATTTGGTCTTCGCAGAGCCCATGGACCGGATGGGGGAACAAGTGCCTCGCGTGCTGCATATATTGGTGGTTGTATGGCTACCTCAAATGTAATGGCAGGTAAGGTGTATGGCATTCCTGTAACAGGAACCCATGCTCATAGTTGGGTTATGAGTTATCAGAGTGAATTAGAAGCGTTTCGTGCTTTTGCAAGACTTTATCCAAAACGATGTGTTTTGTTGGTAGACACCTATGATCCGATAAAGAGTGGAATTCCCAATGCAGTTCAAGTGTTCAAAGAGATGAGAGAAGAGGGAATAGATGTGAAGCCTGCTATTCGCATTGATTCGGGAGACCTGGCTCGTATAAGTAAGGTGGCGTATCGAATGATGAGAGAAGCAGGATTTGAAGAGCCAATGATTATAGGCTCGAATGATTTGAACGAAGATTTAATTGCGGATTTGAAACGACAGGGTGCGAAGATTAATGCATGGGGTGTAGGAACTCATTTGATAACTTCGTATGATTGTCCCGCTTTGAATGGCGTTTATAAACTGGTGGCAGTATATCGGGATGGGGGTTGGGAATCGCGGATTAAAATCACAGGAAATATAGAAAAAAGCACAGACCCCGGTCGAAAAGTTCCTGTGCGATATTACACAGAAGATGGAAACCTATTAGGGGATGTTATGTATTTAGAAGGAGAAGAATATCCTGAGAAAGGTAGTATTCCAACGCGTTCCCGATTGTTTCCACATATCCCCCAAAAATTAGAAGGGGCTGGATATGCTAAACCTTTATTGAAAGAAGTTTTTAGTGATGGAGAGATTAAAATACCGTTGGAGACGGTGCAAAATATTCGAGAACGGGTTAGAGAACAGATAAATTCACTATCGGAAGAATATAAACGACTTCGAAATCCGGAGGTATATCGTATATTTTTATCCCCTCGTTTGGGAGAATTAAAAAATCAGATATGGCAAAACCCCGAAGCGGGAATTGTATTTCAATAGGAGATAAACAATGAGACTTGTTAAAGTTGGAACTTCTTCAGTTTCGGTAAAAGTCGGAGATTTTCAAAGGAATACCGAAAATTTATGTGAAGTTATTGATACTGCGCGAAAAGAAAAGGTGCATTTGTTGGTAACCCCCGAATTGGCTATCAGTGGATATAGTTTAGAAGACCGATTGTTTTGGGACGATATAGTGGAACATAGTTGGACTTCGCTACTAAAAATTGCAGAACATACAGAAGGGATAGGTGTTTTTGTCGGACTTCCTGTCCAAAAAGAATCATATTTGTTTAATGCAACTGCTTTTGTATGTAATCGAAAAATACATGGATTAATTTTGAAAAAATATTTGCCTACTTATCAGGTGTTTTATGAAGGAAGATATTGGTCTTCATGGGAAGGAGGGACTACAGAAATTCATGGGATACCCGCGGGGGATATTATTTTTGAACTGCCTTACGGATTGGTTTCTGCTGAAATTTGTGAGGATATATGGTCTTCTCATTCTCCCTCTGCAGACCGTGCCATACATGGAGCCGAGATTATCTGTAATTTAAGTGCATCTCCATTTAGCCCGCTGAAAAATCAGTTGCGAAAGCAATTGATTCTAACCAATGCTATGCGGATTAAGGTTGTTTATATTTATTCCAATCTATTAGGATGTGATAACAGTCGGCTTATTTTTGATGGAGGAGGGATTATTGCTACTCCGGAGGGTTCTGTCGTTATGGGACCGATATTATCCAATAAACGATGGACACTTACTACAACGGTAGTAAATTTGAATGAAGTGACGCGAATACGGAAGGAAAATTCTACATGGAAAACGGAGGCTTTACAGTCAGAAAGGGAAAACATAACGAAGAGGGTTGTTGTAGAATATCCCCAGTTTAGTCCGTCTCCACTAAAAGAATGGGTGAATACATTACCTCAAAGTTTTTATATCCCTGAAGATAAATCTACGGAGAGTATTCAAATAGAAAATAATTATTTTGAGCAATTGTTCTCAGCGTTGTCTTTAGGACTTCGGGATTATTTTGAGAAAGTGGGTGTATTTGATAAGTTTTTAGTGGCTCTATCGGGGGGTAGGGATAGTGCATTAAGTTTACTACTTGCGGTAGAAGCCGGGAAAAATTTGAAAGAAGGAAGATGCCCGAATAAATATAAGGAAAAAGTGGAATGTATTTATTTACCCCACAAAAGTTATAGTAGTTCGGACACAAGAAAAGCGGCTGAATTATTAGCCAAAGAATTGGGAGTTCCCTTTCATGTGGTAAGTATTCATGAAGAATCGGAAATTGCATATAAAAAGGCAGTGGAAATTGTGGGTGGGGAAGAGAATGTCAAAGCACTTACACGACAAAATCTACAAGCACGAGTTCGTGGTGCTATGATGCTGAACTGGGCAAATAATGTGAATGGATTGTTGCTGGTTACCTCCAATTTGAGTGAGTCAGCAGTTGGTTATACAACAACGGGAGGGGATAATGAAGGTGGCTTTTCCCCGATTGCTAATGTTCCAAAAACAGTTATTTCGGCACTGTTAGAATATCTTGCAGAGACGAGAAAAATTCGTGCTTTGGAGATGATATTAAAAATACCTCCAACAGCAGAATTAGCACCTAATCAGACGGATGAGGGAGACCTGATGCCGTATAAGGTGCTGGACGAATTAATTTTCCTTTTTGCAAAACAGAGATTTTCCCTTGTGGATTGCTGGAAAATTATATGTTTGAGATTTCCAGAATTTTCATCCAAACAACTTAAGAAGTGGACAGAAGATTTTGCAAAAAGGTTTGTTGCAAATCAGTGGAAACGAGACCAACACCCTGTATCTTTGAAGGTGTTAGAACCTGATTTTGACCCTAAGACAGGTTTCCGTTTTCCTGTAATTCAAAGTATTGATGAAGAATTAGAAAAATTACGAAAGGCTAAACTGTAATTTATTTTATACCTTTAATCTGCCCTTGGATAATAAAAAGGGGATAACCTTTTTTCAAAGGAAGATGTATGAATTTATCCTTACTATTTTCCATCAGGACTTCACCCATGAGATTTTGAACTATAACAGGGGATTCTGTAACTTTAACTTTCAGGCATTTGTCCTCATTGGCAGACCAGAGAACCAGTATATTTCCTTGTTGAAAAGCAATGATATTTTCTCCAAAATCTTTACGAATTTGAATGCTTTTATCGGGTAGATTCCTGCAAATGTTTGCACAGGCTCTTAGTGCGGGTTTTTGGGAAAAATCCTGTCGTATGATGCCAAAATTAGATTCAAAATAGAATGGGTCATCGCCATCGTTTCTAAAGTCATACCAACTGATATTTTGGACAGCACCTGAAGCAATAGCGGATAAATAACACCGTGCTAATAATAGGGCTTGTTCGCGTTCTGTTACCCCATCTCCCCATAAATGACTGCTCCAGCCCATTTCCGTAATCCATACGGGGCGATTTTGCACCTGCTGAGCGACGCGTTTCAATTCGTCCATAAATTTGATGTCATCGAGTTTCCGTCGGTAGGGATGAATAGTAAGTATGTCAAACGGAGTGTTTGCTTGTAGGCAGAAGTCAATGAAATTGTTATCTATTCCAGCAGTGGAAATGGCTAAAACATGTGCTTCTGGGTCAGCCTTTTTAATAACTTCATAACATCTTTTTACCAGTTCAGGATATAGTTCTTTCGGTCCCTGCCAGAAAAAGATATTCGGTTCGTTGTAAATTTCCCAGTGTTTTACCCTGTCTTTGAAATGATTTACCGTTGCTTCTGCGTATTGAACAAAATCTTCAATTCCTTTCATTGTATAAGGTTCTGTCCATGAAGCCCAGTAGCATAATATTCCATAGACACTGATACCATAGGATAAAGAAGTATTTACAATGTTGTCATAATAATCGAAATTAAATTTTCCAGGTTCTGGTTCTATGATGTCCCAAACAAAATCTTCGCGTGTCCATTTAATACCTGCCTGACAGGCAAGTTGTGCTGCCTTTTCTCTGCTTTTCTGGTCCGAACCATACCGAAGAAAGTATAATCCCATACCCCATGGGGAATTGGGGTTTAAGGTTTTGTCTAACGGATGCTCAATTTCTTTTGTATAGGTAGAATTGGCAAAAAATGTTTTGCCGTCATCTCTATTAAATGTCCAGTTTACTTCAACAAAATTTTTATTTGCAGAAATGTCAATTGGAATTTCTAAATTTATAGTTTGGGCTGAGGGCGGGATAACTAATTTTTGGGTAGATGCGGATGTTATGTTTTGTTCCCAATCTTTTAATTGAATACATAAATTGCCAGAAACCTCCTTATCCAATAGATTAGTAAATGAACATGATGAATGTATTTTTTCATTATTGCCTTTATAGGTTCTGGAAACAAGAATACACTCTTGTTGAGGAGATATATTTGTTTCACATATAAAGGATTGAATTTGTAATTGCAGGATGTCGCTTGGACAGTTGGACTTATTAACTTGAAGTTTTATAAATCGCAATGGAGTTCGGACTTTTCCATCATTTTCACCGGAAAAGTATTCCCAGTTTTCGGGAGGTGCATTAAATTCAATTGTTTGCTCTCCATATTGTAAAGTGCCAATTTTCTTTTGAAAGAACTGAAAATGGGAGGCAAGTAATATCACTATTTCACTGCCTGAGGAGCTTGCCCAAAGTTTTAAGATAAATTTTTGAGGTGTTCCGTAAATGGATAAAGAAGGATGATTAAAACTAACAGATGAATTCTTTGAAAAATCAATTTCCCAAATAGGGTTTTTAAAAGTGATACCAGAGGAAGTGTGAATGGAGGGAGAGTTTGTTTGAAGATTTATAAATTCATATTGAATTGTTTGAACAGGTTCTTCTGCTGTGCATTTCCATAAGATAACCAGCAATCCTAATGTAAAAGCAAGTTTTGTTCTTAACATTCTTATATCCTTTTTATTTATAGAATATTATATTAACATATAAAAAAAGACTTTTCTAATTTATTTGAGTTCCATATATATTGTTTTGTTCTTATTCATTACAAAAGAAATATATATCTATGGATAATTTATGAGAATATCTACATAAATTGTTGATTTTGAGTGATTATGTTTATAAAAGTGCAACGGCAATATTTTTAAAAAAGAAATAGCATTCGAGTTCCCAGGGCTAAAAAAGAATTTTTTAAACGATTTTGTCTCTTTAAGAATGGTATAAATGTTGATGTTTTAATGTATTATTTTAAAAGGATTTGTATCTTTGACAAAAATGGTTTTTACATAAGGAAAGAAAAATGAAAAAAAAAGCATGTCTATTGTTGTTGTCAATTCCTTGCTGTTTATTAGTGTGGAGTGACTCAACATCGTTTTCGAAGATAAACAAGCAATGGGATTTCCGCTATAAAGGGTTTGTTATTGGTGCGTGGTGGGGACCAGGGTCAAAGGATGTAGAACTTAAACTTTATAAAGAAGCAGGGTTTAATGTGGTAATGATAGGTAGATATATGCAGATGGATGATTATGCAGATATTGAAAAATGTAAAAGAGAACTGGATTTAGCACAACAACATGGACTTTGGGTTATGTTTGACACTTATACCATGAATGAACACCCTTGGGGAGGTAAAGCCTGGCAAGAACCCTACCCCGAAAAAACACACCATCCGGCAAGTTTGGAAGAACTCCAATTTTTATGTGAAAAAATTGGGAGACATCCAGCACTTTTAGGTTTTTTATTAGGAGATGACCAGGGAGAAGTTACGCTACGAACAAAAGACTGTACAGATTTTCTTTTCAAACAATCAAAACCACATCTTATACCCTGGTTATGCGGATGGATACCACCTAAAAATCTGGCAGAGCATAATAATCCCATTTGTGACCCGCAAATATATCCACCCCTCAAAAAGTGGCATCTTTCTGCCGATAGATTAGCAGTAGAATATGTCTGCAATTACTTAAAATGGAGCAAGGAATGTAAAAAATACGGAATTCTTTTCTGGCCGATGTTTTATGTAGCTGGTTTGCCCGGGACAAAATTCAATTACTTTCCCAGCGACTCATTTATACGCTTTCCTGCGTATTTATCGCTGGCTTTTGGTGCCAAAGGAATCTGGTATTTCCACTATGGGGGTGGAAGTATTCGCACGGTAGAAGAACTTGAGACAGAAGATGCAGTAAAAAGTAGCGGATTATCTCCAGTTTATGAAGTGGTAAAAGAGATTAACAATCGTATATCTTCATGGGGAGATATGGTTATTGATAAGGAGTATACGGAAATATATGGTACTGCCTTTAGAGAGATCCCGAGAATGCAAATGATAAAAGAACTCCAAAAGCCAGGAAGAGGCAAAATTATTGAAGGAATGGATGAGGATTTGATTGTAGGAATTTTGGAAAAGAAAGGGAAACCATCGCTTGCTATGGTAATAAATTGCCAGGTGAGTAAAGAATGGAATGCTGTCCCATACCGCGAGGTAGTTATTTATTTCTCACAACGAGTAAAAAAAGTAAAAATATGGGATGGTGACAAAACAAAAGAGATTGAGGACAACGAAGTAAAATTTGACATTACCCCAGGTAGCGGTCAGTTAATAGAAATATTTAAGTAATTATAAGATATAATCCATAAACAGGATAGGAGAATATGTATAAAAGATAAGAGAATGGAGGTATTAAGATGGGGCAAGATAAGAAATGGTTTCTTGGGGTTTCTTCTGTGGATATTACACCACCTGTGGGATTGTGGATGTCGGGTTATGCTTTGCGAGATAAACCTGCAGAATCAGCGTTACATCCACTCTGGGTAAAAGCCCTTGCTCTACAGGATATACAAGGAACATTAGCGGTAATTGTAGGTTGCGATATTATAGGTTTTCCGCGGGAAGTTTCAGAGAGAATTAAAAGCAGGGTAATGCATGAACTTAAAATTCCTCCAGAGAGAGTTTTATTAAATAGTTCTCATACCCATTCAGGACCTGTAATAGAAAAATCATTAGTAAATATATATCCACTTGATGGAACTGACCAGTTGGAAAAAATAAAAAATTACACAGCGAGATTAGAAGAGAAAGTGTTCCAATCTATTCGAGAATCAGTGTCAAAATTAACACCTGCTAACCTCTATTATGGAAAAGGTATTGCTCGATTTGCAGTTAACAGACGCAATAACAAGGCAAGTGAGATAGAAAGTTCGTATGAATTCAAGGGACCTGTTGACTACAATGTTCCTGTCCTTTTTGCCAAATCAGTAGAGGGTAATTCTATAATAACCCTTGTTTGTAGTTATGCATGTCATGGTACGGTGCTTGCAGATTATTATTGGTGTGGAGATTATCCAGGGTTTGCTCAGATAGAATTGCAGAATATGTATCCAGGCTCAGTATCTATTTTTTTAGCGGGTTGTGGAGCAGATATAGACCCCATGCCACGACTAAAACTATCATTAGCCAGACAATATGGAAAGGAATTAGCCTGTGCTGTTGAGAGTGTGGTAGACAATAATGCTCAGGAAGTATCGTCTTATTTATCAACAAGTTTAGAAATGGTAACGCTTGAATTGGAACAGCCTATTCGTAAAGAGGAATTGGAACAAATTGCAAATGACCCTACTCAGGTAGATTACAAGTTTAGGTCAGCAAGGTATCTGTTGCGGGAGTTATCTGAAGGTAAATCTTTCCCTACTTCTTATGACTATCCTGTACAGGTGTGGAATTTAGGAGGTATTCCGCTTGTGGCTTTAGGTGGAGAGGTTGTTGTAGATTATGCGAAATTCATTAAACAGATGTTTGGAAATAATGTAATTGTATTGGGATATTCGAACGATGTGATGAGTTATATTCCTTCTGTGAGAGTCCTTCACGAAGGGGGGTATGAGGGCGGAGATTTCCAGATTGGATATGGTTTACCTGCAAAGTGGAAAGAATCTATTGAAGAAGTGATCCTATCAACAGTAGAAAAACTCTGGTTAGAAGTGAAGTAGTTAGGTAACGCTTTTGTGTTTGTATAAAAAATAGAATACATATTTTATCTATTTGCTTTTGTATATCTTGTATGTATTAGAAAATCGTAAAGTTGTTCTTTATTGAGATTTTGAAATAAACATCTAATCTCAAAAACTATAATACATAGGAAAGACTTCGCTGTTGTGTTGGTTGACTTTAAGTAGTTCGATATATAAAAGAATATTCAGAATATACAGGGAAAAATAGGAAATCAAGAAAGAGGGAACTATTTATAAAAAAATAACTTAATAATTTATAGAATTATAAATAAAAGAAGAAAAATAAAGGATGTGTTTGGCATGTTCTTTATTATACTTATTTATGTGTTTTTATTCGCATTGTGGTGTTTTCGCACATCTTTTTCAAAAATTCATGGATTATCTATGTTTTTTAGTTTTTTAAACTATTATTGAAAAAATAAAGATGGTCTTGAAAGAAAAACAAAATTATGCTATAAAAAATATAAAAAAAATGAGAACTTTTTTAAGTATCAATATAGTAAAAAAACACAATGTGAGACTTTCTTACTAATGAAAGTGAGATACAATATTTAACAATGTATACATGGAGAAAGATTTATGTCAAAATTGTCCTCTCGTATAATCGGGGTGATGATAATTTGTAGTTTTGAATTTTATACTTTCTCAGTGGAGAATAATTGTTTACAGGGATTTAATAATGAGCATCAAAAAGTATATAAAAATTTAATCGAGAGTTTGTCCTTGAATAATTTTTTTGATATAAATTCTGGAATATTGAAGACATGGAAAGAAATAAAAAGTATACTTATTCTGGATAGTGAATCACGGGGAATATTTAGAAGGAAATTGGAAGAACTAATACAGCAGAAATCGGACCAGAGTTTGGATTGTCTCATAGCAAAGTTTATATTAACTGAGTTAGATATTTTTGAATGGCGAAGCGATGAATTATATAAGCGGGTATCGGAACTTTTGGAGATAGGGATACTACCTCCCCTGCCAGCATTATGTTCGTGGCGGGAAACCCTTTTTCAAGAGGCGGTAAAATATTTCATTAAGATTGGTAATTATGATTATGCACGTAAATTGATAGCACTACAGATAAAAAAATTTCCAGATTCATCTATCCAAAAAGATGTGGAAGAACAATTACAACGATTAAATGTTTCACCAACACAATATTCACTAAGTCTGATTGGTTCAACAGATATAAATAAAGAATATTCCCGCCTTATTTATTATGACACTATTTTGCAACATATCAGAGATGAAGCATTAAAAACAGCCTTTATTGAAGAAATAAAGAAGTTTATTCATAAGAAAAAAATTAATGAGAATTTAGATGTTTATAAGGAATTCGAATTTGCTCCAGAGGTATTAACCTTAGAATGGTACATCTCCATGGTTAAAAAAATTAAAGAGTCAAAGCGAGCCTTTTCAGAACCATTTGTTGTTGAAGAATTAGCAAAGGAATGGGACCAAGCAGATAAACAAGATGTCTGGGATAGAAGGCGATTGTTATATGAGTTTATACTGGATGTTTATGATGATTATTTCCAAATTGTGATAAATCCAGAAATAGAAGAGCGTGTAGTTCGACTTCTTGTTGGGGAATGGCAAATATTAAATTGGGGATATGACCCGTTATATCGTAAAGAAGATGATAAAACAGGAAATTATGAGTTATTATGCAAATTATATGATAAAAGTTTAGAAGAATATGGGCGTGTTTGGAGAGATGAATGGGCATATCATTCCTCAATTGAATGTCCCGGTTTAGATAACGAAGGTGATGAGGAAAAGAATCTCTGTCGTTTTGCTTTTTTATCATTTAATCCGAAATTGTTTGATTACTATTGCTGTGAGGCATGGAGAAGAGAACCTTATAATATTCTATTTCTTTCCTCTGCCGACCCAGAAAAAACTTTAAAATTGATTTTGTATGATTTTATACATCCCAAAGGGGATAAATCAGATGACGAAATACAGGCTTTATTAAAAAAGAGATTTCATGGAACATATAACATAGAAAAATTGGTTAAAATCTTACAGGTGATTTGTAAAACAAGTCCAGAATTAGCCACTCAATATCGAAGCGAAATAATTGAGTTCCTCAGTGCAAATAAGAAGCAGGATTGTATCCAGTCATTGGGATTAGATAATGAAACTCAAGATGTAGAGAATACGGATATTAGTCAGGAAAAGAAAGATGACAAATAACAAACCTTAAAAAAGGACATTCAGAGGGAAAAATGAGCAAGATAAACTTATTCAAAAAATTTGTGCCATTTATAATGGTATTTGCAACTTTACACTCCTCGATTAACGCCTTTGATACAATGAGGGAAATAGGTTATTGGAAAAAAATAAGCCAGCATATAGGGCAAGGATCTATTCAAAAGATAGAAGATAATAAAGTAATTGAACAGCTCATAGACGAAACAAATAAAATTTACGAGAAATCAAAATCCTTCGATTTAACCATGGTTTTTTTGATAGAGAATATTGGGAAATGCTTATCATCCGTCCAAGTATCATTAAACTGGGACACTGTAAAATTAACAGTATATGCGACCCCTGAATTAGGAAGGGCTGTGTTAGAACTTTTTGAAAAAAACTACCTGAATTATTCAACGAATAAAAAATCTGAGTTATATCAGAAAATACTTAATAAACAAATAGAAAGAGGTGTTAACTTATCATCTGATGCAAAAAACAACCAATCCGAAAGAGAAAATGAGTTTAAACTTTGTGAGGAATTGTTTGAAGGAGAGGAGACAGATTTATGTAAAGTAAAAGTTTCTTACGGGTATTATAGGTATTTTTTTCCTGAATATTGTGTTTTCGTACCGGAATTTTATGACTATTTATGGTACATGGGTTGGCATGGACCGATAAGAAGTGGGATTTGCCTCCAGGATTATGACCTTGCTCATATTGCCCTTGTTTCTCCAGATAAATTCATTGATGATGTAAACCGCAGCCAATTAGAAGACATAGGAAATGCTAATGAAAAAAATATCTTTTTAGCTAAAATCCCATGTTATATATCTAGAAGTCGCGGTGAAAAGTTTTTGCTTTCCCGAGTTTTCCATGCCTATGACTATTTGTTAGAACTTAATCCACAGGTAGTTGAAAAGAGAAAAGAAGATATAAAGAAAGGTGTATTGAAACATGTTATAAAGTTTATTGCTGCAAGCGATAAATTTTATTCGACATATCCTTGGCGTAAAAGTAAGGGGGGATATTATCTGCTATATGAGTTTCTTTATGCCGATTTAAAATATCGTGAACAGCTCCTGAATTTATATGAGAAATTAGGGACAAAAGAAGATATTTCAAATCTAAATAAATTAAAGGAAAATTTTTTAAACCTACCGGTTTGGGATGAACAAGATGCCTATGGAAAAAGTTTGAGAAATACCTGCATATTTATGCAAGACCAATTTAAACAAAAAGTAGACCAACTTATTGAAAAAATAAATGCAACAGATAACACCATACAGAGATAAATAAGCCCCGTAAACACTTATTGTCCAAACAAGAAAAGACTAATTGGTAAATAGTAAGGAAGATCGGAGGAGTGGAGGAATTGTGTGAATATATAACGAAGGAACGGGAGATGATGTGTAAAAATCTAAATTTTTTCAATCCCCTCTTTATTTATTAGCATAATGTAAACCGTTAAATACAGAATTTTTCTTTAAGTTCCATACATAGATGTTGTTTTTTTTCTTATTCGTTACAAAAAAGAAGTATATATCTATGATAATTTATGGGAATATCTACATAAATTGTTGATTTTGAGTGATTATGTTTATAAAAGTTCAATGGCATGATTTTTGCAAATAAAAAGAGGACAATTAAATTATTTGCAATTGTAAAATAAATAATTAGAAATCATATATTTTTTGAATTTTTATTTAAAAATATTTTTTGAGTTTTGTATAATCATTTTGTATAATTAAGTAACGATTAATGGTTTTGTTTGTAATAGTTGTAAAAAATATATAACTCCAATGTGCGGGGTTATATTGCTTATAACAAATAACAACATGAAAGGAGTTAGTAATGATTTTAGCAGACATCCTTAACATCATTGTCAGTGTAATTGTAAAGTATTTAGCTGGTTGGCTTACCGAACAGTTGTTAGCACTTTTCGGCATAACATCAGCCTAAACAACTAACTGAAGGAGGGTAAAAGTATGGATTTTAATTTAATATTAAAAGACATCATTGTTAAAGTAGTTGATTATTTAGTAGGCTTTGTAAGCAAAATCATAACGGATTTCTTTTCTGCATTGACAGGGAAAGAGCCTGTAGATTAATTAATTGAAAAGTTTATAAATAGCACATGGTGGAAAAATCCACTGTGTGCTATTTTTTAAATTTAAAGGGATTTTTATGGAGCGAAGAACCTTTTTAGGGCAAGTATTTTTCGCATTTCCTATATTAAATATATTGAAATCCGTTTTTTCAGAAGGGGTGGATAATCAAAGTGGAAGAGGGATTAATGAAAAATTAGTAGATGATGGGAAAAATATATGGGGCAAATTTTTTGGATTTAATTTATTGAATTATTTTATGGTTCATGGGAAGAAACCGTTTGAGGAAGAAGAATTTGCTCTTCTTCATCGTTTGGGCTTTAATTTTGTGCGATTGCCTATGGACTATCGGTGCTGGACTGATGAGAAGTCCTTATATCAGATACGGGAAGAGGATTTGAAAGAAATAGATAAAGCCATTGAGTTTGGCAAAAAATATAATGTGCATGTTTGTTTGAATTTTCACCGTGCTCCGGGGTGGACTGTGGCAAAACCTGATGAAGCAATGAATTTGTGGGAGGATGAGGAGGCTCAAAAAGTCTGTTGTTATCACTGGCAAACTTTTGCGAGGCGCTATAAAGATATTTCTCCAATGCAATTGAGTTTTAATCTTTTGAATGAACCTGGAAATGTTTCAGCAGAAAAACATAAGAATGTTATAAGCAAATTAGTAGATGCTATCCGCAGTGGGGATGAAAAAAGACCTATTCATTGCGATGGAAGATTTTGGGGTGCTATACCTCCAGAAGAATTGTCCGATTTAGGTATTATTGCAAACTTACATATGTATAAACCCTTTACAGTTACGCATTATAAAGCCTCATGGGCAGGGCAATGGGATAATGTCCCTGTTCCTGACTATCCATATAAGGAGGGAGATTTTGTATGGGACAAGGAAGGAATTCGGGAGAGAGTAATTAACCCATGGAAAAAACTTGAAGATAAAGGGATACCGGTGTTCGTTGGCGAATTTGGAGCATTTAATCAAACCCCGCATAAGGCTGTGATGAGATGGTTAGAGGATACATTGAGTTTATTCCGTGAAGCGGGATGGGGTTGGTCTATGTGGAATTTTAAAGGATCTTTTGGACCGATTAATTCGGATAGAATGGATGTTGAGTATGAGGAATGGGAAGGGAATAAAGTTGACAGGCAAATGTTAACATTACTTCAAAAGTTTATACCTAAAAGTAGTTTTTTGATAGGAATTTTGTGTTACTCTTATTTCGTTTATTTTTAATAATTTATACAAGCCTGTCAGATTTTTATCTTTTACATAAATATCTTCTATAATATGAAAACTTTTATTTTTCTTCTGCGGTTCTTAAGTAAGTGCACAGAATAGAAAGAAGACATATAAGGAAGTAAAATGAGTGTAGCCATAATAACGGGTTCAGGCGGCTTAATAGGTTCTGCCTCAGTTCGGCGTTTTGCTAAAGAGAATTTTACAATTGTTGGGATTGATAATGATTTTCGTTCCTATTTTTTTGGTGAGGAGGCAAGTACCCGCTGGTCGGTAGAAAAACTAAAGGAAGAATTTTCCAATTACCATCATTATAATGTAGATATTCGTGATTATAATGAATTGGAAAAGATTTTTAATGAATATCAGAAAGATATTTCTATAGTTATACATACGGCGGCACAGCCCAGTCATGATTGGGCGGCAAAGGAACCGTTCACTGATTTTGGAGTAAATGCTTTAGGGACATTGAATTTACTGGAATTAACACGAAAGTATGCAATTCATGCGGTATTTATTTTTACTTCTACTAATAAAGTGTATGGAGACCTTCCTAATTTTTTGCCTTTAATAGAGCAGGAGACACGGTGGGAAGTAGAACCGAGCCATCCCTGGGCAAGGTATGGAATTGATGAAACAATGAGTATTGACCAGAGCCAGCATTCTATTTTTGGAGCGTCAAAGGTTGCTGCGGATGTTATGACGCAAGAATATGGCAGATATTTTGGAATGAAAACGGCTATATTCCGTGGGGGATGTCTAACAGGTCCTCAACATGCGGGAGCAGAATTGCATGGATTTCTTGCTTACTTGATGAAATGTGCAATGACAGGCAGGGAATATCGGATATATGGGTATAAAGGAAAGCAAGTCCGAGATAATATTCATGCGAATGACCTTGTAGAATGTTTTTGGGAGGTGTATAAATCACCTCGTGTTGCTGAGGTTTATAATATAGGAGGTAGTAGACACAGTAATTGTTCTTTGCTGGAAGCGATAAAGATGAGCGAAGAAATTGTCGGGAAGAAGATGAATTATGTATATGTAGACCAGCCAAGAAGAGGTGACCATATCTGGTGGATAAGTGATGTGAGGAAGTTTCAAAATCATTACCCGCAATGGAAATATAAATATGATATACGCAAGATATTAGAGGAGATTTATTATGGCCTCAAAGGCCGAGTATGATTTATGTGCGATAACGAAGAATACGCTTTTATACTCTATTGTTATTCCCGCACATAACGAAGAAAAGAATATATTGCCGACAGTAGAAGAATTAATTCAAGAGTTGCGGAGGGAGAATATTCCTTTTGAAATTGTAATTGTAAACGATAATAGCACGGACAATACGCTTCAGATGATTAAGGAAATGAGTAAGCAATATCCGGAAATTGTTCCTGTAGATAATCCGTTGCCCGGTGGTTTGGGTCGTGCTATTCGTAGTGGATTAAAAAATGTTAAAGGTGATGTAATTGCCATTGTAATGGCAGACCGTTCCGATGACCCGAAGGATATTATTCGTTGCTATCGAAAAATTGAGGAAGGATATGATTGTGTATTTGGTTCTCGTTTTCGAAAAGGAAGTGTAGTTACACATTACCCCCAGGTGAAGTTAATTGCCAATCGAATTGTTAATAAATTTTTACAAATACTTTTTTTAACCCGTTTTAATGATTTAACCAATGCGTTTAAGGTATATCGCCGTCATGTGATAGAAAGCATTAGTCCCTTACAATCGGCACACTTCAATATAACTATTGAGATGTCATTATCTGCACTCATTCGTAAATATAAGATTGCAGAAATTCCGATTTCATGGTATGGAAGAACATGGGGACAATCTAAATTAAAACTTCGGGAAATGGGAAGAAGATATTTATGTACCATGTTAATGATTTGGTTTGAGCGATTGTTAATTCTGGACGATATTATGAAGGAGAAGAACCATCCTTCACGATAAAAATTTTTCCATGCTATTTTTTCATTTTTTGTCGGAATAACTCCCATTCGGGTTCATTTTCAAAAATCCAGTGGTAATAATCTTTCTGTTTTAAATTTGAACCTGCTTCTTCATCTGCTACAAATATACAATTAGGATGTAATTGTAGTGCTGTAGCAGAAATCATAGCGGTAAATGGACCTTCGACTGATTCAGCAAGTATTTTACTTTTGTGTTTTCCTGTTACCAATACTATGCATTCGTTGGCTTCAAGAATAGTTCCTACTCCCATAGTTATAGCTCTTTTGGGCATTTCTTCTGGATTGGGGAATAGATGTTTATTTTGTTCAATCGTTATCGGCGATAATGCCTTTTCTCGAGTTCTTGAAAACATAGATGATAATGGTTCGTTAAAACCTATATGCCCGGACTCTCCGATGCTCAATAATTGCAGGTCTATACCTCCAAAATCTTTTATCTTTTCCTCATATTCTTTGCATTCTTTTTTTATGTCCGTAGCCATACCGTTAGGAATATGTGTATTCCGCAAGTCAATGTTTATATGGCGAAAGAAAGTGTTATACATAAAGTAATGATATGACCCCGGATGTTCTGGTGATATTCCTATGTATTCATCTAAATTAAAAGTTACTGCAAGTGAGAAGTCGAGGTTTTCCTGTTTATACATTTCTATTAGTCGTTGATATAAAGGTACCATGGTTCTACCTGTGGCAAGACCCAGGACTAAATGTGGCTTTTTCCTCAGTCTTTCTGCGATAATATAGCCAACGAGTTCAACAGCGTCACGAGAAGTCGGTTGAATAATAACTTGCATAAACAAATTTCCTTATAATTGAAAGTATTAAAATAGGTATAAATCATGAAAAAAGTATATACAACTACTGAAGAAGTATTCCACGCCCTTACCCATGGACTTGCTGCGGGATTAAGTATAGCAGGTTTTGTGGTGATGTTAATATTGGCAATTCAGAAAGAAGAACCGTGGACCCTTGCAGGAGTTATAACTTTCGGTATCGCTTTAATTTTGCTATATTTGAGTTCAACTTTATATCATTCCTTCCCACAGGGAAAGATTAAAAGATTTTTTCAGTTTATGGACCATGCTTGCATTTATGTGTTGATTGCGGGTACTTATACTCCGTTTTTGCTGGTATATATGCGGGGCCCCTGGGGTTGGTCGCTTTTTGCTTCCCTCTGGATACTTACTTTGTTAGGATTTGTATTTAAGATTTTCTTTATTGGCAAATGGAACCGTCTGGCTACTTTTATTTACATACTTATGGGTTGGATAGCCATTATAGCGGTAAAACCTGCAATTCAAATGATACCTGCCGGTGCTTTATTGCTTATGCTTATTGGTGGAATTTTATATACCGGAGGAACTTTCTTCTACTTGTGGGAGCGATTACCCTTTCATCATGTAATATGGCACTTATTTGTTATGGGGGGAAGTCTAATCCATTTTTTATGTGTGTATTTATATATCCTCGCTCAAAACGCTTCATGAAAATGTCAATTTTGTGATTTTTCCTTTCTTACAGGACTTTGCTGATGGCGTCGGTTAATCGGTCTATATTATTTGTTGTAATTCCGGCAACATTAATCCTTCCGGAATTAACAATATATATGGAAAATTCTTCTCTCAGTCGGAGAACCTGGTCTTTTGTTAAGCCTGAAAAGGAAAACATTCCCTTTTGTTTCTCAATGAAACTAAAATCTTGAGTAACACCTTTTTCTTTTAATTTTTCAACAAACAATTTCCGCATGCTTTTTATCCGTGTACACATTTCCTGAACTTCTTTTTCCCATTCCTTGCGGAGTTCCTCAGAATTTAAGATAGTATGAACGATATAAGCACCATGCGCAGGCGGATTGGAGTAATTGGTTCGAATAACAACTTTCATCTGGCTTAGAACTTTCTGGCAAGTTTCGCTGGTACCACATACACCAATCAACGCTCCACACCGTTCGTTATATAAACCAAAATTTTTGGAAAAAGAACTGCAAATAAAAACTTCGGGAACATTATTAACGATGATTCTTACTCCTTTTGCATCTTCTTCCAATCCATCTCCTAACCCTTGGTATGCAAAATCAATCAAAGGGAGAATGCCTCTTGTTTTAATTACATTAGCAACGGTATTCCACTGTTCTTCATTTAAATCAATTCCTGTTGGGTTATGACAACAGCCATGTAGCAAAACAATGTCCCCTTCAGGAATGGCTTCTAATGTGGACAGCATTTTATCCCAATCAAGGTCGTGAGTTTCCGCGTTGTAGTAAGGATAAGTTTCAATTTCAAATCCTGCTAATTGAAATATTTTTGCGTGATTTTCCCATGTTGGATTACTTATCCATATTTTTTTGCTTCCGATATTTGTTTTGATTAAGTCTGCAAAAACTCGTAAAGCGGATGTTCCACCTACAGTCTGAACAGTTGCTACCCTTTTATCCAATACACAGGGATTATCCTTTCCTAAAACCAGGTTCTGTACTTGTTCACAAAATTCAGGAGACCCTGAAATAGGAAGATAACTTTTTGTCTGTTCTTTTTCCAATAAGATTTTTTCAGCTTTTTTTACTGTGTTGAAAATGGGAGTTTTATTGGAGTTATCTTTATAAACTCCCACCCCTAAATTTATTTTTTCAGGATTACTATCTTTTAGAAATGCTTCGGTTAATCCCAGAATAGGGTCTGGAGGAGCCATTTTAAATCTTTCCAACATACTTTCCCCTTTCTCTTATTGGTTTTATTCTTATTATTTTTTATTTATCTTTTATTTTCTTCGATACTTTTACGTGCTTTTTCGTCCAACTCCAATTCATAGCGGTCTACTTCTGTTAAGTGTCTATCTGTTACGATGATGATATGAAAACCGTATTTGGTTTCAATTATATCGCTTAATTGTCCGATAGGAGCAGACCAAACATAACTTTCGAAGGGAGGTTCAAAGGAATTTCGTCCATAATATCCCAAGTCTCCTCCGCGTCTTGCACTTGCAGGGTCGTTTGAATAATCTTTTGCAAGTTTTTCAAATGATTCACCCCGAGCAATACGCTGTTTTAGTTCTGTTATAAGTTCCAAAGCCCTTTGACGGTCGGCAGGGTCATTAGGAGAAAATTTAATGAGTATATGCTTTGCACGGACATACGAAGTTTTAGGCTTTATATGTCCTGCCATCCAGATAATAGCGACCATGATAACAAAAAGAAGAATAATCCCGCCCCAAATATATTTTGTCCAATCTTTAGGTTCTTCTGGGGGGAGGTCATCTTTGTAAATCGTTTCTCTCATACTTTATCCCGATTCCTTATTATTTATATTCCTAACTGTTTGAACATGTTTCCATAAAGTTGAGCGTAAAAACTTATTACGATAAATCCTATTATGACACCGACAGCCAATAAGATTAATATGCTGAAGATTTTGCTTGCAACTTTAAGAGCCTGCTGTGCGTCCAATAAAAAATATTCCGACACTTTTTGCAGAGTTTCATCTAATTTTCCTGATTGTTCGCCTATGGCTATCATCTCCTGACCTAATCGTCCTATCCAGGAAAGTGTCTTAAATGATTTTTCAAGGTTACTTCCATTTCGAATAAGGTGAACAACGGCAAATATATCTTTCTGATAATCGGAGGATGGTAAAAGTTCGGAGGATTGAAGTAAGGCTTCTGTAATGGGGATGCCACTGGAATAAAGTAATGCCAATGATTTGAAAAATCGGGCTAATGAGAATTTGTGAATTATAAAACTGAATGGATAGATGTATCTTAATATTCCATATAAAGTAGACTGAAAACTTATTAAGTTTTTCAAAAATATAAAGATCATTATCAGGGCTATAAAAACGATAATTACTTTTATTTGAAACGAAATATAGGAAGAAAAATACATGCTTAATGAAAAAGCCTTTTCTAATCCAATATGCTGAACAATTCCTAAAGCGAAACTCCCTAAAAACCAGCCCAAGACCAATTGACTTATCGGGTATATTAAGGAAGCAATTGTGGAGCGTTTCATTTTCCACAGGTCTTCATAATAGGAACTTAAGTCTCTTAAAATTGTATCTAATCTACCGGATTTTTCACCAGCGGACACAAGTTGCACAAATAAATCAGGAAATACTTCAGCCTTTTGTAATGCTTCACTTAATGTTGCCCCACGAATGAGGTCATCTGCACAATGATACAAAATCGTTTTTACCTTTCGAGATGGAAAGTTATCCCCGACAATTTGCAATGCCTGAATAATAGGTATACCTCCTTCGTATGCAGATGCAAGTTGTCTGCATAAAATTGACATGGTTTTATAGTTTAATATAAACTTTCCAAAACTCATATAAATAAGTATTCCATAAAATTAAACAATATTTTAACATAATGGCGATGTTTGTTACTTATTATGAGTAGTAAGGAATAAGAAGTATATTTGAATAGTTGTAAGTATTTGTTTCGTTAATTGTATAAGTTTTTCAAAAAGTTTACATAACTGAGGTGTTGTATTTATGAAAAAGAGAACCAGATGTTATTTTGTTTTTATCGTTCTTGTAACTTTTGTTGTTTTACTTTCCATTGATGGCTGGTCGGCAACAAAAAAGAAGAAAAAGGTTGAAGATGAAGTGCCACAGCCGCGTTCTTCTCCATGGGTTTTACGACACCGCTATACTTTTTCGTGGGAAGATATGGGGATTGATTTTGATGAGATGAACGGGGATTGGCATATTTTTAATACTGTGCCCGATAATTATTCGGAGATGACAGTGATTGAAGGTTATGGTCCCTCGATACAATTAAAAACAGGTGAAGAGATTTCCGCAGAGTCCCTGGGCAATGCGTTTACAGACAGGGTTGCGGTAGATAGTGTGTTTGGACCCGCAACACATTTTACGGCGGTATTCCCGATAAAAAATAATATTTTAATCCAACAGCGTGCCACGAGTTTTAAGCAGTGCAGTTTTGTCCTTTTTACTACACTGGTAACCAATAATGGGACAAGCCCTATAACTATTTCAAAAATCAAGCCGTTTGTTTTCCCTCCTGTAGCAGGATTAATTAAACGAGTTCCTAACGAAAAAGTACGGAGACCATTAGCCAATGTTAATGGATACTGGACTTATGTCTCAGAAGAAGAATCCCAAATATTAGAACTCACTACGAATAAAGGGCAGAAAATTGTTTTTGCCGTTTGTCCTCAGGGCAAATCTCGTTCTAAAATAGTTACGGAAGGGGATAGTGATAACTGGACAGGAGCAATAGAATGTGAATATTTACCTTCTTTGACAATTGCACCCGGGGAAACTCTTGAAAGTGACCCGGTGCTTGTTTCTTTCAGTAATGATGCATATAAACTTCATACTACTTTTATATGGGCAATTTCCTTACTTTCTCCAACCCATTCTCAAATGGTAATTGAAAAACCTATTCGAGGTTGGATTTCTGTTGACCCTGAAAAGGCAAGTCTGGGGAATTTATCTAAAATTGCGGGTTTTTCAAGTAATGTTGGTATAAATGCTATATGTATCCCGAACGGCTGGGAACAACCATTGGGGTCTTTAAAAGGGAATACAAAGACCTTATCAAAAGATATGAAATCTGTAATTGAACAATTAAAAAATCATGGTTCGTTAAAAGTGGGGTTATCATTAAATCCATGGGCTGTTCCCGCTGGAAGTGAATTTGCAGTACCTGTATCCGATGAATATGCCTTTGTAAAATTTAATACCCCCAATGGATTAGAAATTGCAAAGAAACGATGGGAGAAAATTTTGTCCTGGAATCCCGACTTCATCGTTTGTGATATTTCTGTTCCGGATACCGTTTTAGAGCAGGTTAATGCAACTTATACGGAAGCAATGTTTCAAGGATTAAAGGAACTTTCCAACTATTTTAAAAATATTCCTGTATATCCAAAGTTTTCTGATGCGGTTCTTAATACAGAACAAGAATTAACTCAATTCTGTGCGATTAGCGGAACATTAGCAAGTTTCAACACAGGAATTGGACCTGTAAAAGTCAATAACCAATTGGCAAATACTCAAAATTTTCTTTCAAATACTTTCCTTCAATCTTTTACGGGACCTGCAGTGTGGTTAGGAGATTTTAATAATTCAAACATTGCAAAAAAAATGCTTCAATTAACTCTCAAAACAAAACTAATGTTTTCACCTTTTGATGCAAACAAAAAAGAACCATCGGTTTGGTACTATCGGAGTTATGCAACTCAAGACAGTTTTAATAATTCGCTTATTTATGTTTCAAAAAATGTGGAACCTTTCCCAGCGTTATTTCTAAAAAGTATAAATAACGATGCAATCTTCTGGGATTATGCAAAAGAAAAATTTATAGAGGATAATGAAACTATTCAAAGTAACCCGGAAGAGAAGTTTATTGGTTTAATGGTTAAAGCAGATATGCCATCCGTAGTTGGGATAAAAACAGCGAACCAATGTGGAATGGAATTTATCAGTTCTACTCGGTGGCTGAATGAAGAAAAGAGATTAGAAGTTTTATGTAAAGATACAATGACATGTCCCGCTACTTTATATATTTATAAACCCGAGTCCTATAAAATAAATAAGGTTTTGATTGACGGTAAACCCCTTAAAAGTGTAAAACTATCTGATAATATAATTTCTATTTCTTTTAAAACTGCACCTGAAAAAGTTGAATTAGTTGTGGATTGATGTTTAAATACCTTTTTGTTTGTAATAAAATATTACAAACGGAAAAATTTGACTAAATACAGAAAAGGGGTTTTGTGATATACACCCGTTGGCAGAGACAAGCAACGAACACAGTTCGATTATTTGAAATATTTCAAGTTTTTGCGAAGTATGGGTTTTACGATTTTCTTTCCCGTTTGGGTTTGCTTCAACGCCTCCCGTGGTCTTTATACAGACAAATTAAAGAAGGTTTTCCCGATATTGATTTAACCTGGGGTGAACGGTTAAGACGGGCATTAACAGAATTAGGTCCTACTTTTATAAAGATGGGACAGATACTTAGTACCCGTCCCGATCTTGTTGGGTCATCTATTGCTCAAGAGTTAAGTCTACTACAGGACCGTGTTGCCCCCCTTCCTTATGAAGAAATTGTAAAAACTATAGAGAATGCTTTTAATAAACCTATAAATGAAATATATCCGAATTTTGATAGTAATCCAATAGCCGCAGGCTCGTTAAGTCAGGTTCATAAGGCGGTATTAAAAGATGGGAGATCTGTAGCAGTTAAAGTAAAAAGAGCAGGTATTGACCGTATTATTGCCGCCGATATTGAACTTATGAAAACCATAGCCACATGGTTAGAAGGGCATCCGGATGTTGCTTTTTTACGACCTTTGGGTATTGTAAATGAGTTTGCTCGTTCCATACGAAGAGAATTGAATTTTTTAGTTGAGGCAAGGATTATACAAGTATTTCGTAAAAATATGATGAATCAAAAGAATGTCCTTATTCCTAATGTATTTAAGGGATATACTACGCCAGAAATTCTGACGATGGAATGGGTAGATGGAGTGCGAATTGACCAATTTGATCAATACGAAGCCCGAAATTGTGACCGCAAAACCATTGCCCGTTTAGGATGTGAAATTCTTTGTAAAATGATATGTGAAGATAGACTGTTTCATGCAGACCCTCACCCCGGTAATATCTTTATTACTTGTAACAATCAGATTGCCTTTCTCGATTTGGGGATGGCAGGAAATTTAGACGCTCAGGATGTGATGTTGATAACCAATTTACTTATGTCTATTTTTCATCAAGATGTAAAACAATGTACAAAAGCGGTGTTGGCACTATGTTCTCGGTCTGATTTTAAGGAAATTAAATCCCTTGAAAATGAAATATCCGATTTCCTTGCGTTTGAAGCGTATTTAATTATTAGCACAGGACAGGTAGGAAAAGGGATTGAAAGGGCTATTGAGATATTAAGGAATCATGGATTAGAGTTAGAATCTCGTTTTACACTTTTACTCAAAGCATTGGCAACCATAGAGAGTGTCGGAAGGCAGTTAGACCCAGAACTTGACTTTGTTTCCATTATACAGCCTTATTTTGAACGATTTATATTGTCTAAATACGAACTTCCAAATTTATCTCGTGAAATTACTCAACAATTGAATTCGCTCTGGAGATTTTTTGTTGAATTGCCCGACGATGTTCGAAGTATCACCACACAAATGCGTTCCGGAGAATTAAAATTTCATGTTCATCATGAATATTTAGAAAAATTAGCAAATATACTCGACAAATCCAGCAGTCGAATTTCAATAAGCATGATAACCTCCGCATTAATAGTAGGCTCAAGTCTTTTAGTAACGACATCATCAGCGACTAAAAACTTAGGCACAATAGGATTTTCGATAGCCGGGGTTCTTGCTATTTATCTGATAATTTCTATATTGTTTTCTAAAAAGTTATAGAGATGGGTTTGTTTATGCGTGCCTTGATGAAGATAAGAACGAATGCGAAGATAAATCTTTATCTGGATGTCGTTGATAAATATTCCGATGGCTTTCATCAAATAGAATCAATTTTTCAAACGGTGACTTTATCGGATACCCTTACCTTTTATGAAATAGCTAAAGGTATTTGTATTACCACAAACTATGCCTTATTGACTACAGATGAAAGAAATATTGTTTTTAAAACAATAAAAAAAGTAAAAGATATTTTAAAAATAGATAAAGGGATTCATGTCCATATTAATAAAAATATTCCTATGGGCGCAGGATTGGGTGGAGGGTCTGCTAACTCCGCAGGCACTTTGTATGGGATAAATAAATTATGGAATTTAGGGTTACGGGATAATAATTTAATAGATATAGCCAAAGAATTGGGTTCCGATGTTCCATATTTTCTTAAAGGGGGAACGCAGGCAGTTACTGGCAAAGGGGAGAAATTATCCGCATTAATTCCAATTTCTGATATATGGGTTGTCCTAATTCATCCTCCGTTATCCCTATCAACTGCGAAAGTTTATCAAAATCCTGCATTAAAAATCCGACCTTTACATAGAAGTGCAAATAAGTATAGTTTGCGGTTCAGAAAAGTAATATATGATTTACAGAAAAGTAATTGGGAGAAAGTCATATATAATCGTTTAGAATTACCTGCTTTCTGTATTTATCCTGAATTATATGAATTGAAATTAAAAATAAAAAAGATGGGTTTCCCGTATGTTGGAATGACAGGCAGTGGGTCAACCTTTTTTGTTATCGTAGAGTCTAAAAAACAAGGTAAAGAGTTAATTCAGAAACTAAATTGGAAGACACATCTTGTAAACACAACCTCAATGGCTATAGAGGAATTATAAATTTATTGAACAAATTCCCCTATTTAAAGGATATAATTAGAAACAAATATAGATAGAAAGAATTATATGGAAAAAGAAAGAAAAATATATAGGAATGTTTTTTTTACACTTTTAATGCTTATTTCTTTGTGTATACTTTTGCCACAAGAGTTATTTGCAGTTAAAACTGCTGTAAGTAATGAAGGGACAACAGAGGGTATAATGGAAGGAGAGGGAACAATAGAAGGAGGAGGTATTTTAGAAGGTAGTCTGGAAGGGATAACCGAAGGGGAAGGGACACCCGAAGGGGAAGGTTTGTTTGACCCCTGCAATATAGGACCGTGTATAGAGGAGTGTGACGATGTATTAGGCGAAAGCCATTTTGAACAGGACCTTGCAGGATTTTATAAGACATGGGTGGGTCTCAATGTGGATGAGATGGATTTAGATGAGAATGGGATGATAGATGTAGTTCAAGCATGGTTATTAGATGAAGTTTTAAGGGAAAATACCCATGAGATACATTGTTGTGTAAAACAGGTATTTCGTCATAATGTGGAAAGTGTGAGGTTATATGCCGATGAAATACAGTCGGCTCAACCCGTTATATTTCTGTTAATAAACAGACAGCAGTTTGAAAGTGTGCTTACAGGATTAGTGACGGTAGGGGAGAAGACGACTATTGATATGCTGTTAGGTATGATTGATGAGTTGCCCATAGAAGTGCCAATGCCAGATATGGAACAATTCGACCTGAGTATGGGAATGTATTTAAGTAAAATAGGGGATGCCGATAGAGATGGAGTATGTAATTATGGAGAATATCGCTGGAATTTATTGAATGGATATGGTATAGAAGGGTATAAAAAAAGCGCATTAAACGATAAAAATGTAGGTAATGGCGGGGGATGTATATGGTGTGGAGAAGGGGATCCACCAGAAGGTGAAGGTATTTTCGAGGGTATACCCGAAGGTATCATAGAAGGGACGATAGAAGGAGAAGGTATTGTAGAAGGCGAAGGTATTTTAGAAGGTAGTCTGGAAGGGATAACCGAAGGGGAAGGGACACCCGAAGGGGAAGGTTTGTTTGACCCCTGCAATATAGAACCGTGTATATCGGAATGTGATGATGTTTTAGGGGAGAGCCATTTTGAAGAGGATTTGCGTTGGTTATATGAGTATGTAGGAGAAAGACCAGATACTGCAGATTTAGATACAAACGGAGTTATAGATGTAGTTCAAGCATGGCTATTGGATGAGGTTTTACGAGAAAATACCCACGAAATACATTGCTGTGTAAAACAGGTATATCGGCATAATGTGGAGAGTACAAGGTTATATGCCGATGAAATACAGTCGGTTCAACCGCTTGTATTTTTGCTGTTAGATAGAGCAAAATTTGAGGGTGTAGTGTCTGGATTAATAACGGTAGGGGAGAAGACGACTATTGATATGCTGTTAGGTATGATTGATGAGTTGCCCATAGAAGTGCCAATGCCGAATATGGAGCAATTTGATCTGAGTATGGCAAGATATTTAAGTAAGATAGGGGATGCCGATAGAGATGGGGTATGTAATTATGGAGAATACCGCTGGAATTTATTGAATGGATATGGTATAGAGGGATATAAACAAAGTGTATTAAATACTAAAAATGTAGGTAATGGTGGAGGATGTGTATGGTGTGGAGAAGGGGAACCACCAGAAGGCGAAGGTATTTTCGAGGGTATTCCCGAAGGTATCATAGAAGGGGAAGGAGAAACTCCCGTATACAGTTCTTTGACAGTTATCTTAACCCCGGATGAAGCAGTTTTAAACGGTGCTCAATGGCAAATTGAGGGTGATGAAAATCTATATAATAGCGGAGATAAAGTGGAAAATCTTTATGCGGGTATTTATAAAATATTTTTCACTCAGCCCGTAGGCTGGTCTACTTCTGAATATATTCAAGTGGAGATTGGTGAGAAAGAAGATAAAATCATAGAAGTAAATTATTGGAAATCGGGCGGAATTGTAATCAATATTTTCCCGGATGAAGTAGTTAAATTAAATGCGAAATGGAAAATACAAGGGCAGGAAGAGTGGAAGGAAAGTGGAAAAATAGCAATATTCCCTATAGGTTTTTATGAAATTGTATTTTCCAATATAGAAGGTTATGTAACACCACCTCAAAAGCGGGTCTATATTCCTCATGCTTCCTATATTAGTTTAGATGTCAGTTATCAGAAAGTTAAACCGTTAGATAAAGATGAAAAAAGAAACCTTGCTTTACAGATATTTTCAACATATAATTCTTGCGATATAGATGGTGATGGAGTGCTTATTTTTTCAGAAATTATACAAAAATATCCACAAGTAACACAGGAATTTTTCACGGAAATTGATGCTGATATGAATCAGGCAATATCTATGGGAGAACTTGAGAATTATATTAAGGAACTAAGTACAACCACCTGTGGAATTATCTTCGGAAATTGCAAGAAAAGTTTCTTCCCTTAAAAAAATCTTGCAAAAAATATTCAAAAAATGTTATTTTTATATATATTATGGTTTAAAAGGATTTTTACATAATAATATGCGGGGATAAAACCTGTCAAAAAACAATAGGAATATGTTTGAATGAGAAGTAAAATATCTTTTTTAGGGCTGGCTGTAATTGTCCTCTTTTTTTGTGTATTTTATGGGATTGTGAATAACACCTCCTATGCACAGGATTTGATTGTGAAGGGAGATTATCATACTGCGGATAGAAATCAAGATTATAAAATTGATTTAAGCGAACTTCTGCGTATTATTCAGTTTTTTAACGCACGAGCGTATCATTGTGATCCGGAGGGAGAAGATGGATACGCACCGGGGACAGGTGACCAATCCTGTGAACCTCATGATAGCGATTATGAACCGAATACTCCTTGGCGAATATCTTTAAATGAACTTCTTCGTTTGGTACAGTTTTATAATGTGTGTGGTTATGAAGTAGACCCCTCTAAAGAAGATGGCTTTCGACCTGTTTTATGTCCTGTAATTATTGAAGGAGAGCCCGAAGGAACTCCCGAAGGTTTAGAAGGGGAAGGTTTTTCGGAAGGAGTTTTAGAAGGGGAAGGAGAGACCTATAATTATGCTCGTATTATTGTTGATAGAAGGGATTCAGTTCCGAATACAGAGATAAATATCCCGCTTACTCTTGAGACTAAAAATGTTGCGTTGGGATATGTACAATTTGACCTGATTTTCAATTCCAATCGGATACAGTATCTGGATTATATGATAGGTCCGGCTATTCAAACTACGGGTCGGAATCTGTCTGTAGGACAAATTATTCCTGGAAAAATAAGATTGACAACAACAGGGACATCTACTTCCGGGATGACATCTGGCATATATGCTATTTTGAGATTTAAGGTTTCCGACAATGTAGAGTTTAATGATGTCTATTCTATTTATGCCGAAAGCATAATGGCTACCAGTTATCCTGACGGATTGATTTATCCTCTTTCCGTGCTGGCAGGGTATATTCGTATTTATAGTTCGTTCCCGTATCCTCCAACTGCGGAGTTCTCAGCCACTCCTGTAAAAAATATAATTAATAGTGAAATTGAATTCCGTGATGAAAGTAAGATGGGAAATGGAACGGAACCTACCTGGCAGTGGAATTTCGGGGATGGAAGTTTTAGTTTTTTGAGAAATCCTACACATATATACCAATCTCCGGGTGTGTATACGGTAACTTTGACTGTTACGACCAGTGCGGGGCAGAGTATAAAACAAAAGACAGGTTATATTGAAATAATTCATGGCTCTCGAATATATGTAAAGAAGCCGCAAACAAAGAATCCAAAAGAAGAAATTGAGCCTGATGGATTATCATGGGCGACAGCATTTCCTACTTTACAGGAAGGAATAGATAAAGCGTTCGAATTAGGTGGAGGAGAGGTATGGGTTGCTGCGGGAGATTATAACGAGGTTCGTTCTAATCCTTATGGTGCGTTAATACTCCGAGAATTGGTGAATGTATATGGTGGTTTTCAAGGCACAGAAACAGAATTAAATCAAAGGAACTATCAAACGAACATCACTATTATTAATGGTAGTGTAGCAAGAAATGGACAACCTGCCTGGCATGTGGTTAGAGGTGAAAATTACAGTGAATTAAATGGGTTTATAATAAAAGGTGGTGATTCCCGTTACGATACTGTTTACAGTGATGCTCAGGATGGAGGCGGTTTATATATTCCCGCAAAGAAGATGGTTGTCAAGAACTGTTCTTTTTTCCAGAACAAAGCGGTCGGAGTAGGTGCGGGTGTATGCTGTATCAGCGGAAAATTATCTATATACAATTGCAATTTTATTGAGAATATGATAGAAAATATTTCTTCTGCTTCCAGTTATAACTATGGTTCTGCTATTTATGTGTCAGATAGTGTTGTTAATATTCAGAATTCCCGTTTTGAATCCAATCGCATTTCCTCGCAGGGAATCTGGCAAACCTCTACCCAGAATATAACCGCTGTTTCCGCGGGTGGAGGGATATTTGCCTATAACTCCTCATTATCAATAGATAACTGTCTATTCTATTCAAACACATGTTCCGCAGAAGGAATAGGTCATGGGACTGTCGGAGGTGGAGTGTATGGTGCTTTTGCAAAGGCATTAGGCGGGGCTATTTACCTGTGGTATAGTGACATCAATTTGAGAAATTCAGATTTTAGAAATAATAGTGTTTCCACGAATGACCATAATGGTTTTTCCCGTGCAAGTGCAGGGATGATTTATTTGACCCGAAGTTCTGCAAAAATTGTGAATGTTATTGGATTTAGAAATAAGGCTTATGATTTTAGTTCCTCTATTGAAAGAACAGGTGGTGTGCATATAGACCTATGTGAAAATGTTGTATTTTCAAACTGCACCTTATATGACAATCAAGCAGATTTAACCACAACAAGTCATGGAGGTGCTGTTTTTAACTATTACAGCAATGTAGCATTTGCGAATACGATTGTCTGGCAAAATTCTGGTCAAGGAACATATTCTCTCGGGAATGATGCGATATTTATGTATTGTAATACACAGCAAGTGAAAAATGGAACAGGAAATATAAGTTCAGATCCATTGTTTATTTTCCCGAGTGCGGGTAATTTTAGATTAAACAATGGTTCTCCGTGTATAGACAGAGGGATGGATACAAGTTCTAATGAATGGGGAAATGTGTTGACAGATATTGAGGGGAATCTTCGTGGACGGGATGCGATTCCGGGTGTTACCGGGGATGGTTCTGATTACGATATGGGTGCCTATGAATATTAATCAGGATATTGAAAAAGAATAATAGAGTAGTAGCAATTTAATCTTTTTCAGGAAATCTCTCGCGAATTTGTAATACTTCTTCAATATTGGAGAAAAATATATCTACTAAATCGGGGTCAAATTGTTTTCCTCGTTGTTCGGCGAAGTACTCTTTGATTTCGTCTAAAGTCCATGCCCTTTTATATACTCGCTCTACTCCTAAAGCATCGAAGACATCGGCTATCCCTACGATTCTTCCAAAAATATGTATATCTTTTCCTTTTTTGCCGTTGGGGTAGCCATTTCCATCAAAGCGTTCGTGATGTTCCAATGCAATTATAGCCGCAGATTGTAATACAACCCCCTTGGTTTTACTTAACATATCATAACCAATGGTAGTATGCGTTTTTATTACATCAAACTCTGAAGGTGTTAAGGGTCCAGGTTTATTTAATATTGCGTCAGGTATTCCTACTTTTCCAACATCGTGAAGGGGTGAGGCTAAACGAAGAATTTCCGCCTCTTTATTAGATAGACCTAATTTTGATGCTAATAATTTTGAATATTCCGCAACCCTTTTTACATGGCTCCCTGTTTCGCGAGAACGAGTTTCTACAATTTCACCTAATGTGAAGACGATTTCTCTTTGTGCAGATTCTATTTCATGTATTAAACGGGCATTTTCTATGGCTGAAGATCCATGGTTGGCTATGATTTTTAATACTTTTAAGTCCGTTTCAGAAAAGGTTTCACCATCTAACTTATCCGTGACATTAAGAACTGCAATTACATCCTGCTCATTAATTGCCAGAGGATGTGATTCCATAAATTCCGATTTTTTTCTCTGTAGTGGAACAGAAATAAAGGATGTATTTTTTAATCCGATTAAGAAGTTTTGTAAATCAGGATTTTGACTGATGTCTTCAATTAGTAACGGTTCTATGTTCTTTACAACAATTCCCGAAACAGTTTTGAAATCTACAGGAATGGTTTTTCCATTAAATTCCGAAGGTAGTCCGGTACTGGCAACGACTTTAAGGTATTTGCCATCCTCAACGACTTCAAGTATAGAACCCCGTTTTGCCTGTGTATGTTCTAATGCAGCATTCAATATAAACCTAAAAAGTTGTTCTTCATCTCTTATAGCGGATATATTTTCACTAATCTTGAATAGTTCTGTAATTTCTTTTAAACGGGCATTTTCCTGAATGAGCCGATTTCTTTCCAGTGCATTGTTTACTACCGTTTTAATTTCTGTGATATTGAAGGGTTTTAGCACATAATCGTAAGCCCCCTCCTTTACTGCGGCTCTTGCTGTTTCTATGGTAGCATATCCCGTCATAATGATAGGGACAATACCCGGATTAAGTTCTCTTGCTTTGTGTATCAGAGTAATTCCATCCATTTTAGGCATCATAATATCTGTAAATAAGACAGCAATCTCGCTATCTTCATGAATAGTTTTTAGTGCGGTCTCCCCGTCAGGTGCCAATTCTACAGAAAAACCCTCATCTGTCAAAAGGTCAAAAAGTAATTCACGGATGATTAATTCATCATCAACTATCAGAATTTTTTCTTTTTTGAACGGCATATTTATTTATTCCTGCCAATATACGGAGTTTTTTCATTAAAAAAACAATAAATATAATAAATTTATTCTGATTGATATTATATATATAATGATAGTTAAAATGAAATTTATGGTAATTAAATATTATTAAATTTTTATGAGGAGAATGATATGTATATTCACGATTATTTTATGAAAATAACATTAACTATTTTGCTATCTTTTTTGTCGGTTTTTATTTTATGTTTAGATTCATATTCATTAACTGCGGGTGTTGCAAAAGGCATAATAACACCGGATATATCCAGAGAACCGATTGGTGTGTTTGGTAATAAAATGAATAAGGTAGGAAGAGATATTTATGCTCGTGTCCTCGTTCTCAATGATGGTTTCCAACGGATAGTAATAGTAACCTATGACTTGAACTGTCTTGATGTTGCTACTCCAATTCTTCGGGAACGATTGAAAAAAGAATTAAGTATACCGATAGAAAATTTTATTCCACTTGCAACCCATAATCATTGCGCCCCTATACAAATTGTTCCGGAAAATTTTGAATACGGTAGATGGTTGGCAGAAAAAATTTATCAACTAATAAAAGAAGCCATTGACCATGAAATAGGACCTGTTTCATTAGAGTTTGGGTTTGGGTATGTTTATCATTTGTTTAGTTTGGGAAATGCCCCTGTGGATTATGAAGTTCAAGTATTAAAGGTGGTAAAAGATGACGGCACTCCTGTAGCCATTCTTTTTAATCATCCTACACATCCTTTACAGATAAAAGAACAGAATGATGTAATTGATACAGGTCATTTTGGTTATGCTATAGAATATGTGGAAGAAGCGTTTCCAGATACAATGGTCTTATTTGCAGATGCCTGTGGTGGAAATCAATTTACTAAGAACATGATGCACGCTCCTTTGCCTATTGTCCAGAAATATGGTAAAGAACTGGCTGATGAGGTGATTCGGATTGCAAAGAATAAACAAAGAAGTATAGATGGGAATATTGTTAGTTCTTTTCAAGTTATTCCTTTGTCATTAAATAAACCAATACCTTTTGAGGATGTCCAACGACTTGCATTTTTTTATCCGACGGATATTGGTTATATCCATTATCCTGCCCCGGAACGCGATACAAATTGGGTCCGTTCATTATTTAAACACTATAAAGAAAAAATACCTTTTCCACAGAAAATTTCAGATATGATTTGCACAGATGATGAATTTTTAATCGAGAATAATCCGGATGGTAGGGAATTTCCATGTAGATTTGAGGAATCTATAGTTGTTAAAATAGGTGAACTTATTTTTGTTGCTTTACAGGGGGAAGTATGTGCCCCGATAGGTATGCGTATCAAAGACGCTTTTCGTTATGAACACCCGATAATGTTGTTTGGATATATGGGTGAGCATAATTTATATATACCTACTCGAGAGATTGTGCGTCTGGATATATATCAAGCACGAGTAATTCAGGAGCAATACGCTTCACCTGTAAAGTGGTCGCCTACTGTGGAAGATGAAATGGTTAGTGCCGTTCAAAGTCAGATTAAAGATATTCTGAGAAAAAAGTAATTACTGGAGTAGATGTGAATGATAAAAGCAGTAAGTTTTGATTTTTGGGGAACATTGTTTCGAGACGCATTTAGTAAAGAAAGGCAGGAATATAGAGCCAAAGCCATTGTAAATACTTTTAAGCAAGGGGTATCGTTGGAGAATGCTTTGGAAGCAATGTCAGTGGTGGGAAAAGAATTTGCACGATGCCATATTGAAGAGCAACGAACATTAACACCTGAAGATGCAGTGGATATGGTTTCGTTGCAATTGGGTATAGACCTTAATAAACGCGAGTATGAGTTTCTTGCAGAAGAATTTGCTACTGCTATATTAGTATTTCAGCCGGAACCTATAGAAAATGCTCTGGATGCAGTTCGATTTACCTCACAGTTTGTTCCCGTGGGTCTTATCTCAGATACGGGTATATCTCCGGGAAAATCACTACTTAAATTGCTTGAAATACATGGCTTTACTCAATATATTTCCTCATATCGTTTTTCAGATGAAGAAGGTGTTGCAAAACCCCAATCCATCATGTTTGAAAAAACGGCTTATGAATTAGGTGTGAAAACAGAAGAAATGCTACATTTAGGAGACCTGGAACCTACAGATATAATCGGGATAAAGAGTGTGGGTGGTTATGCAGGTCTTTTTGCCGGGATAAATCTTAAATATATGACCTCTACAACGGCAGATTTTTTATTTACAAATTGGCTTGAGTATATTGAAAATCTACCAAGAATTTTAGATAACCATTTTGATAACAAAAAATCCGATCAATAAATGACTAACTATTCGACTATTCAAATTTCAGTTTAAAGTTTCTCCCGGAAACAATAGTATCATCAACCACAATAGGTCCATTTTCTGGAACTATAAATGGCATTTTGATGACATTTGAGATGTCTTTTTCTATATCCACTCCCGGCATAACCCAGCGTAACTCCATCCCTTTTTCTGTTAAGGCAAACGCTCCGATATGGGTTATATAAAACACCTCTTTACCTGCTTTTAGAGCCTCTTGTCCGTTGAATGTGATTTCACTTACTTTTTCAATAAATTTAGGTTGCCCCGCTTTTAACACTTTTACTTTTCCATCTTCTACTTTTATTTCCGACTGATTTCCCCATGCTACACAGAAGAATACCTTTTTAGCGGCTGTAGTCAGATCAATAAACCCCCCGGGACCTACATAATTAATGGCACCTTCTCCTCGTTTAGAGACATTTACATTTCCGTTACCATCTACTTCCAGAGCACCTAAAATCACACTATCCAATCTTCTATAAATTCTTTGAAATACAGTAGCAGAAGAAACAATTTCAGTAGGGTTAATTGCCGCACCGAAGAATATTCCGGGTGCTGGCAAACCACCCATAACTCCACTTTCTGTCATCAGGGTTATATCATTCAAAGCCCCACTTTCGTAAAGAAGACGGGAAGCCTCTTCGGGAAGTCCAACACCAATATCTACATAGTCGCCCTTTTTAGAATTTTGAACAAATATTTTTGCTGCGAGTCGGGCTAATACTTCGTCCGCAGTAGTTCTACGGGGAGTAATCCCCAATACTTTATTTATAAAACGAACCCTTGCGATACCTTCATCTATCGGTGTTTTGCTATTTAATGTCAGAAAATCCCAATAATGAATATGTTTTACTCCTCCTGTTTGTTCTGTCCCTCTCCAAACTACAATGGCATCAATATCTGAAGCAGGCAGGAATATCTCATCGTGTCCCTTATCCACAATTTGAGCCACATTCGCAATAACAATTCCCCCACGCTTTTTTACCGCTTTGGTTATTTCGTAACTTTCGCCAATCATTACAGCATTTTTTTGATAGATGTTACCCTCTTTATCTGCGGAGGGGGCGTTAAAGATGGCAACATCTGGCCAGGGGCATTCATATTTAAAGTATTCGTTATCTATTATTGACACATATTGTGGTTTATTCCCGTTAAGTAAAGGTGTTCCTCTACCTGTTCGTGGGTCTATGAAAGTTCCTGCACCTGTTTTGTTAATGACAAAGTTTTTGCCTTCTTCTCCCATGGCTTTTAATATTAATGTAAGGGTTCCTTGAGGGATAATCTGGATTTCACAATGACCCTGGTCAGCTAATTTCAAAATAGATTTGTATGTTTCCGTATGTCCTGTGAAAATGCGTGTACAAAGCCCAGGCAAACCTAATTCTTCTAATGTTCCAGGTATTTTACCTCTTCCTCCCTGTCCACCTACACTGACAATAGTTAAATTGCAGGGATGCCCGGTTTCTTGAAACATTTCTTTAATTGTCCACCACATAAAAGAGGCTCTCATATTTCCTGCAAGCCCTGAAGTAGCAATAACAGAGCCGTCTTTAATCATACCGACTGCTTCGCGGGCACCCATGAATTTTGGGTTTCCAGGGACACGGACTGCTTTTTTTGTGTTTCTCCAATCCCAGGTGGCTCTCCATTTAGCAATGTGGTAAAGCAATTGAATTTTCGTTAATGTATTCATAACCGCCGAACCTTTAATTTTTTGTTTGAATTAATGTTATTTTTGATATATGCTTTTATAATTTCGTGTAGAAATTATATAAAATTAATAAGTTAAATTTCATAAATTAATAATTTTTATAGTATTTTCGGAAATATTTTAAAGGTAATAAAACTAACACTTAAATTCAGTTATTTAGACAAGAAAATAAAGATTAGGTTTTAAAAAGTGTTGAGGAATTGATATAAAAGTGTTGTATAATCATAAAAAAATTGGGTGAGTAAAGTGGTTATAACAAAAAAACAAGAAAGTATTATTAATAAATACATATCAGAAGTGAATACTTCTATAAATTCTTCAACAGATATTGAAAATAGACAAAAAATACTTCTTGAATTAAGAACCAGGATTATAACTACACTAAAAAAGACGGGAAAGAACTATATTCATGATGAGGAACTGTGCAGAATTTTATATGAAGAGTTTGGGGAACCTGTAACACAGGCTGAAAAGTTACTCCATCCAAGAGAGCCATCTCTAAAGCTTACTTTAGTTTATGAAAACAGGGTATGGTTAGGTGTTTGTGCAGGGTTATCTGCAAGACTTCGAATTCCTGTATTATTGATAAGATTGTTATTTTCTATTTTGGGTTTGTGTCTTGGTTTTGGATTTGTTGTGTATTTATTCATTTATTTTTATCTCTATTTTACTTCAGGTGTTTATAGTGGCAAAAAAATCCATTGGGGTTTTCTTATTTATCAATTAATTTTAACCTTATTTTTATTAAGTCTTATTTATTGTATAGCCTTTTTCTTATTAAGGGGTGTCGAATTCTTACATAGCAGATGGGTATCGTATTATTATAAGAGTAGTTTAGCCAATATTGATGAGGTATATTCATTTATATTTATGTCATTTTTATTCTATGTGTGGACAGGGATTTTATCTGCTATTATGGGTGGATTGCCATTAAGAAATGACTGGGATAAAACATTCCGTAATATTCGAGATGCCCAAATTGCCCTTTTAGTTCTTTTTGAATCTTCTGGGATAGCATGGGTTTTATATCATCTTATTATAGAATCTATTGCCGCCTTTCGCAGCATAATGATATAAAGTCATTTCAGAATTAATAATGAGATTTAGGGTATAATCTTATCTCAAAGTTGTAGTAAAAGAATAAAAGATAGGAGTTAAAAAGTGATATCCATTCCAGAGGAAGGGAAATCGAAAGAAGAAGTATTAAAGGAATTAGAATTAGCCCGACAAAATGATGCTCGTTGGGAGGATGGGCGAATATTCAGTCTTGTGTTTCATTTTTCAGAGGAGCATTCCAAACTGGTTAAAGACGCATACAGTATGTATATCCATGAGAATGGATTAAATCCGATGGCTTTTCATAGTTTGAGAAAATTTGAGTCAGAAGTTGTTCAGATGACTGCTTCCTTACTTAACGGAGATAGTAATACGGTAGGATGTATGACTTCAGGTGGGACAGAAAGTATTTTATTAGCCATGAAAACATATAGAGACAAGGCACGAAAAGAACGCGGTGATAGATATTTTGTACCTGAGGTTATCATTCCCGATTCTGCCCATGTTGCTTTTCTCAAAGCGGGTGAATATTTTGACATAAAAATGATACATGCTCCTGTTGATAAGACAGGTAAAGTGGATGTAAGTGCGGTTGAACGAAGAATAACACCCAATACAGTTGCTCTGGTTGGTTCTGCACCGAATTATCCGTATGGAACGATTGACCCTATATCTGAATTAAGTGATTTAGCCATAGAGTATAACTTAAATCTACATGTAGATGCGTGTGTCGGCGGCTTTATTCTTCCGTGGTTAGAGAAATTAGGAGAGGATATTACTCCTTTTGATTTCCGCATTCCCGGGGTAACATCTATTTCTGCTGATTTGCATAAATATGGCTATTCTGCAAAAGGTGCTTCCGTAATTTTGTACCGTTCCATGGATATAATGAAGTATCAATTATTTGTTTCAGTGAATTTCCCCGGTGGTATTGTGATGACACCCGGTTTAACAGGTACCCGTCCTGGAGGTGCTATTGCCTCTGCATGGGCAACACTTATGAGTTTGGGGCAAAACAAATACATTGAAAACGCAAAGAATTTGGCGGAGATTGTTAGAAAGTTTAAAGAAGGAATTCAGACAATTCCAGAACTGGAGATTGTAGGCGAACCCCAAGGACCGTTATTTGCTTATTGTAGTAAAACCCCGAAAGTAAATATTTACGCGGTAGCCGATATTTTAGAATCGAAAGGATGGCATATTGACCGCCAACAAAAACCTGCAAGTATTCATTTTATGATTAATCCGTTGCACGGTAAAATTGTAGATGAATATTTGAACGATTTAAGGGATGCGGTAGAAAAAGTGAAAGAAAATCCTGATTTAGCAAAGCAAGCGACGGCACCAGTTTATGGTATGCTGGCAAATGTGCCTTTACGCGGGATGGTAGAGTCGGAGGTTCGGAAAATTGTGGAAGATATATATAAAGGGACATCACCAGAGATAAATCTTGAGGAACAAAATACCCCTGATAATGTATTAACAATAATAAAGAAATTATTTTCATATTTATCTAACAAGTAAATCATGATGCAACAAGAGAAAAATATTTTGAAAAAGATTGTGTTATTTTTTGTTTGTGTTTACCTGTATGCCTATTCCTCATACGGGCAGGAGAAACTTCTGGATGGTGTTAAAACGGGCTTTGATACTGTTATAAAGGGTATTCATCAAATAGGTTCCTATGCAGACGAGGTTTTAAGGTCGAATCTTTTTGGAAATCAACAATCGCTTCCATATACGATTACAAAGAAATATGAAAATCAGGTTTCTGTATCTCAAAATGTAAATGTCTTAATAAAAAATGAGTTTGGGCTTGTTGACATTAAATCATGGAGTGAGCCTTTGGTCGTTATAGAAACGACACTAACCTTAGGTGGGCAAAGTCAGGATTTGCTTGAAAAAACGGCGAGCAATTTTCAACCACAAATTAATAATGAAAATAACACACTATTGATAGAAAATAAGTTTCCCGAAGAGAGTGTGTCTTTTATAAAAATTGATTATGTTATTACCCTACCTCGTTCTGCAAATGTCTCTGTTGATAATTTTTTTGGAGATACGCGAATATCTAATGTGGATGGGTCTGTGACCATTAATGAACAATACGGTTCCGTAGAACTTGAAAATATCAATGGTAGGGTTTCTGTGAGGGCACAGGGAGAGTTTCCTCTAAAAGCAAAAAAAATTACAAATGGTGGCTTTTTTTATCTTTCGAGAACGAATGCGGAGATATATGATTTACAAGGAGAAGTTAGCATTTCTAATCTTCTGGGAGAACTTAAAATACAAAAGTTAGGAGATGGGAGGTTCGTTTTACATACGGATAGTGGCAAATCAAGTATTAAGTTTGAAGATACATCGCAATTAGAAGTTAGGGGGAGTTTATTAGGTAGTCAATTAACCACAGATTTGCCTATTCTACAAAAGAGTACAGGCTCATTGAGTACTCTGGATTTAAATAATCCAGATGCAAAACAAAAAATTGAAATAACAGCCGTATTTTCAGAAGTATCCCTTTTTAGAAGCGATACATTACTCTCAAGTCCTCAGAGTGTCATAGCCAACTATAAACCTTTTAGTGAAGTATTTTCTTCAGAGGAAGGAATTAATCCAGGAGATGTTTTAATAATAAACAATCAAAAGGGCGATGTTCGTATTCTCCCGACAAATGATAATAAAATTCGATTAAAAGCGACCCGTTTGGTTTGGGTGTCTTCTGCGGATAAAGCGACATCGGCATTAGAGAAAGTGTCGGTAAATCTTCACAGAACAGAAAATAGAATATATATTATGACATCGGGGAATTATGAAACTCTTCCTGAATATCTTTCAGATTGGAGGGTAGATATTCAGGTATTTTGTCCTCCCAATGTAGATGTTTCTATTGAATCGAAGGAAGGACAAACCGCATGTGAAAATATGGAAAGTTCTTTACGCATAAATCAAGGGTCAGGTGTCGTTTCAATATTAACATGCAAGGGACCTTATTTTGTTTCCAATCAAAAAGGGAATATACGAATAGAAGATATGAGTAATGATGGGGAAATAACAATTCGGGGTGGATTGGCTACCTTGAAAAATATTAAAGCACCTATCAATATAACGGCTATTCAGGCAAATGTAAATTTGGAAGATATTCAATCAAAGGTTGTTGCACGATTGCAGGAAGGGGATATTCGTTTTTTGGCACTGAACGGAATATTAGGGGATATAGATATTTCCACCGAAAAAGGGAATATTAGCATTCTTTTGTCACCTGAAACGGATTGTAAATTAAAAGCCAAAACGCAAGAAGGAATTATTGATACCGCCCTTCCTTTAACAGGTGTTTTTTCGAGAATGAAACAGGAGGCAGAAGTTCAGATTCGAGAAGGGAAATATGCTGTTCTATTAAAGGCTGTTAAAGGTGATATTATTATTGATGGGAATATTGAGGAATCTCTAATTGTTAATCCAACAACAATCCCATCTGAAAATATTCAACCCAGTCAATAATTCTTAAAAGGATATTTGGACAAAAATACCGTATTTTATGAGTAAATCAGAATATATTGTTATACGCGGAGCTCGGCAACATAATCTTGCTAATATCAATCTGGATTTACCAAGGAACAAACTTATCGTAATAACCGGATTAAGTGGTTCCGGGAAATCCAGCCTTGCTTTTGATACTCTTTATGCAGAAGGGCAGAGACGGTATGTTGAAAGTCTTTCTGCGTATGCCCGTCAATTCCTCGAACAAATGGAGAAACCGGATGTTGACCATATTGAGGGGTTAAGTCCGGCTATTTCGATAGAACAAAAGACTGTTCATAGAAATCCGCGTTCCACGGTTGGCACTGTAACCGAAATATATGATTATTTGCGGTTGCTTTTTGCTCGTGTGGGAACTCCCCATTGCTACAAATGCGGCAAGGTAATTTCTGCACAGACACCGCAACAAATTGTAGATAATATTATGGGTTTTCCGGAACAGACAAAAATCCAAATTTTAGCACCTGTGGTTCGTCAAAGAAAAGGGAACTATACAAAATTGTTTGATGAGATTAAAAAGTCCGGATTTGTTCGTGTTCGTGTAAACAAAACGATGTATCATGTGGATGATGAAATTAAGTTAGAACGATATAAAAAACATGATATTGAAATTGTGGTAGATAGACTTGTTATAAAATCGGATATACAGAAACGATTAACGGATTCTATAGAAACTGCACTAAAATTGGGGAATGGGTTGGTTCGTATCTGGTATGAAGTTCTTGGAAATCAACCTCAGGAAATATTACAAAGTGAAAAACTTTCCTGTATTGACTGCAATATTTCCGTTGAAGAGTTAGAACCTCGCATGTTCTCTTTTAATAATCCTCACGGAGCATGCCCCGTATGTACTGGTTTAGGGACTGTTACTGAAATTGACCCAGAACTTGTTATCCCTAATCCCGATTTGTCTATAGCAGAAGGAGCTGTTGAACCGTGGAGCCAAAGACCCATTCTCGATTCCATGTATCGAAAGACACTTCGTATCATTTGTGAACATTATGGAGAAAGCCCTTTAACCCCGTGGAAGAACTTGTCAGACAAATTCAAAGAGGTCGTTCTTTATGGTTCGGGAGAGGAATACATCCGATTTACTTATCACATGGCGAATAGCAGTTATGAAACCTATAAGCCTTTTGAAGGGGTTATCCCTAATTTAGAAAGACGATATAGAGAGACTCAATCCACTCGTGCTCGGGAAATGATCGAAAAATATATGGCTACCCATATATGTCGTTCCTGTCAGGGAACAAGGTTAAAACCTGAATCGCGTGCTGTTCGGATTAATGGAAAGAATATTGTAGATGTAACGCGAATGTCCATCAAAGAAGCGAGGTCGTTTTTTGAAAATTTGCAGTTGACTGAATTTCAGAAAAAGATAGCAGAGAGAATATTGAAGGAAATCAACCTGCGATTGTCATTTCTTATGGATGTTGGGCTGGACTATCTAACCTTAGACCGTAGTGCCGGAACATTATCGGGCGGTGAATCACAACGGATTCGTTTAGCAAGTCAAATTGGTTCGGGATTGGTTGGTGTTATTTATGTTTTAGATGAGCCCAGTATTGGACTACATCCTCGTGATACGAATCGTTTAATTGAAACACTGGTGAAACTCAGGGATTTAGGAAATACCGTTATTGTGGTTGAACATGATGAATCAACGATTCGTTCCGCAGACCATGTAATTGATTTGGGACCTGGTGCGGGTGTTCATGGGGGTAAAATTGTTGCCCAGGGACCGCCATCAAAGATTGCAAAATGTGCTAATTCGTGGACGGGTAAATACCTCGCCGGTAAATTTCATGTTTTTTGCCCAAAAGAACGAAGGAAACCGAGAAATAAATGGCTTATTCTACGAGGTGCTTCTTTAAATAATTTAAAAAATATAGATGTTTCTTTTCCTTTGGGGTTATTTGTTTGTATAACAGGAGTTTCGGGTTCTGGAAAATCCAGTTTAATTAATGAAACTTTATTTCCTGCAGTTCAAAATGCCATTCTCAAAAGAAAACCCGAAGTTAAACTTTTCTATTCACAAATAGAGGGGATAGAAAATATTGATAAAGTAATAGATATAGACCAGTCGCCTATTGGGAGAACGCCTCGTTCTAATCCGGCAACCTACACAGGTTTATTTACACCTATTCGTGAATTATTCAGCAAGGTGCCCGAAGCAAAAGCGCGTGGATATAGTGCGGGTAGGTTTAGTTTTAATGTAAAAGGGGGGCGTTGTGAAGCATGTGAGGGGAATGGCTATTTAACTATCGAAATGCAATTTCTACCGGATGTGTATATTCCCTGCGATACCTGCCATGGTAAGAGGTATAACCGTGATACTTTACAAATCCAGTACAAAGGTAAAAATATAGCAGAGGTGCTGGATATGACTGTCGAGGATGCTATGGATTTTTTTAAAAATATTCCACAAATATCGCGTCCCTTAGAAACCCTATTTGAAGTAGGTCTGGGATATATTAATTTAGGGCAACCTGCTACGACCCTTTCTGGGGGAGAAGCACAGCGGGTTAAATTAGCAACAGAATTGTTAAAAAGGCATACCGGAAATACGCTTTATATTCTGGATGAGCCTACCACGGGACTACATGCGGTTGATGTTGACAGATTACTTCGTGTCTTACACCGACTTGTGGATTTGGGGAATACGGTTGTTGTGATAGAGCATAACCTTGAAGTTATTCGAACTGCCGATTGGATTATAGACCTCGGTCCAGAGGGAGGAGACAGAGGAGGATATATTGTTGCGGAAGGTCCACCGGAAGATATAATAAAGGTAAAGAAATCATATACAGGTGAGTATTTAAAGGCGAGATTAGGTGATATTGTTTAGGAATTATGATAATATAAAATAAACAATAAATTGGAAGGGTATGGTATGAATTCTTATGAACGGTATGTGAAAACAATTCGTAATGAGCCTGTGGATTTCCTCCCTCGTTTGCCTATAGTTATGTCTTTTGCGACCCATTATATCGGGTGTAATTATCGGCAGTTTGTTACAGATTATAATGTGCTCGTTAATGCCAATGAAGCATGTATTCGGGATTTTGGTTATGACCAGTGGAGTGCCATATCAGACCCTTTCCGTGAAACTTCGGGTTTTGGAGCGGTATTAGAATATCCCGAAGATGCCGTTCCGCGTTGTCCCAATCCGCCTTTGCATGAAAATCAAGATTTTTCGAGACTTCCTATTCCAGACCCTTACAATGCACCGCGGATGTATGACCGAATTTTGGCTGTTCGTGAAATGAGAAATCGTGCTAAAAACGAATACTCTGTTATGGGTTGGGTAGAAGGTCCCGCTGCAGAAGCAGCGGATTTGAGAGGGGTAACGGATTTTTTAATGGATTTATTGGTTCAACCTGATTATGTAAATGAATTGATGAGTTTTTGTGTGGATACCGCAATTAATTTTGCTCTGGCACAATTGAAAGAAGGAGCAGATACCATAGGGATTGGAGATGCTATTGCGAGTCAGGTTTCACCGGAGACTTATCGCGATTTAATATTCCCCCATGAATATCGTTTGATGAAAGCCATAAAAGAAGCAGGAGGATTTGTTCGATTGCATATTTGTGGTAATACAAGACATTTATTGCCGTATTGGAAAGATTTACCCTGCGATGTATATGATTTGGATTGGTACGTTCCCTTAAAAGAAGCACGGGAGATTCTGGGAAATAACGCTGTCCTGGTGACAAACCTGGACCCTGTGCGGGAAGTTATGGAATCCACACCTGAGGTTATCTATCAAAAACATTTGGAGTTGTATAAAGAAGTAGGACCTCCGCTAATGATTGGTGCTGGCTGTGAAATTCCCGGAGATACTCCATTTGAAAATTTCAGGGCAGTGTGTAAACCTGTGGAATATAGCAGGGGATAGGAATTAGAATCACAATTTTTTTGTCCAGATTTGACGAGAAATCAGGTTAATAAACTCCGACCATTTATCTCCTTTTTTTATGGTTTCTTGTTCTATTCTTGTTAAGGCGTAGGTTTGTGCATCTAAGTTATCTAAATAATGCAGTATCATGGCTTCTACTGTTTTGGGGACTACGGGAGAACCATTTTCCAGTTCGCCATGGTGAGCCAGAATACAATGAAGTAAATGAAGTCGCAAGTCTTCAGGAAATCCCTCGATTGTCTGTATTTTTTCCGATATAAGAATAGCACCAATAACAAGGTGTCCTAATAATTTTCCTGCATCTGTATAGTCAATCAGCATAGGGTTATCGGTTAGTTCATGAACTTTTCCAATGTCATGTAAAAAACAAGCAGTTATCAATAAATCTTTATTTACATTTGGATATAACTCGCAAACTACGGAGGCTATTTTTATCAGTTCATAACAATGTCGAATGAGGCCTCCGCGAACTTCATGGTGCCATTTTTTCGCCGCAGGTATGTTTTGCATGGCATTGATTAATTTTGTATCGTTACGGATAGATTGTAATAATTTTTTTAGCCATGGGTTCTTTATTGAATCAAGCATTGACCATAGTTCTGTTAAATATTTTGTATTGGATTCTTCAGGTAACATTAAATCTTCCTTTGCGTATTGTTCTCTTCCGAGTGGGATTATATTTGTTGCATGGATTTGTAGTTTATCTTTATACAATTTAATAACCCCTTTGACTACTACAACATCTCCCACCTCTATTCTTCTTGCTGTCTCTTCAGGTTTGTCCCATAACACTCCACCCATTTCCCCTGTTTTATCACGAACAACAAATCCCAAAAACTTATCTCCGGAAGGTTGTTCTCTTAAATTTTTTGTTATAAGAATGAAATAGTCGTTTACCTCATTCCCCTCATATAAATCAGAAATGTATTGGTTCTTCATATATCTTCCTATCTATTTAATATCTTGTTCTTGTTTATCTTCTTCAAGGTTAAACAATAGCAATTGTTGTACCTGTTCTTTTGGAATTTGTGGAGATACAGGTGCTTTTAGATATTTATCTTTTTCATCAATAAAAGTTCTTGGAATAGATTGGGGAGATTGTGCTTCTAAATCTGGAGTTTGTGTTGGTGGCATGGTTAAGTTTTCTGGTGAAAGTTCAGTAATAGTTTTATTCTTATTTAAATATTCAAAATATCTCTCATTAAATTCTAATAGTTGATGGAGGATATTTAAGTAAAGTAGCATAACTGCTTTTTCGGAGATGAAATTTTGTCTATAACTTTCCAATGCCCAATTGTAAATGGATTTTATCCGCTTTAAGCGAATCAGGATTTCATCGTTAGAAAGACCTATTTCCCAATGGTATTTTAAAGATTTTACTTCTTCCCACCTTTTCTCTAATTCTTCTTCATAGGGCTTGTTTTTTCGTTTCAGCCATATATTAAGTAGTTGCTTTAATAATAGGATTGCGATAAGAATAAAAATAAAAGAGAAACCAAGCGTTTTTATCTCTGTTCGGGTTAATGGCTTGTTCTTATTAAAATATGTCAAAGCGATAGGATGAATATCAAGAAAAGCAGGTGGAATAAAGGCACTACAAGTAGATTCATATTCGGGAGATGACAATATAAATTCTGAAGAAAACCATGCGTTTACTACTTCTCGAACAGTGGAGTTCGGAATTTTTTTAGAAATAGCCAGAATATTTTTAATGCAAATTAAATCCAGAGAACCGTAGAGGGGGATATTTGAGTTTTTAACATATAATCCGGGTATTGTTATTGAAAACTCTTTTGATTGCTGAATTGGGACAATCTGATACCAGTTTTTATATAAAAAATCTCGAATTAGGGACGAATTGATTCCTTCAACCCATACTACGGCTTCTATTTCTCCATTAGAAAAAGACTTTTCTATATTATAGATTTTCTGGGTCTTTAATTCTGGGGGTACATCAAAATTATAAAATTTAATTAACTGTTCTGTTATATAAACTCCTGTAGATATGTCCCCGAAAAATCCAATTTTTTTTCCTGCTAACATTTGAAATTCTTCAAACCCATAGTTTTTAGGGGCAATGATATAAATTCCTTTCTCACCTGCTGTTGAAAGAGCCATAAGTTTGTTTTTTTGTATCAGAGCTGATATAGATGAAATAATGGCGATGTCCCCTTTACCTTTTATTAACATGTCCATAGGTGAAGCATTTTTTTCACAATCTATTTCTTTAATAACGATTTTTTTGTTTTTTTGTTTTAATGATTCGATAAGTGATGATATACAACTACGGTCATATTCGCTGTTGTCGGGGATAATGATTTTTAAACTCTGGATACGAGCAAATGCTTTGCCCAAATATTTATAGAAAATGTCTTGAGTTTGATGGGGAAATAATGCAGATGTAATTGTAACAATGATAAGAAGGGATACAATTATGTAGTAGAGGAAATATATATATTTACTTAAAAGCAAATCCTGTAATTTACTGAAAAATGAGGAAATTTTTGACATTTCTAATACCCGAATTTATTCTTCTTTATATAGAAAATTATATTCTGCTTTTTCCAGCGGAGGGGCATTTTTATCTTTTTCAGAGATGATAAGAGGTTCACGGGGCCATTGAATACCTATACGGGGACAACGGTAAGATACAGAACGCTCTGCCTGCATATTGTAGAAAGATGTGCATTTATATAATACATGAGTATTATCGTAGAGGCTAAGAAAACCGTGAGCAAAACCTACGGGTACCCATAAGAGGCTCAGTTCTTCTTCCGTAAGGTAGAAACCTTCCCATTTCCCAAAAGTTGGAGAACCTGTGCGTAAGTCAACCACGACATCATATATCCCACCACTGATACAGCAGACTAATTTGCCCATGCCATGAGGTTCTAATTGATAATGCATTCCTCGTAATACACCCTTCTGGGATTTACTTAAATTATCCTGAACAAATGTTTCAGAGAAACCTGCCTTTTTTAATTCTTCCAGATGATACAGTTCTGTAAAGAAACCCCGTATATCACTAAATTTTCCAATTTTGAAGAGCATAACACCTTTTAAACTGCAATTATTTATACTTTGTATAATCATAATCAAGGTTCTCCATCAGTTGATAATTTATACTACAAATCATTTAATATATCACAATGATAAGAAGATATTTTAACATTCTATCATTTATCTTACCAAAGAAAAATTAATGCGTAAAGGAATGAGTTATGTTTATGGAATTTATGATTTTGCTGTTATGTTGTATGATTCTGTTAGGAATGGCATCTTCGACAGAAACAGAGGAGTGGGAAAATCCAGATATTATTGGGATTAATAAACTTTCTCCTCACTGCACTTTAATGCCATTTCCTACTGAGGAAACAGCCTCTACAAATGAACGGACTACATCTCCTTATTACCTTTCTTTAACAGGGACATGGAAATTTCATTGGGTTCCTGTTCCAGACCAGCGTCCTCGTGATTTTTATAAAGTTGATTTTAATGATTCCGATTGGGTTGATATTCCCGTACCGTCTCACCCGGAATTATTAGGGTATGGCAAACCCATATATACCAATATTCAGTACCCTTTCTGGCCTGTAAATCCTCCTTTTATTCCTCACGATGATAATCCGGTTTCTTCGTATAGACGGACTTTTGAAGTTCCTCAATTATGGAAAAATAGGAAGATACATCTTGTGTTTGATGGGGTAATGAGTGCGGTATATGTTTGGCTAAATGGAAATTTTGTTGGTTACAGTCAGGACAGTATGACCCCTGCAGAATTTGATATAACCCCTTATGTAAAAGATAAGCAAAATGTGCTTGCGGTTCAAGTTTATCGCTATTGTGATGGAAGTTATTTAGAAGACCAGGATAAATGGAGAGTGAGTGGTATCTATCGCGATGTGTTCTTGTATGCAATACCTGATGTTCATATAGAGGATTACTTTTTTCAAACGAAACTGTCAGAGGATTATAAAAAAGCCATAGTGGAATGTGATTTAAAAATAGTATCCCCTAAAAGCAAAGAAAAAAATGTTGATTGTTCCATAAAGATAAAAGACTTGATAGGAAATGAGATGTATTTCCAGCAAGTGGAAAGAAGTGTTGAAGATATAGATAAAGATGTGTGTTGTATCCAGATTAAATATCGCACCGAGATTATAAATCCTAATTTGTGGAGTGCAGAAACTCCATATTTATATCAAACATATATTCATTTATTGGAAGAAGGTAAGAATATAGATGTTTACCCTCAGAAAATAGGAATTCGTGAAGTAAAATTGCAGGATGGGGCTCTTTATATAAATGGTAAGCAAGTCAAGTTAAAGGGGGTGAATCGCCATGAGATATGTGCGGAGTCTCTCCATGTTTTGTCACGGGAACAAATGATTGAGGATTTAAAAATATTAAAACGAAATAACATTAATACTGCTCGCACCTGTCATTATCCTGACCAGCCGATTTGGTATGACCTTTGTGATGAATGGGGAATATACATTATTGATGAAGCAAATATTGAATCGCACGGAATGGGATATGAATTGGATAGAACATTAGGTAACAAACCTGAATGGGAAAAAGCCCATGTAGCACGAATTGATGCGATGGTAAAAAGAGATAGAAATCATCCCTGTATTATTTTCTGGTCTTTAGGGAATGAGGCAGGAAGTGGATGTAACTTTGAAGCGTGTGCAAAGAAAGTAAGGGAATTGGATATATCGCGTCCTATCCATTATGAAAGGATGAATGAAATTACTGATGTGCACAGTGAAATGTATACTCCCCTTTGGGATATGCTTAAATTCGTTGCATATTATCCGAATAGACCGTTTTTCCTGTGTGAGTATGCCCATTCGATGGGAAACAGTACGGGCAACTTGCAGGATTATTGGGATGTAATAGAAGCCCATAAATCTCTTATTGGAGGTTGCATCTGGGATTTCTCAGACCAGGGAATAAAAAAACCGTTGTCAGAGGAAGATGCTCAAAGAACAGGGAAGAAATTTTTCTGGGCTTATGGTGGCGATTTTGGGGATAAGCCGAATGATGGAAATTTTTGTTGCAATGGCATAGTTCAGCCAGACCGAAAACCCAATCCGGGACTGTATGAAGTCAAAAAAGTATATCAATATATTAAGGTAAAACCCGTAGATTTGCATCGAGGTATCGTTAAAATTATAAATCAATATGCCTTTTTGAATTTAGACAAGTTTGATATACATTGGTTCGTTGAAAAAGATGGGTTATCAATTCAAAAAGGGAAACTTCCATTGTTATCTGTTGCTCCTCAATCTGAGTGCGAAGTTACAATTCCTATTCAAGATATAGAATGGGTTGCGGGTAGTGAATACTTCTTAACGATTGAATTCCGAATAAACGAATCAACTCTATGGGCTGACGCTGGGTATGTTTTAGCATGGGAACAATTCCGATTACCCTGTAATAAGCAAATTAATCAAGAAAAAAATACTAAAGAGAAGAATCAGGATAAGTCTAACTCTATACAGATAATAAAAAGAGAGGATTTGTTGACGATAAAGAATAGTAATTTTGAGGTAATATTTGATTGGAAAGAGGGAATTTTAAATTCGTATTCAGCATTTGGAAAACCTATTATTACAGGTTCTCTTATTCCTAATTTTTGGAGACCCCCCACTGATAATGACCGCGGTAATAATATGCCATGGAGATTAGAATGCTGGAAAAAAGATACCTATATGCGAAATCTAACTTTTCGGAATATTAAAAAACAGGATGATTTTCAGGTAGAAATCCGTTTCGGTTATGAACTACCGGAGACAAAATCTCAGGTGATTTTGCAGTATATTATTAATGAGAGAGGAGAGATACAGATAAATTATGAATTTAATCCCGGTAGTCCAGAATTTCCGGAGATTCCCAGAATTGGTATGCAAACCTGTGTATCCAAAGAACTATCTTCGGTATTATGGTATGGGCGAGGACCTCATGAGACTTATTGTGATCGTAAAACAGGTGCACAAATACGGGAACACTCTCTTATGATAAAAGATTTGTTCCATCATTATGTTCGACCTCAGGAAAATGGGAATCGGACAGATGTCCGCTGGTTTTCTTTATTAGATGAGAATAAAGATGGTGTGATCTTTGTAGGTCGTCAACCTCTGGCGTTTAGTTTGTGGCATTGTTCTATGGAAGATATTGAAACGACATTACACGATTATGAACTTCCCGAAAGGGATACCTGGACATTGAATATAGATTACTTGCAGATGGGTGTAGGTGGAGATGATAGTTGGGGTGCTTTACCTCACGAAGAATATCAAATCAAACCTAAAAAATACGAGTACCAATATACAATTATTCCTGTGAAAGATGGTAATGAAAATTTAATTCGGCAAATTTACCAAGAACATAAAACATAGATAGTTAAGAATCTCTAAATTATCTAAATTACCTGAATAAATTAAAAGAAATCTGCGATATAATTGGACTTCTATTTGGTATAGACTTTGCGTTCAAATGCGTTAGGGATGTTCATTTCCTCTCGATATTTTGATATGGTTCTACGAGCAATTTTTATCCCTTCTTTTTGTTGGATTAATTCAGCGATTTGCTGGTCGCTTAAAGGTTTTGTTTTATCTTCTTCATCTATGATTCTTTTGATTATGGATTGGACTGTGCGTGATGATTTTTCGTTTTCACCTTCATTTGTTTTAATACCCCCTGAGAAGAAATAACGGAATTCAAAAATTCCTTGAGGTGTGGACATGTATTTTCCCGCAATACATCGGGAGATAGTAGATTCATGTATATTAATTCGGTCAGCAATAATTTTGTATGTTAAGGGTTTTAAATAGTCAACCCCTTTACGCATAAACTCTTCCTGTAGGATGGCTATTTCTTTTGCGACCTTATATAAAGTGCTGTTTCTTAGTTCAAGGCATTTTATTAATCGAATTGCAGAATCTTTATATTTCTTTATCTGTTCCTTTTCTTCCTTAGGTAATATCTTTATTTGTTCTTTTTTTATAGGTTCAACATATTTTATTTCGGGAAGGCGCTTATCGTATATCTCAATAGCGAGTTCATCATCTTTGGTAAATTTCACGATTACATCAGGTATGATATCGTTTGGTTCACCAGGAAACAAATGTCCGGGGAATAGATTTAAGGTCTTTAACAAGTTAATTAGTTCTTCTACTTTATAGGGTTCTATTTTTAATCCCCGTGCAATTTTTGGAATTTGTCGGTGGGTAAGTTCATCGAAATATTCATCTACTAACTTTTTCAGAAGTGTATTTTCGGGATATAGTTGTTCGATCTGGATTAATAAACATTCTCTTGCATTTCTTGCTCCTACCCCAGAGGGGTCAAATCCCTGTATTTTTTTCAAAACCTTTTCAACTGTTTCAATTTCTACACCAAATTCTTTGGATATCTCTTCCATATCTCCAGTAAAATATCCACGAGAATCAATACTTGCTATGATACTTTCTCCTATCTGGACTTCCATAGGGTCATTAATCTCAATTTGTAATTGTTTCATTAAATGATTGCTAAGAGTTTCCTGATTTCTCACATTGATAAATTGCTTCTCTACCCATTCAGATATTTCCGGGTTGTAACTTAAATCTGTAAATCTGTCTGTTCTATTGTAATCTTGTTCCCTAACAGAGATTGGTTCATCTTCGTTATCTTTGTATTCTATTTCTAAATAGGGGTTATTCTCTGCCTCTTGTATGACATATTGTTCTAATTCGATGGAGGGCATTTGTAATATTTGCAATGACTGTTGTTGGAACAACGATAACTGTAATTCCTGCCTTTGTTGTAAAAATTGTCTCGCTTCTAACTTCATTCTCAAAATCCCATAATTAAAAATACATTTTTAAATTTAAAATATAATAAAAAACTACAAAAATATTTTAACAGAAAAAAGTTCAAATTTGATATTTATTTTAAACATATTTGTGGTATAATATTTATGTTGAGGAGTTATGATATGAAGAAGTTCGTTTGTATTTTTGCAATCGGTGGAATGTTTTTATATCCCATAACAATGATGGGTACATTTCAGAATTTAAATGTGGCATTATGGCAAAGTGTTTTAACTTCTATATTAAATCAAGCAGACTCCTCAATTGTTGCAGAAGTAAAAGACATGAATGGGGATTCCACGGTTGATGTTCGTGATTTATGTATGATTGTTCAAAAGATTAAAAATGAAAAGACAAAAATCCCTACATCAAGAACATTAAAAAATTTCGTTTTATATAGTTCTGTGCTAAGAACAGAAAAAACTTTGCTCTCCTTAAAAAATTTAAATAATCATAATAATTTAATTGAGACAGATTTTTGTCATAATAAAGAAGAAAATATCACAAAGCAGTATAATGTCATATCGAAAGATGTGAAAATAAAGATTTTTTCAAAAATACCTTTCCTACCTCTTCTATGTTAAATTTTCCCACCTATCATTAAGATTTTTTAAGATAAGATAAACTTTTGTGGTATAATTAATTACAAAATAAGAAGGAGTTACACAATGAACATTAAAATTAATAAAAGCAAAATATACATAGGAACTTTTTTATTTGTTATAGGTGTATGTTTTGTTTTTTCTTCCCCATCAATTGCTCAAACAGAAGCAGAGGTGGATTATTGCAATATTCCTAATTGCAATAATGTGATACCGGGACCTGTGTATACAGAAAGTTTTGAAAATTCCATGAGGGAATTATATGCAAAAATTCCATTAATTGGAGGAAATCCTGATAATCTTGATTTGGATTTTGATGGGATGAAGGACACAGCCCAGGCTCGTTTATTCGACACAATCATGGGAAGTTTCTCGTTAATTGGCGGAATACCTACTCGTAATTGTATCTATTGGGCTTATGTAGCCAATCGGTTAAAAGTTGAAGCGTTAGCACTCGCCATACAAACTGGCTGGCCATCATATTTAGGAGAGCCACCAGACCTTGAAGGTATGAAAACTTTCTTTGCAGCGCTGGCAACTATGGGAAATGAAGAAATTATAAATACAGTATTAAATGCGTTAAAATGGATCATTCCTGATTTGCCCGACCTATCCTTGTTGGAATTAGATGGTTCAAATATCGTTTATCTAAATGCTAAGGGCGATGCAGATTTAGACGGTGTCTGTAATATTGGTGAATATAAGGCGTGGGTATTAAATATACCTGCTGATTTCGATGCGTTTGTAAATGCCGCTACTAAAAACAGTATTACAGATTATTTTGGTGGTTGCCCTGCTTGTGGGACAGAAGGAACTGTGGAAGGTGAAGGTGAAGGTGAAGGAGGTGGACCACCACCTTGTAATATGCGTTCTGATGAGAATTATTTCGCTCTATTAGTGATGTTTGGTGATACGAATGGTGATGAAAAGTTATCAAAAAATGAATTAAAAGCCTTTGTTACAGGGTTCCTTTTAGATTTAGGGTGGTGGTTAATTGATAAAAATGGTGATGGATTTATGTCCTTTGAAGAATTCGTTGCCAGCAATCGTTTAGGTGGGCTATTACCTGCGCATCTCGATTCCAATGGAGACAACCAAGTAACTTTGACTGAAATAAGACAATTAAGTTCAAAGATTACACAAGCAAAATTTGATGAGGTTGATATTGATGATAATGGCTATCTTGATTGCATTGATATTATGGGTCCACTTCCTGAATCCTGCTATGCCGAATGGTGCTGGGATACATGCAATCAGACCGCAGTAAATGCAGGGTTTGAAGCCGCATTGCGTAGCCTATATGGGATTGCTTCTTTTCTTGGCGTAAATCCGGATACAGCGGATATAGATGGTAATGGGATGTATGATGTAGCACAAGCAAGGTTATTAGATTATATTCTTGCTCATACAGAATTACCTGTTTTCTGCTGTGTTAAAAATGCATACATGAATAATCGTGTTGTGGCTCAAACCAAATGGGACTCGATTCCCTTATTGGGTACCATTTTCTCGAATACGACATTTATTAATGTTGTTGCTGGAGTTCTTACCACAGGTGAAGAGTCATTTATTAATTCTATTGTTAATGTGATTGATACATTAATGTTTTGGGGTACCTTTACATTAAGTGGATATGACTTAACAGCGGGGCAGTATCTTGCATCTGCTGGTGACCCGGATTTTGATGAAGTATGTAATGTGGGTGAGTATAAAGCCTATGTGTCTGCACCTGCTGATATAGACACTTTTATACTTGCTGCATTGGATATTAATCAAACCTTGAACGGTGGTGGTTGTCCACTTTGTCCGGGCACTTATGAAGGGGAACCGTCCTGTGATATTGATGATATTACACATTACTACTATATCTTGATTATGTTCGGTGATACAGATGGTAATGGGCTATTATCCAAGGAGGAACTAAAAGCCATTACAGGTTGGAGTGATACTGTATTATTGTTGTGGGGTGCTGTAGATACAAATGGGGATAATCAATTGTCTCTGGATGAATTTTCTAAAGTTGAGTGGTTATATAACTTATTACCGGGATTAGATGGCAATAATGATGGTGCCCTTACACTTATAGAACTGCAAAATCTGAATTCTAATATAACCATTGACCAATTAAATGCTGTAGATTTGAATCAAAATGGTGTTCTTGATTGTGATGACTTTGTAATCCCAGAAGGAGAAGGTGTGGTAGAAGGCACCCCTGAAGGTACTCCAGAGGGTACTCCGGAAGGAACTCCCGAAGGTATACCCGAAGGTACACCCGAGGGCACACCGGAAGGTAACCCCGAAGGCACCCCTGAAGGAACGCCGGAAGGTACACCCGAAGGCACCCCTGAAGGAACGCCGGAAGGTGTTGTAGAGGGTGAACCTCCTACCTGCGATATTGATGATATTGAACATTATTTCTTGATTATGCTTCTATTCGGTGATACCAATGGTGATGGTTTGTTGTCAAAGAGTGAATTCAAAGCATTAACGGGTTGGAGTGATTTGGTAATTGCCGCTGTTTGGTATCTTGTTGATAAAAATAGAGATAATCAATTAACTTTTGAAGAATTTACAACTGTAAGTTCTATATTTAATTTACTGCCCAAACTTGATTCAAACAATGATAATGTCATTACTTTAACTGAAGTTCGTGCTTTAAGTTCAAAGATTACTCAGGAACAATTTGATGTTGCAGATAAGAACGATAATGGTGTTCTTGATTGCTCCGATTTCTTACCTTCACCTGAAGGGGAAGGTATAGTAGAAGGCACACCAGAAGGAGTCCCTGAAGGTCAACCGGAAGGAGTTGTCGAAGGCACGCCAGAGGGAGTACCCGAAGGGCAACCGGAAGGTGTTGAAGAAGGTACACCGGAAGGAATATCAGAAGGTATTTCCGAAGGAACAATAGAAGGCGTAGTAGAAGGCACGCCAGAAGGTGTTGAAGAAGGCACACCGGAAGGAGTACCCGAAGGGCAGCCGGAAGGAGTAGTAGAAGGCACGCCAGAAGGAATACCCGAAGGGCAACCGGAAGGTGTTGAAGAAGGCACATCGGAAGGAGTACCCGAAGGACAACCGGAAGGAATTGAAGAAGGCACGCCAGAGGGAGTACCCGAAGGGCAACCAGAAGGAGTTGAAGAAGGTACGCCAGAAGGAATACCCGAAGGGCAACCAGAAGGTGTTGTAGAAGGTGCACCAGAAGGAGAAATTCCGAACGGAACTCATTCCGCTGATAGAAACTCTAACTGGAGGTTTGAATTAACAGAATTACTTCGTGTCATTCAGTTATTCAACTCGTTTGGTTATCATTGTGATAGTTCTTCTGAAGATGGCTATGCTCCTGGAAAGATGGAATCTTTACAGAATTGCTTACCACATACCAGCGATTACAATCCTCAAGATTGGCGTATTAGCCTTACAGAATTGCTGAGATTAATACAGTTCTTTAATATAGGTGGATACAGGTTGTGTCCAGATAGTGAAGATGGTTATTGTGGTGGACTGAACTAAAAGAAACTATCAATAATTTATACCCGTCGAAATTTCACAATTTCGGCGGGTATATTCTTTTGTGTTATAATTCTTTCAATTTTTTACTCTAATTACAGAACCCCTTCAATTATAAAAGTGGAGAACTGTATGTTATTTACTTCTCTATTAATGGTCTTTATAAGTTTCCAACTTCCTGAATGGACATTTGATAACTCTGATATTTTACAAAAGTGGGTACCTAATGGACAGGTGCAGGATGTAAGGATTGAAAACGGTAAATTATATGGAAGGACCCAGGGCACAGACCCTTATCTTTTATGCGAAGGTATTGATTTCCCCGCAACTCCTTATCAATACATACATGTTCGTATAAAGACAAATCATGGAGGTATGGGACAGATATTCTGGTCCGGAACAAATGAAGGACAATATGGAGGACTATCGGGGGATAAATCTATTACTTTCAATTTTGAAGAGAAGAATGATTGGCAGGATATTTATGTTTTTCCGTTTTGGCATAAGGAAGGGAAGATTATCAAAATAAGATTTGATTTATGTGATGCACTGGAATTCGAGTTAGAGAAAATTTCAATTAAAACATGGGATAAAGGGGATGCCCCTATTACAGATGTTTACGAATGGCAATTTCCCGAAGGGGATATTTCCTCATGGAGAATAGATTCTGAGAATAGTCCTTATTACTTCTTTAAACCTGTATCACTACCCATCGGAAAGAAAAAATATCTTTCTATTGAATATTCTGCAAGTAAAAGTGCTAGTTCAATAGATTTTATTTGGGCGGGACAGGATGTATCAGGACCTCAAACTATTTCTCTATCATTGATTACAGATAATAAAACGCATGTTAATGTTATTGATATGTTTCAGTATCCTACCTGGAAGGAACCTATTCTTGCTTTGGGATTTCATATTCCCGACTGTTCAAAAGTAAAAATATATTCCCTATCTATAGGGGAAGAGCCATTGGAAAAACCTGAACTTGTTGTCTCTTACTTTGGTGCTGCTCAGGGCGGTATAAGAGCGGCGAGAGAAGTTCCTATTTTATTAAGACTTTCTAATCAAGGAGGTGGTGTTGCCCGTGTTGATAACTTAAAATTTAATCACCCGGGTTCATTAAATGTAGAAAAAGGACCTGTTCCAGAGCCTCCGTATGAAATCGAGTATGATGATTTTATGGATATTTACTGGTCGGTTACTCCAGAAAAATCAGGTATCTATCCTATAGAGATTATACCTTTATTAAAAGAGGCTCCCTTAACTATTAATACAGGAGAATTGCAAGTATTACCCGAAATTAGAAAAATATCAGCAGAATATGTTCCTGAACCAAAGCCAATTAAAACCAAGGTAGATATTTGTGCGTTTTATTTCCCGGGTTGGGATACTGCAGAGAAATGGGATTGTATCTTAACGACTGCTCCAATAAGAAAACCTATTTTGGGATATTATGATGAGGGAAACCCGGAATGTGTGGATTGGCAAATTAAATGGGCTGTAGAAAACGGAATTAAATGTTTTCTTGTTGATTGGTATTGGGTTGCTGGTAAAGAATCACTAAAACATTGGTTCGAAGCATATCGTAAAGCAAGGTATAGGGACTATCTGAAAGTGGCGATTATGTGGGCAAATCATAATCCTCCCAATACTCACTCTGTAGAAGATTGGGAAAAAGTTAATAGAGAATGGATTGATAATTATTTTAATTTGCCATCTTATTATAGGATTAATAATAAACCGCTTGTATGTATCTGGTCTCCTGAAAATATACGCCATGATTTGGGTAGTTCGGAGGCGGTAAAGGCATTGTTAGAGAAATCCCAGCAATGGGCAAAAGAAGCAGGCTATGAGGGTATTGAATTTATGGCAATTAACAATAACCAGTCTGCCAGTGAATTGCAAATATTAAAAAATGAAGGCTATTCATCTTTTACTAATTATCACGAATTTAATAGAGCCGTTTACATGAGTCCAATACCTAACCGTGCGAAATACGAAGATGTAGTTTCCGAGATACCCTCTATCTGGAGGGAAAAACATGGTTTATGTGAAGGTATGACTTATTATCCCCTTGTGGAAACAGGTTGGGATTCGCGTCCCTGGCATGGGTCTAAAGCATTAGTCATTGAGGGAAGAACTCCAGAACTATTTAACACCATGCTCCTATCTGCTCGTGATTTTGTGGAAGAGAAGAATACGCCGATGATTGTTTTGGGACCATTGAACGAATGGGGAGAGGGAAGTTATATAGAACCCAATACAGAATTTGGCTTTACGATGTATGAAGCCATTCGCAATGTTTTCGCTTCATCCAATACACAACCTTTACCTGTTAATATTTCTCCGGAGGATGTAGGATTAGGACCGTACGACTTTCCTGTGCCTGCCTTTGAAACATCGTGGGACTTTCATGAATCTTTATCAGGATGGAGAGTATTCAGAGGTATGAATGGTATAAAAGTGGAGGAAGGTAGTCTTACAGGTAGAACAAATACAGATGACCCATCTATCTATTTCTTCTACTTCGGGACGAAAGGTCTTAAAGCGAGTCAATTTCCAAGAGCCACTTTACGATTGCGTGTAGACAATCCAACACCGATAGAAAATAAAGCACAGTTATATTGGTCAGCAAAAGGGACTAATTTCAACGATGAAAATTCCATTACAATACCTATTCGTGCAGATGGAGGTTATTATACTTATACATTTAATTTGCGTGAACATCCTAATTGGTGTGGAAGAATTAAGGCAATTCGTATTGACCCCTGTACCCTCAATAATGTAAGTATTTGGATTGATTCCTTTACACTTCACCAAAATTAATAAAAAAATACCTGCTGATACTTAAAGGTATTTAAGTATTTGAGATAATCGTGTGGCTAACGCCATAATTGTTAATTGAGGGTTTACGCCAAGTGAGGTTGGGATTGAACTGCCATCACATACAAAAATATTTTTTGTGCCAAATACCTGATGATTAGAATCACAAACCCCTTTTTCAGGCGAATCAGCTAATCGGCAGGTTCCTAAAGGATGAAATGCCATACACTCAAAATCGGATGGAACATGTTCTTGTTTCATAAATATATTTAAATCGTCTCTGTTTTTTATTATATTGGGCTGTTTTGTTACCATTGCAAAAATCTGAACAGGATTTTCGTCCAGAGCCAGTTCCGCAAGGAAAGTGATGGCTCTTTTTAGTTTTTGGGCATCTGTATTTGTTAATTGGTATGAATAAATAGGTTGGTTCTTTATATTAAATCTCAAAGAACCTTCGTTACTATCTTTAATCATGAAACCGAAAGTTGCTATATTCTTGTAGTTTTTCCAATAATGAATTAATTCGTTTCCTGAGAAAGGAACAGCGGAGGGTCCTAAATCCGGAGGCATTGCCACCCCTTCGAAAATAATCCCTTCATCTTCAAGTACTGTGCTATAGCAACCCTGAGGTATTCCTACCCATGAAGAAATGTTATCCTCAAGTTCGATGGATATTTTACTTGCAGGGTGTATCGTTAAATGTGCCCCTAAGTTAGGATTATCAATGGCAATACCACTTCTTTTCAATAATAGAGGAGATAACATTGTTCCACATGCAACTATTATTTTTTTCCCTTTTATTTCAACTTTATTTATGACCTTGTGTGTCGTTGGATGAACTACATCAACCACAACGCCTTTGCCTGTTTTTCCATCGGATAAAAGTATGCGTTTTGCCCGTGCATTATAGAATAAAAATAACCCCGCCTGTATGGCTTTAGGAATATAAGAAATTTCCATGCTTTTTTTTGCACCTGAGGTGCAGCCATAACAACACATTCCACATCCCTGGCAGTTGTATGTATTCCGTCGTAAAGGAAGACAGGGCAGGTTCTTCTGTGTAAATATCTTTCGTATGAAGTCACTGGATTTATTCATTACATTCCAATCTGCGTCTTCAACATGTATTTCTCTCTCTACTTTCGAGAAGCAGTCCTGTAAATTTTCATTATTTATATCTACCAAGCCAAATTCTGATTCCCATAAATTTAAAACCTTTTGTGGCACACGAAAACAGGTCCCCGAATTGATGACTGTAGTTCCTCCTACACAGCGTCCCAGTGGAATGGGAATCATAGGTTTTCCAATAGTGCCCGTAAATCCATTATCTCGATAAAGTTTAAGTAAAGAACGGAATGCAGATGTTTCCCACGGGAAGGGAATTGCTCCTTCTTCAATAAGTGCTACTTTGGCTCCTTGTTCTGCTAATTCTTTTGAGAGGACTGCACCACCAGCACCACTACCAATAACAATAAAATCAAAAATGGAATTGGTTAAATTTGTGTTTTCATTTGTGGCTAAATTGACCACATTAGGACGATTATAAATATCAAATAAATACTCATTCATCGGTTGTCTGTTTTACCTTTAAACAGGAATGATTTTTTCGTTCAGATAAGAATTCATGATAATTTGTATGTATCATAGTTTGAGGAAGTTGAAGGGCACTTCCAATCAGTAAAATCCGTATTCCTAAGAACAATGATTTTTTCCATAACCATTTTGACTGTTCCCAAGAGTTTAGCCATTTCTTTCTTAAAGTAAGATTTGAATTACACATGAGAGAAAAAAATGAATAAGGAGGAGGAATAATAGAAATCAAAATGAGAGCAAATATAAAACCTAAGCGATTTATTGTTGGTAAAGAATCTAATGTCTTTTTGAATTCTATCCAGAATTCATCCATTGAAACATTTTCAATCCAATAAGAATCATCATTAAATAATGTGGTTAAGATGGCATAACTATTTTTTTTAATGAATAATTCCATACGGGTAACACTTCTTTATTAAATTGAAATAGGAACCTTTTCCCAGAGTTCTCTTTGTACCCATTCAAAGGCACATTTGCTGGGACTAATAAATTTTCGTTTTTTATTTAATTCTTTATCGTAAATTATTAATTTCATAGTTGCCATTTTGGTGTTGTAACAATATAATTCACTACAGTCCGTGTCTTCATATCGTACTCCAACAACCGTTGATATGTCTGCTTCAATAGATGCATACAATTGAATGTTATCTGTAGTTGTGCTAAATTCCCAGTATAATGGGATATATTTTGACTTATTTTTTACGATATGTCGCACAGAATTCAATATATAAGATTTTCTCTCATAATGTAGAAACAATGTTGTAAGTGGTGGTGAAATTATTTTCCCTCCAATCTGAGCTCGGGCAGTTAAAATATCAATGATTATAGGAACAGGTTCACCATTTTCCTCATCAAAAAAAATACAACTATGAGACCATGCCCATGAGTGGCCTTGCTTTAATCCGGCAAGATGTCCTTGCATTCCTAAAGCATTATCTACCTGTATAATTTCATTATTTGCCCGAATAGTACCTTTAAATAGGATTTTTTCATGAGTTGTAACTGCATAGTTTTTTACAATTCCTGTTTTCCATAATAAAAAAGGAATAAAATTATATGATTCCTGGGGTTCTGTAGGCATGAGATTTAAGTCCCAAATAAGTTGTCTCTCTTTTCCTTCTATTTGCCCATGGCAGGAATTAAAATTTAAAAAATTATCGCGTAAAGTAATGGTATTGTCCGATGAACGATAATGGCATTCTTCTATAGGGAAGGTTTCCTTTATTGCTATATTTAGTGCTTTAGAGTTGCCTTCCTGAATTTCTTTTTTTGAAAAAATTCCCCATATTTCCGCCACATTTTTTGAAGCATTTTTTAGTAATGTAAAACGGAACCAAAATGACCATGGTTGATCAATAGGATTTAATTTCCAGTACCAAACTTCGTAAGCATTACCACTGGAATGAGGAAGTAGAAATGGTGTATTTGTTATATGATATGGAAATTTCATGATGATATTGCTATGATTTGTTTAATTTTTGGATTTTTGTTTTTAGATAAAAAACATAAACACAAATAGCGAAATCCAATATACAACCTACTAAATATCCAAAAATAAGTTTATCAGATAAGAAAAGAAAAAGATAGCCTGCAGAGGAGATAAATTTTGATAATATGTGAACATTTAATAAAATTTTATTTTGTGGGTCTTTGGAGGATTGATAGGCAATGTAAGTTAGGACTAACATAAGAGAACCTACCAGAGGTAACCAGAAATAATCTGTGTTTTTTTCCGGTAAAGGTTGCAGTATTTTCAGAAAGATGGGAAGAAAGTTGAGAATATAATTGACGCCATCTGGGATAAAAAAGAAAAACAAGGCACCTAAAAAATAGGCAAGGGCAAGAATCCTCATGGAAAATTTAAACAAATAAAGGGTAGATTCCTCTGGATTTAATACTGTCTTTTGATTTTCCATAACTGCTTCCTTTTAATAATGAAGTTTTAACTAATAAATATTACTATAAAAAGGAAGCAATTATAAAAACATAAACTAATGACTTTGAAGAAAGATTCTTTGTGAATGTATTTATATATTACTGGTTCAAGAAATAATCAGGTTCGTTACCTGGTTTCCATTTAATATTGCATCCAATACTGGGCTTTTGATGTTCAGGTATGGGTTTTCCTTCTAATAAATAATCCAACGCGTTTCTTAAATCTTTGCCATCTATAGGTTTGTCATTACCCGGACGCGAATCATCAAACTGTCCACGATATACCAACTTAAAGTTTTCATCAAATAAGAAGAAATCAGGTGTGCATGCTGCTTTATATTTTTTTGCTACCTCTTGTGATTCATCATATAAATAGGGGAAAGTATACCCCGCCTTTACGACTTCCTCTTTCATCTTTTCAAAAGAATCTTCGGGATACTTTTCTGCATTATTAGAATTTATTCCTACTATACCTATACCCTTAGGTTGGTATTCATTTGTTAGTTTTACCAATTCTTTTTGTATATGTTTTACAAATGGACAATGGTTACATATAAACATAACAAGCAAACCTTTTCGTCCTCTAAAATCATCTCTTCGCACTATTTTACCTGTTGTGTCTTTTAAACAAAAATCAGGTGCTTCAGTTCCCAAAGGCAACATAACTGAATTAACCGCAACCATATTAACATCTCCTTTTATTTTTTATATTTAACAAAAATACATTTAAAAATATTCGTATACTATTTGAAACTTTTGTTATTTATTTACTATGATTATAAAAGTATGATTTAATGATGGGTTAATTTCATAAACAATAAAACTAATAATTTGATGAAAGGGTACTTAAATGAACAAATCTCTTTTGGTAAAGGGGATGTTTGTGTTTCTCCTATGTGCAACAATCACATCTGTAGCAGTTGCAGAGTTACAAAGTGTCTCGGTTGGGGGAGAATTAAGGATCCGTGGACGGTGGTATATTAATACCTTTGCACCAAGAACAGAAAGGATACCACCTGCATTTATCCAAAAAAGACCTGTCGGCGGAAATAGGATCTCATCTATTTTCAAGTGGGATGACGAAGGTTCTGATTGGGCAAGGTATGAAACCTCTGTATTGCTAAATTTCAAGGCAGATTTTACAGATAATGTTTCGGCATTTATCGAATTTTATGATTGGCATATCTGGGGTGAAGATTTTCGTTCGCGGGATTATGTTACAGGTGTAGATACACGCGCTAATTCTAATGACGATGTAGAAATTGAACAAGCCTATATAGAAGTTCGTGAGTTGTTTGGTGCTCCTTTAACATTACGCGTAGGTCGTCAGGATTTAATTATGGGCAAAGGCTGGTTGGTAACTAATATGCTAACCCCTTCTCAATATTCTTCTCACGATGCTATTCGGTTAACCTATAAACAGGGGGACTGGACAGTTGATGCCTTTGCGTCCAAACTTAATGACCGATTCCAGATTGAACAGGATGGCGATGTAGATTTCTATGGTATTTATGGAACTTATGCTGGATGGAAGCCATTGACCGTTTCTGCTTATTGGTATTTCTTAAGAGATGGTTTAAGTCCGCATGATACTACAGGAAATCCCATTATGGAATTTGCTGAAGATTTATTGGGTCGTGATGATTATGGTGTAACAAAATTACATACAGTAGGTATTCGTGCATTTGGCAAGTCATCCGGATTTGATTATGATTTAGAGTTAGCATATCAGTTTGGAGAGGCGGATTCCTTAGGTGCAACCTTTAAACCCATTGGCATGATTTACGGTGATGATGATGCCAATTGGGGTGATTTGGGTGCCGAACTTACGGTTGGATATACCTTTGAAGATGTTAAATGGTCTCCACGAATTTATACTTTAGGCGTATATTTCCAGGGAGATGATAACCGTAGTATTAGTTTCTGGGATTGGTTAAATCCATTTTATGAACCTGAAGCAAGTCATTCATTTAATCGTCTTTTCTCAGATAAAAACTATTTGCCTACGGTTAATGATAATGGTTGGTTATCAAACTACTGGCAGGTGCAGTTAGGGTTTGAACTAAAACCAACAGATAAGATTATATTACATGTTCATGGGGCTTATGATGGCATTGTCTCTCCATTTGACCCACCTAAGACATTTAAGGTATTGGGAAGAAAATTTTATGCGGCACCCTTACTTAGTTTCTGGACGGATGAAGGAGAAAGTGATATAGGTTGGGAAATCGCTGCATGGATTAGATATAACTATTCCAAAGACCTTTGGTTCTTACTCTATGGTAATTACCTATTTGTGGGCGATGGTTTAGCACAAGGCGCCTATATTCAAGGCAATGGCACTGATTTCTCGGGTGGTTCGGATAACAACGATGCTGGATATATCTTCTGGATGACGGTGCTGAAATTCTAATCGTATAAGGTTGTAATTTTAAGAGGCAAATCTTTGAAAAAAGGTTTGCCTCTTTTGTTTTAAAGTGGAACATTGTTACAAAACAAGTCTCTTTTTGCAACAAGGGTTATATAAAACGAACAAAAAAACGGCTATTTTCTTTGGCATATCATTTGCTAATAAAGAAGAGAATAAAAACAAAAGAAGGAGGTAACAACCTATGAGATTTGATAGATTAACAATCCCTTTACAAGATGCTTTATCGGAAGCCCTTGACCTGGCTACGAATAAGAAGCATCCCGAAATTACATCTTTACATTTATTGTCATCATTAATTACAAAGGAAAATTCAGCTGTTGTTCCCATAATACAGAGGTTAGGCATTTCAAAAGGGCAAATAAATGCTTCTATAAGTCGCGAGATGGAGAAACTTCCGAGTGTTACATCAGGTCTTCATAATCCCAATTTGTCCTATGAACTTCAACAGGTATTAGAAACATCGTGGAATTTTGCCCAAACATTAAAAGACCAATATTTAAGTTCCGAACATGTCCTTTTAGGTATGGTTCGTGAAAAAACAAATTATGCGGGAAAAATATTAAAGAACTTAGGTATTACTGAATCATCATTATTGTCTGCATTAAAAGAAGTAAGAGGCAATCAACGCGTAGATGACCCAAATGCAGAATCTACCTATGATGCTCTTGAACGATTTAGTAGAGATTTAACTCAGTTAGCACGCGTAGGGAAGTTAGACCCTGTTATTGGTAGAGATGAAGAAATACGAAGAGTGATTCAGGTATTATCCCGAAGAACAAAAAATAATCCCGTACTTATCGGTGAGCCCGGTGTTGGGAAAACCGCCATAGTAGAAGGTTTAGCACAACGAATTGTTTCGGGTGATGTCCCTGAAACATTAAAGAATAAACGGATTTATGCATTAGACCTATCTGCTCTAATTGCTGGTAGTAAGTTTCGAGGTGAATTTGAAGAGCGACTTAAAGCCGTTCTTTCCGCTATTCAGGAGTCTCAAGGGAATATAATCCTGTTTATTGATGAGATGCATACACTGATAGGTGCCGGTTCCGCGGAGGGTGCTATGGATGCATCCAATATGTTAAAACCAGCCTTAGCACGAGGGGAACTCCATTGTATAGGAGCAACAACTCTTGATGAATATCGGAAACATGTTGAGAAAGACCCCGCTTTGGAGAGAAGGTTTCAACCTATTATTGTAGATGAACCGAATGTTGAAGATACCATCGCTATTCTGCGAGGTCTTAAAGAAAAATATGAAGTGCACCATGGAGTCCGTATTCGAGATGATGCTATTGTCGCATCTGCTTATTTAAGTCATCGTTATATTACAGACCGATTCCTACCGGATAAAGCAATTGACCTTATAGATGAAGCAGCCTCCCGATTGCGTATAGAAATTGATAGTATGCCGTATGAAATAGATGTCCTTGATCGAAGGATTCGTCAATTAGAAATAGAACATCTGGCTTTAAAGAAGGAAACGGAAAAATCCGGAGTTGAAAGACGAGAAGCCATTGAAAAAGAAATTGCAGAACTTCGTGAGGAGTTAAATGCTAAAAAAGCAAAATGGCAAACAGAAAGAGCCGTGATAAACCAAATCCGTGAAATCAATGTCCGTATTGAAGAAGCAAAACGGCAAGCCGAAATTGCTCAGCGTCAGGGCGATTTAGGAAAAGCCTCTGAAATTCTCTATGGTGAATTAAACCGATTAAAACAAGAATTAGAATTGAAAAAGAAAGAATTAGAGGAAATACAAAAGAATGGAAGTTTTTTGAGTGAAGAAGTTACTGATGAGCATATCTCAAAGATAGTATCCAGTTGGACAGGAATTCCTGTAGATCGTCTATTAGAAGGTGAAATGCAAAGATTGATAAATATGGAAGATCGACTTGCCCGTCGTGTTGTGGGACAAAAAGAAGGTATCCGTGTTGTATCGGATGCCGTTCGTAGGGCACGAGCCGGATTAAAAGACCCCAATCGTCCTATAGGTTCGTTTATTTTCCTTGGACCTACAGGAGTTGGAAAAACAGAATTGGCACGTGCTTTAGCAGAGTTGTTGTTTGATCATGAACAAGCAATGATACGAATAGATATGTCCGAATATATGGAAAAACATTCCGTAGCACGACTTATTGGTGCTCCTCCGGGTTATGTCGGATATGAGGAAGGAGGACAACTCACAGAATCGGTTAGAAGAAAACCGTATAGCGTTGTTCTTTTAGATGAAATTGAAAAAGCACATTCGGAAGTATTCAATGTTCTTTTACAACTGCTGGACGATGGACGATTAACCGATGGAAAAGGCAGAACTGTAGATTTCAGGAATACAATTATTATCATGACATCGAACTTAGGCAGTGAAGTGTTCCAGAAGACGAATATGCCTTATGAAAAGCAAGTAGAATATGTAACAAACATCCTTCACAATCATTTCCGTCCTGAATTCTTAAATCGTGTTGATGACATTATTCTGTTCCAGCCGTTGAAGAAAGAAGAAATACGGCAAATTGTTGATTTACAATTAAATCAGGTTATTAAAAGATTAGCAGAAAGAGAGATCCAACTTTCTGTAAGTGATGCTGCTAAAAATCTACTTGCAGAAGAAGGTTATGACCCTGTTTTTGGGGCAAGACCATTGAAACGATTAATCCAGCGTAAGGTTGTAGATGCTCTGGCAATGCAAATCCTTTCTCAAGGAATCGGAGAAGGAGACCATGTCCGAATTGATATAGGTAATAACAATGAATTAGTTTTTAATGTAGATAGGGTAGAGAAAGTAACATGAGAAATATTAGACGATTTGTCTGGAAAAACGGAAGGAAAACCGTATTATAACGAGGAACAAAATAAACGAAATAATACTTATTGTCAAGCCCCACCAGAAACCTTTGCATTGGTATTCAAAATCAATTAAGTGGTCTCCTTCGCTGAGTTCCACTCCACGGAAAGCAATATTAACAGGTATAATATCTTTAGAAACATTATCTACATTAACAGACCATCCCGGGTAATAGGTATCCGCTAAAACAAGTATTCCGGGCTTGGTCTTTTCTACTTTAATGCGAACATGCGTAGGAGAAATATCTTCGACTACTGCAGGGAGTTCGGTAACAGAAGTTGTTTCAGGAATGGGAGCATTTTCTACAAAATGGGGGAGATTAGAAGAGAGCAAATCAGGACTTATTTTATCGGTGGTTTTCCCATTATAAATAACAAAAGCCCGTGGATGATTCTTATCAGATTTAAATATAGCCATTCCGGATGAGAACATGTCTGCTAACTTTAATTCAGACCTTATTTTGTAAAACGAATTATCAGGTTTAGAGTTTTCAATAGATGTGAAAAGGAAACAAGAAGTTCCGGCTCTAAACCAAAGTTTAGGGTCTTCCAATGCCCTTTTCATGAAAATGGAATATCTTTCAGTAGATTTCTCTGGAGGTATGACCATCATATTTAATCCATCTATAGAGAAAACGGAATTTTGTAATCGTTCGGGTCCAGCAAACCGTGTCCCATGTTGCTTTAATTTATTAATAGATTCTTCATTTACTTTTAACAATTCCACAGGTGCTGTAATACGGTAAGGACGATATATAACAACGACAGAAAGCAAAAGAATAAGGGTTATGATATATCCTGAATTTCGAGGTGAGGGATAGAAAAGGCTAAAAAGTAGGTATAGAAATATTAATAACAAAAATAGCCAGGCAATCCCGAATTCTTTCCAGAAAGATGTAGATTCAGTAGTAACCGATAATTTTCCTGCAAGGGCTAATATAAATAATGCAACCCAAAATAATACAGCAAAAACTAACAATTTTTTTACACACTGACGACATTCATCGGGAGAAAATAAATTCCATGCTTCTATAGCCATTCCAATTATACAACCCATAGAAAGGATGAGAAACCAACCTACATGAAATAGGGATATGTGTTGAAAATACGGCAATTGAAGGTTTAAACAAGAGATAAGATAAAAAATTACGAAAAGAAATAAACTTGCAACAAAAAAAGCCTCTATTTTCCCGCGTATTTCTGAGTGAATAAGAGAACGAGCACTTAACCATAAAGGTAATAAAAGAATGCAACAAATTCCAGGAGAGCATAGCAAGATGATAGAGGTAAGATGTTGATGTCCTGAAGAAATTCCCGCCGGGAAGAATAACCCCAACAAATCTTTGTAAATCAAATTAGGGAGAGGTGATACTGATGAAATAATGGCTCTATTATTATTCCATTCTATATATGGAAGTATCTGAAAAGAAATAAGTCCGTATGCCGTCATCCATGCTAAAACAACAAATGAGATGGGAATGTAATAAGCATTATTTTCAGGTCGAGCAAGGAAATATACAAGGATGAAATATAAAATAGTGAAGGCAAAAATAACTGTTAATGTTTCAATACTACCCCCAAGTGACATAAAAACAATAGATATACACAATAGAACCCAATAACGGAATGAATGGTAAAGGACAAGATTAACAAAACACAAATATAAAGGGAACCAAACGATTACATCTGTTATAGGGTGAATGGGATTAAAAAATAGGTGACCACTCACTTGAAATAATATTGCAATAAATAATCCTATGGATGGTAAAAGCCCCAAAGATATAGCTAATAGATATGCACCAATACCAGCAACTATCATTTTTAAGCATATACTAAGATAAATGGACTGCCATAGAGGTAAGAAATAAAAAGGAATACTGAAAATGGAAAAGCAACGGGATTCCCATCTCGCAAGAAAAGGAGTTCCCGCCCCAGAAGTATTGTCCCATAATAGAGAGGACAAACTTTTTACCTGCGACATATAAAGATAATCGGATAGATATTTAGAACTATCTGTAATTGTATCTGCATTATAGTTCCCGTTGTTTATTATTTTCCCCTCTACCCATAGGGGACTATAATATAAAGAGGTATAGTTCCCTGGTATTTGATTTAATGAGAAATCTATTACCAATATTACCAGAGGAAATAATAATAGGAAGAGACACACACATAAATGGTCTCTCTTAAAATGTGCTGTTGAGTTCTGGTTCATACTTGTCATGTAAACATTATAATGGATTTATAGTATCAACCCCAAAAAAGATGAAGGTTTTATACTTTAACATCTATTTCTTTGCAGGGCTATGAATGCTCATTCCATAATAATCCTCACTGGCTTCCATTAATACTTCGGATAGAGTAGGATGAGTAAAGATTGTTTCTGCTAACTCTTCAACAGTGCTTTCCAATTTCATAGCAACACTTGCCGTCGCTATCATTTCACCTGCTTCTGGTCCTAAAATATGAACACCTAAAATTTCATCTGTGCGAGCATCGCCTATTATTTTTAGCATACCTTCTGGTTCTCCAATGGCATGTGCTCTTCCATTTGCGGAAAAAAGGAATTTTCCTGTTTTTACAGAATAACCCTGTTCTTTTGCCTTTGCTTCTGTTAGTCCGACACTTGCCAGTTCCGGAAATGTAAATGTACAGGCGGGAAGGATACGGTAATCCATTCGTTTATTTCCACCTGTAGCGTTTGTGCTCGCCACGATACCTTCATTAGAGGCACCATGTGCTAACCATGTGCGGTCAATAACATCACCAATTGCATATACTCCTGGAACCCCTGTCTCCATCTTTTCATTTACAGCAATTCCACCTTTTTTGTTGATTTTGAGGGCACTACGGAGTGGTTCCTGTATGCAATCAGAATTACATTTCATACCCACACACACCAAAACAAGGTCAACCGTAATTTCGGTATTTTTACTTACTTCAATAGAAAGGACAATATCATCGTCATTTATTTTTGCCGCTTTTAACTTGCTACCTGTGTAGACATGAATACCTTCTTTTTTGAATATAGATTCCAGTCTTTTAGCGAGTTCTTCATCCTCCTTAGGGAGAATATGCGGTAACATTTCGATGAGATGTATTTCTGCCCCAAAACTGTTCCAGATACAGGAAAATTCACATCCAATTGCACCGGCGCCAATAATTCCTATTCGTTTAGGTATTTCTGTTAGTTCCAGAGCCTGTGAACTATCAATAATTCGTTTTTTGTCAAATGGTAAAATAGGTAATTCAACGGGTCTTCCACCTGTAGCTATTATAAGGTTTTTTGATGTAATTCGTTTTCCGTCAACAGTAACCTCATTCGGTTGATGAATAGTGGCTTCACCCTTAATCCAGTCAATATGGTAAGATTTAAAGAGTCGTTCAATACCTCCTGTGTTTAAGGAAATAACTTTATTCTTCCGCTGTTTCAATTGATTAAGGTCTAATTGTGCATTATCAACATGAATACCAAATTCATCTGCTTTTTTTAACTTGCGATAGAGTCCTGCAGTGTTTATTAATGTCTTTGTGGGGATGCAACCAATATTTAGACATACTCCACCTAAATATTTTTTCTCAACCACGGCGGTTTTTGCACCTCTTTGTGCAGAACGAATTGCAGAAACATATCCGCCCGGACCAGCACCTATTACAATAACATCATAATCAGCCATTATTTTTTCTCCTTGTCTTTTTCTGTTATTACATAAAATCTGCCGATTCTAATATTTCTCGGAATCTGCCCATAAATTGACCACCCAATGCACCATCTATTACACGATGGTCACAGGACATCGTAACTTTCATTATAGGACGAATGAATATTCCCCCTTCAACAACTACGGGACGGTCCTTCATCTGTCCAACTGCTAAGATGGCACTATCCGGTTGATTTATAATCGCAGTAAAGTGGTCTACTCCATAAGGTCCTAAATTAGATACTGTAAATGTATTGCCTGTATAGTCGTCTGGAAGTAATTTGTTATTTTGTGCTTTTGTAATAAGTTCCTTTGCTTTTTTGGCAAGTCCTTCCAAAGATAATTCCTGTGCTTTTTTTATCACCGGAACAATTAAACCCTGAGGTAATGCGACGGCAACTCCTAAATTAACATCCGGCATCTGGATAATGCAATCACCACCCCACTGGACATTTACATTTGGGAACTCCCGAAGTGTCCTTACAGCTGCATAAAGAACAATATCATTAAAAGACACTTTAAAGGGTAGTTTCCCGCGTAAAATTTTTGCATTGGTCATGTCTATTTCAACAGTTATATAGTAATGTGGTGCAATATGCATGCTTTGTCCCATCCGCTCTGCAATAATTTTCCGCATGGGTGTTAGCGGTATTTTTTGCATGGTGGTGGGCAAAGCAGAAGTAGGAGTTTCTGGGGAAGTAGATACTTTTGCCTTTTCAATATCTTCCTTCGTAATTTTTCCATGGGGTCCCGAACCTATAATATTTTGTAAATTAATCCCTTCTTGTTCTGCTAATTTTCGGGCTACAGGTGTTGCTCTGGCTTGCGATTGTATCGCATTTTCAACATCAGAGGATATAATTCTTCCACCGACACCGGAACCTTGAATATTTTGCAAAGGAATATTATGAGTTTCGGCAACTTTTTTTGCCCTTGGAGATGCAATAACATCTCCTGAAATTGTAGTTGATTGAGGTGAAGCAATGGGTGCAGAAGGAATTGTAGTAGATGCTTCTTCTTTGATTTCAGGTTTTTCTTTAATCTCCGATTTTGGGGATACGACGGGTTGTGTTCCTTGAGTATATTCTGCAGGAATCGCTTCGTTTTTATCCCCTATAAGGGCTACCACAGTTAATACAGGTATCTCAATGCCTGCTTCTACCAATATTTTTAATAGAGTTCCACTTGCAGGAGATTCAAACTCAATTTCTGCTTTATCAGTTTGAACAGTAAATAAAGGTTCTCCTTCTTTAACCTCATCACCTTCTTGTTTGAGCCATTGAACAATCATCGCTTCTTCTACAGTTTGTCCTAACTTGGGCATTTTTACTTCAAACATGGGTTTATCCTTCTGTTGATGTTTTTATAACCAGTTTTTGTCTTTTAATTTTCTTATTGCTTCCATTATCAAGTTAAACAGGGGACTTGTTTCCTCTACCTTGCAAATTTCTTTTAATATTCCATCAGCACCGTTTAGATTTTTTATTTGCTTCAATTTTTGAGAGGATTCATCATCGCCATTATAGAATATAGCCCCGGCTATACCTATGGAAATATTTTCAGGAATTATTCCCGCTTTTAGACAATACATTGCAGAACCGACGAACCTTTCTCCTGGGCTCAACTTTCGAATAGGGTCTCTTGCTACGCGTTCGATTTGGTCTCCTAAGTGTTTGTTACTATACCTCCTTAACAGGTCATTAATATATCCTTCAAGTTCAGGAAAGGGAAGGCCATCTAATTTACTAATGGCTTTTGCACTTTCAATACCTGCGTTTTTTGCTATCGTATATACTTCATTATCTTCGATAGCTTCCCAGATGAATTTATAACCCCTTAAACTTCCCAGATAAGCACATACAGCATGAGTAAGGTTATGGACATATAATTTGCGATGAACATACCCGGAAAAAGGGCGACACAATTTCATCCCTTTGATTTTGGGAATATCTCCTTTAAATGCATCTGCATCTACAGGAAGTTCACAATATTCCTCAACCCGAACCAGCAAAGGATGTTCTTTTTTATCTTCTTCTGTAATAACAGGGACCATTCTTCCTATTGATGCTTCAACTAACCCCACATGTTTTTCAAAAGATTCTAAAAGATGTTTCGGAAGATGTGAGGTTATTTCTTGATAGAAAGTATTCTTAGGTTTCGGGAGGTTTTCACATATTATAATATTTAGAGGTCTTATAATTTTTTCCTCTAATCTTTTTGCAATTCCTATGGAAAGAACTTCTGCAACAGCCGATACCCCTTTTGCCCCTACTGCTGTTGCGATTATATCGGATTTTTGAACAGCCTCTGCCACTTTTTCTTTTTCGGAAAGTAAAAGTGCAGATATATCCTCAACAAATATAGTATGTTCTGTTTTCCCAATAATTTTTATTGGGTATTTCTTCATTCTATTTATTTGTTCAACAAGTTCAGGGACGACATCTATAAAAAGAGTATGATATCCACTCTCATAAAAAAGTTGGCCTAAGAAACCTCTGCCTATATTTCCTGCACCAAATTGCAGAGATAATTTCATAAAAATATCCTTATAAAAATAGATAACACATCATAAATACATAAGGTTGGATTTGGTATTATATCATAGTTATAATTTACGATGTAGTCTGAATGTCTTATTATCTCAGAAAGTAAAAAAATAAACACTTATAAACTAATTATTGGAGGAGTATAAAATGAAGAAAGTAGGATTTGGAATTATCGGTTGTGGAAATATAGGTCCTGTTCACGCAGCCGCAATAAATGCTGTTTCTAATGCAAAATTGGTAGCCGTCTCAGATGTTGTTGAAAAGAACGCAATGAAATTAGCAGACCAATATAATGCGGAGCCCTATACGGATTATAAAAAGATGTTAGAACGAAAAGATATTCAAGCCGTTTGTATTTGTGTGCCAAGTGGTTTGCGTGCTGAAATTGCAGAAAACTGTGCTATGGCGGGAAAACATATCCTTTCAGAAAAGCCTTTGGAAGTGACTACCCAACGGATTGACCGTATTATTAAAGCCACAGACAAGTATGGTGTTCTTTTAGGTTGTATTTTCCAGAGTCGTTTTGCAGAAGGGTCTCGATTGGTCAAACAGGCAATAGAGCAGAATCGTTTTGGTAAATTGGTTTTGGGTGATGCTTATATAAAATGGTTTCGTTCTAAAGAATATTATGCCAGTGCCTCATGGAGAGGGACATGGAAATTGGATGGGGGAGGTGCCTTAATGAATCAGGGCATACACCAAATTGATTTGCTCCTCTGGTTTATGGGTCCGGTGAAGAGAGTATATGCCCAAACACAATGTATTGCTCATGAAGGATTGGAAGTTGAAGATTTAGCCACGGCGACCCTCGAATTTCAGAATGGTGCGTATGGCGTAATAGAAGGAAGTACGGCTATTTGGCCTGGACATCCAGCGCGTGTAGAAGTCCATGGTTTTGAGGGGAGTGCTGTGCTTGAAGATGGAAAACTTGTTTTCTGGAAATTTAATAAGAGAAAGCCTATTGATGTGAAAGTTGAACAATCTATGGCTAAAGAGTCGGAATTGGGTTCAGGTGCCAGTGACCCATTGTCTGCTTTAAAGATTGAGGGACATCGTCGTCAGATTGAGGATTTTGCCCAGGCAATATTAAAAGGTCGCAAGCCTGCTGTTGATGGTAGAGAAGGAAGAAATGCGGTTGAACTTATAGAAAAAATTTATAAATCTGCCCGTCTCGGCAAACCAATTAATGTATAGTTGAAAAATTGAATTGAAAATAGGTCTTTAATAATCGGTGAAGAAAAGGTTCTTGATATTTATAAGTGTTTTTATTTTAATGGGTCTCCCCAGATATATTTTTGCTTCGGATAATAGTAAAGATGTCTTATTAACTCAAGAAGAAATATTGGTTCAGGTAGGTCCCGAAAGAATAACCAAATCCGATTACAATGCATATATGCAGTATCGCCAAATTGAATTAAAAAAAAGAGGGCTCTTGTTTTCTCCTCAGGATGTTCAGAATTTCCAAAAAAAAGTTCTGGATGAAATTGTGGAACAAACCATGATTTTTCTATTAGCCCTACGGGAGAATATAGTTTGTTCTGATGAAGAATTTTATAATACCTATAAAGAAGGTATATCTTTATTGGGAGGTGAAGAGGAATACCGTCGCTGGTTAAAATCGTGTAATCTTACGGATGAATATATTAAAGAGCAAATCAAGAAAAAGAATGCTGTTGAAAAATATATTCAAAGTATTGAAAAAACGGTCTCTGTTTCTGATAAAGAGTTAGAAGATGCATATCAAAATTATGTTAAATCGGGATGGGCAAGAAGGAAAACAGATACTTATGATTTTGCAAATATTTTGATTGTAGATTTTACAGGAGATTCCGAAAAAGAAAAACAAATAAACGAGATATACCGTCGTATCCAGAATGGTGAGGATTTTTTTCTCATCGCTCAACAATATTCAGAGGATTCTTTTTCAAGGAAGCAGGGATATTGCTATTATGAAATGCCCCTAAAACAGGTATTGCCTGAAGTAAAACATTATCTGGTAATGTGCCCTGTAGGAAGTGTTTCTCCACCATTCCGAACCCGCAATGGATGGAATGTTTTGAAAATTCTGTCAAAAAATACACCCGGGACAATACCCTTTCAAAAAATGAAACAAGGAATTTACCATGAACTTATAAATAAAAAGGTAAGAGAGATTTTAAGACAGGAATTGGAAAAACTTCAGAAAGAAGTTAATATAACTTATTACCAGAACTATAAATAACAGGACTTTTGTTATGGCTAAAAAAAATGTCCTTATATTGGGTGGAGGAATGATTGTTCATGACCAGATTCTTCCCAGTTTATATCATTTGCAAAGAATGGGAGAAATAGGCAAAATTTCTGTTTGTGCAAGGCATACCACGCCTTTAAAATCTTTACAGGAAAGTCCAACTATCAAAGAGGCTTTCCCCGAACAAGTATTTGAACCTTTTCCTCCATTGGATACACCTGAGGACAAGTATTATCCAGAACTATACAAAGAGGCAATAAAGACATTATCGCCTCGCCAATGTGTTTTTATTGCGTTACCAGACCATTTACATTATCCCGCTATTATGGAAGCACTTGACCATGAACAGCATGTAATCTGTGTCAAACCTCTTGTTCAGACTTATAAGCAACTTGTAGAGATTGAAAAAATAGCAAAAGAAAAAAGACTATTTATAGGGGTAGAATACCATAAGCGGTTTGATATTCGTTCTCTATTGGCACGAAAGAATTATCAAAAAGGATTGTTCGGAGAATTTGTTATCGGTGAGGCGAAAATGATTGAGCCTTACTATTATCGCCATAGTAATTTTCAAAATTGGTTTACCTGTGATATTTCTGACCCGTTTACTTATGTCGGCTGTCATTATGTTGACCTTGTTGCTTTTATAACAGGGTTAAAACCGGTATCTGTATCTGTCGTTGGTATTAAAAAGGCATTCCCTAATGGTAATGTGGGTTATCTTTGGTCTCACGGCAGGGTGACTTATGAGAATGGAGGTATCCTGTCTGTAATCAATGGTTTAGGTTATCCTGATATTGGAGGGGGTAGCAACCAGCAAGGATTAGAATTGTACTTTGAGAATGAGGATAGTACAGCAACCCTGAGACATGATGACCAATTTCGTGGGGTGAGTTACAGTATTAAGGAAGAATTAACGGAGCCGAAGAAAAAATTCTATACGATTAATACAGATTATTTCCGTTTAGTTCCGTGGAATGGTCCCGGATTGAGACCTGTAGGATATGGCTATACTTCAATAGAGGAATTAATGCGGTGTGTAGAAAGGATTGATAGTGTTGATGATAGACAAAAGCAATTGGAAGAAATAGAAAGAATAGATAACCTTGGGATTATTGCCACACCTAAAAATTCATTTTATAATGAGTTGATAAATGAAGCAGGCAGATTATCTATAGAACAAAAAGGACGGGTTTATTCTGTTAATTATAACGCAGAGTTTCCTACGGTTTACCCTGACTGAAAAATAAAAACCCAATCGAAAAAATTAGCGTCGGTATCAAATTTGTAGATACCGACGCTTTTTTGTAGTATTTATTAAAATACTAAAACTATGTGGAGGTCAAAATCCCAACAAGAACAGCCATAGGTCTGTTCACAGGAGCTGGCTCACATTCGCCATATCTCTGGAACTGTACATGGCCATCCATATATAGGACATTTGAACCACCGGGAATATGGTTATATGCCGCAGGATTTGTAGATAGTTGGTCAAACATAATCCAAACACTGCTTTGGGCTTGTGCTGATGCTGCTGGATTGTTTATATCTGTAATCAGGAATCTTTCAATACCTTCACGAAGACGATATACTGTTGAACCACCGCCGTTTCCGATACCTGCTGGGACAGGAACATCCTGATCAACTGTTGAAAGTATTCCATTGGGTATTTGTCCTCCCAATAACGGTAATATTTGTTGAACTAAATAGTCTAATGCGCTTCCTACTTGAGTTGATACTTGTGTAGACATATCAATTGATACACCAAGTGTAGACGCTAAAATTCCTAAGTATGTAAAAGAACTAATAGCGGATACGGGGTCTTCGCAATTTCCCCTATCTAGTACCCAACCCAAATAACCATAACTCATATCAATGGCACGAGCACATTTTCCACCGTGACTAGCTGCATAACCAATACACCAGTCCTGGTTCACATCTTCATTGAGATGTGCACGAGCAATAGATTGACCCAGTTCCGCATCGGAAGGACAGAAAATTATCATTGGGTCAGTTAGATATTCGGGATATAGCACGAACACATTAGGTCCTGCATCGAGAACACCTCTTAATACGCCATTTACATCATTGTAGCCACCTGCCTGGATGGGAGGGAACCTTTCTCCTTTTGCCTCGTTGGAATACATTTTGAAAACGAGGCCCCACTGTTTTAAGTTGTTTTGACAACTGGAGCGTCTTGCTGCTTCACGAGCCCTTGCTAATGCTGGTAATAATATTGCTGCGAGAATACCAATGATAGCAATAACGACCAGCAGTTCGATGAGTGTAAAACCTTTTTTCTTCATAGGATTACTCCTTATAAATTATTTGTTATTAAACTTTTTGATTACCTCGCCCATTGAAGTAATCGTTTACCTTATGCTATATATTATATACTATATAACTTTACATGTCAAATCAATTTTTTGTTTATTATTTTTTGAAAAAATAAAAATAGATGAAAAAAAAAATTTTTTAGTATAATTAAAGTAAACGGTTACTAAAAGGGAGTTTCCTATGTTTAAGAAGATTACAATTTATGACATTGCTAAAATGACAGGTGTTTCTGCAAAAACAGTAAGCAAGGTTATAAATTATAAAGACGGTGTTAAAGAAGAAACACGGAAGAAAGTTCTTGAAATGGTTGAAAAATTAGGTTATCATCCTAATATTTTTGCCCGTTCATTAAGAGCAAATCAGCCTGCTTGTGTCGGTGTTACTTTTCCTGCACCCATAGATATTATTCCTTTTAGTCCCAACTTTTTTTTATGGCTTTTTATGGAGTTATATCGAGTATTTGGAAAAAAAGGGGAATATATCTGTTTTGATATGTTTCCTTACGAATTAGGAAAAGTAGAAAATTATGCTCGGGGTATTTTTGATAATCTTTTTAAGTCATGTATCATTGCAGGTCCTTTGGCTTTGTCTGATATTATTACAAAAAAAATTCATGAAACAGGTATTCCTTATGTAGCCTTTGGTAGATTGGAATCTTTTCCGGATTTGTCTTATGCTACAGTTGACTATGAAAAGGCGGCTTATATAAGCACAAAATTTTTAATAGATAAAGGTCATAAACATATTGCTTTATTACAAGCATTTCATCAGTATCAACCGGGTATGGAAAGAATTCGGGGTTATAAGAGAGCATTGGAGGAGGCAAACCTGCCTTTTTCAGAAAGAAACATAAAGCATGTTAACTTTGGTGCAAGAAATGTAGCATTACGAATTCAACAACTTTTATCAGACCCTAATATTACAGCATTAATTGATAGCAGTGGAACAGAAAATGGAGAGGCTATTCGAGAAGGTTTCAAAAGAGCAGATAGAACGATTGGAAAAGATTGTGAACTTCTATCATGGACTTATGAAAGTAAAGGGTGTATTCTTCATGAGGCATCTGCCCATGTATGGTTACCTGTTCGAGAATCTGCATCGGAGGGGTTAGAATTATTAGGAAAATGGTTAGAAGGGAAGATAGAAGGTCCTATTAGGGTTTTATTTAATCCTATATTAGATACAGAAAGATCTCGAGATAAGGAAATAGAACCTTCTTATCGCTTCTTCGATTCTTATATGGAGTAGTAATACTATTTTTTCTTTGGTGGAATGTAGTTTTTCACAATAGTTATTAGGTCTTCTTGTTTAAAGGGTTTTTGTAAAATGCCGTCTGCTTCAACTTCATAAGTTTTCTTTATTATATCGTTTATAGGTTTTGCTGTAACAATATGGATACATATCCCTTTTAATTTTGGGTTTGTCCTTATTGTTCGGCAAACTTCAATTCCATCCAGTCCAGGCATAGCAATGTCTAATAGAATAAGTCGAAATTGACCCGTTTGGGCTTTTTCAATACATTCTTCACCCGATGTGGCTATATCAACTTTATAACCTTCGTTTTCAAGACAGTTCCTCATAAATTGAAGAATTTCAACATCATCATCAACACAGAGTATTGCATTACCTAATTCAGATATCTCCGATGGTAAAGTTCGTATGGCATATCGAATGGCACTTAAAAGGATACTTTTTCTTAATTGTTTGGGTAGCCGATGAATAACCTTATCTGAATAAGTAGTATATAAATGTTCTTGTTCTGTGATTAATATGATGGGGATTTCCACAACTCCAGGGCTTTCGAGAATTTCACTTATCATGACCTCGCCCATCGGACCTTCATCACAATCAATGATAATACAATCAGGGTTATACTTTAATGCTAATGATATGGCTGAGGATGGATGTCCTGCATGAAGGATATCTATATTTTCTTCTAATAACCAGTGCCGAATCTGTGCACTCATAGACCTATCTTGGGTAACTAATTCTACCAATAAATGGGTTTCATCGGGTGTTATGTGGCGAGCATAAATATGACTATCTTCAAGACGGGTTCCGTGAAGAGGAAGGCGAAATGAAAATGTACTCCCTTGTCCCGGTGTGCTTGATAAAACAATTCGACTTCCATGGAGTCGCATAATATCCTGAGAAATAGAAAGTCCTATTCCTGTTCCTCCATATTTTCGTGTAGAGGAGGAGTCTACTTGATAAAAGCGGGTAAAAATTTTATCCATAGATTCGGGGGGGATGCCAATACCTGTATCTATAACTGAAACTTCTACTTCTTCTTCTATTATTTTTATCTTGACTTCTACAGTCCCCTCATTTTTATTGAATTTAACGGCATTAGATAATAAATTATTAAATACTTGAATTATTTTCCCTTTGTCACCATCTACCATTATCGGTTTTTTTTCTGCATTTAAAATTAAGTTAATTTTTCTGGGGTCTGCCATAGGACGAATGTTTTGTAACCCACTTTCCGCACATTCAACAATATCGAAAGTGCTAAATACAAGTTCTCCTTTCCCTTTATGTAGTTTTGAGAAATCAAGAAGGTTTTCTATTAAGTTTACAAGTTTCTCCACATTTCTCATACTGATGGAAAGGTATTCTCTTTGGGTGTCTGTAATAGGTCCTGTTTTACCTTTCAATATCATATCTGTGTATCCCATTACTGAAACCAATGGAGTTCGCAATTCATGAGATACATTAGAAAGCAGATTGGTTTTCATTTCATCAAGAGTTTTTAATTCTTCGTTTGCCTTATTCAATTGTTCTCTTGCTTTGTTGATTTCATCGAGGGTATTCTGAAGTTTTTCTAATAATCGTGCATTACGAATGGCTACAGCGATGTGAGGGGATACTTCTTCTATAATTTCAATATCATGGAGTAAGAATGCTTTGGGAATTTTGGAACCCAAAACTAAAACTCCGATTACCGTATCTTCTGCGAATAAGGGTGTAACAATGAGGCTTGTTATATCCGGTGGAAATTCTTTGGCTATCGTTTCGTCTTCTGATTGTAAATAATCAAAAACAAGGGTCTTTTTTTCTCTTATCACTTTTTCCCCGCAACAGAAAGGTCCTATGGTAGGTTTCATATTGGAATTGGGTAGGAGCGTTAAAATTTCGAAACAGAAATCATCGTCATAGCATTGATGGTGTCCCTGTTTTTCTGGAGGAAAAGCAACTACGGCATAGTCAATATTATAAACTAATCGTTTTATTTCATTAACAATACTTTCATAAACTTTCCCCGCTTCCAGACTGGAATTGATGGTTCTTGCAATAATATTTACTGCGCGTAATCTTTCTGCTCGTTCATGAACTTCCTTTTCCAGTAATACATTTTGTGTAATATCCCTAAAAATCCCTTCAATCCCTATAATATTTGATTTTTCGTCTCTTATGTACCCCGCGGATATTTCTACACAAATTAATTCCCCCCAAGTAGGTTTTATCCATACACGAAATTGGTTTAAATAGTTATTTTTTTCTAATTCAGAACAAAATGTTTTGTAATCATTTGTATTTAAGAACAGGTTCTCAATTCGTGTTCCTATTGCATTTTCTGGTTCGTCAAAACCTAATATTTTTGCACCAAAAGGATTGATTAATGTTAATACTCCTTCTTTGTTCGTTTGGTATATTCCATCTCTCATAGAATTAACGAGATTACGATAGCGTTCTTCAGATGTTTCCAATTCGTAGATATTTTTTTTCAAGGCATTTGCCATTTCATTAAAAGAGATAGCAACTTCCTCTAACTCATCCCCTGTTTCAATTCTTAGTTTGAGTTCCAAATCTCCCTGACGAATTATCTGAGCTCCTTCGTTAATTAAACTTAAAGGTCGTAATATGGTCTTATGAACGATACGGTAACCTATTAATGAAAAGAAAAGTATAACCAAACCCGCAATAAATAATGCTGCGATTGAACCGATGTGAAGAAACCAGAAAATTTCGTTAAGTTGTTTATAAGCACAGAAGTATAAATCATATTCCGGGTAAATCTTTTCATAGGCTAATAAAACTGGGGCAACTTTACCTCGACTGGAAAATCGTAGTAGCGTTAACAGCCCCTCAGATTTATTAGATATTCTTTTTAATCGCTGTATAAATCGTGAATCCGAAATCTCGTAATTTATATTTGCTTTTCTTTCATTTTCTTTATAGTCGTAATAGACAGATATTCCGTCACTATCTCGCATATAAACAATCATATAATATATATTTTCTTCTTTGGGGGAGTCTACAAATGCTTGTCCTAAAGCGAAACGAATTAGTTCGGAGGCTTCCTGCACCTCAAGAAGAAAACCTTGTATCTCATTATTATCTTTTATAGGAATAGCTATAGTTAAAGAATAGTTTTCTGTTTGGGGGGGAGTAGATATAGCGATGATATTGGGATATTTTATTTTTTTATACCAATCGGAAGAAAGAAAATCGCCTGCTTTGAATGAAGGTGTTGAAAACAGTAAGTTGTTCTCTTTATCAATAATTGCAAATGCTAAAGATTTCCCTTCACTATAGGATTGGATAGAGGATAATTTTTCCGAGAGTTGCTTTTGTAAAAGGTCTTGTTCTTCCTTGGAAGCCCGTAGGAAATGAGAAAAAATAGGGTCTGTTGCAATACGGGCAGAATAAGTCAAACGAGTGGATAAAGAAAGTCTTACCCCTTCAGTAGTAATTTTTACCGCAGTTGTTAAGTTTCTCTTTGTTGTTATCCACTGTCCTTCTCTGGCGAATACATAAGCCACAATCAGAGTTAGCGTCATGGGAATTACGCCAACCCAAAATATCGCTGTGAAAAATTTTCGTTCAATACCCGTGCGATATTTTTGTTTTTGTTCCATGAAATATTCGCTAAGAGAAAATCTTTTCTCTTGCGTCCCAAAAGATATGTTTGTTTTTTTGAACTATATTATTTTTGGACAGGTCGCCCTTTGGTTATTAACTCTTTTACTTTTTCGAGTAATTGATCAACTTTAAAAGGTTTTGCCAGGTATTCATCGGCACCACACGCAAATATCCGTTCAATGTCAGAATCTTTGGTTAAGCATGTTACTGCCATAATGGGGATAAAACGGGTCATATCGTTATTCCTCAATGCACGGCATACTTCAAAACCATTGATTTCCGGCATCAGAAAATCAAGCAAAATAAGGTCAGGAGATAATTGGATCGCTTTTAAGCCTACTTCAGTAGCATTATTTACTTTTATAATCTCATATTCATCTTTACCCAACATATTTTCAATGAGGTTTATAGCATCGGGTTCATCATCTACTACCATAATACGATACTTCTTGGCGTTTTTATCTCTTGGAAACATATCATACTTTTCTCTAAATTCATCTAAATCTTTTTCAAGAATACGGTAATGTCCTCCAGGGGTGCGCGATGCTTTTATAAGCCCTTGACGAATCCAATTTTTTATGCTATGATGGGTTACATGACATATTCTTGCTGCTTCAAATGTGGTAAACGCTTTTTGTTCACGGTTCATGTTATTAACCTCCTTAAATAATAAGGTTTCTGTTTAGTAATAATTTCATATTTAACATTATTAATTAGATTAGCATTTATTATATGTAAATTTAATAACCTATGTCAAGAATGAATAAAGGACAAAAAATCCTTTATTAAATTTATTTCATGAATTCTTGTTAAGTCCCAAATTAAATTTAATTGGAATGGATAAGAAAAATAAAATATACGAAATGTTAAGAATAAAATACAAATCAAAGTGGTGTAAAAACCTAAAAGTATACCTGATAATTTTTCTATTAAGATAAATAAGTAAAGAAAAGAATACTTTCTGTTTAGTTTTAATTCATGTTTCCCTATTTTATCTTCTGTATTTATAAAAATATCATTATAATTTTTGTTATGAAAGAAAGAAAAGAGTAGTAGAAAAAATGGGGAAATAATCCATAATACCCATATACAATTCATAGCAAAAAAACTTTTTACGATAATTTTATTAAAGTACAGGGAACAGAATAAAGATATAAACACAACAAGAGACCAGACGAAGATGAAGATATAAACGGAATTTGAGAATTTAAGTGGAAGCAAATTAAATTGCGAGCGGAATAAAGAGTAATATAATAATTTACATATTAGATAAATAAATATCAGTTCAATAAGCCCAAAAAGAACGAAACCAATCGTTTTTATTCTATTTTCTCGGCTATTTTCGAACTCAAGTTTTCTTTTCTCTTCCAAATGCTCTGATAGTTCTAATAAATATGATATTTTATTCAATTTGATTGTTTCTTTTTCAAGAATTGGGGAATGGATTAAATTTGAAAATTTGCTGTATGTTGATAGAACATCTTTTTGAAGTTTCAAGGAAAAAATACATACAGGTAAACTTGAGTAAGCATTATCAGGAGTTATACTCATTCCTATTTTCTTCCCCATTAGAAACAATTCTTCCAGCCATATTTGTATACTTTGAATATTATTCTGATTTAAGTCAGTTTCTGTTTGAGTAAGTATATATGAATACAATTTGTATAAAGGTGCTAAACAGTGATCCAGAATATTATATTTTTGTATGTAATAGGAATAAGTATATTTAGGTAATGTATTATGCCAGTATGGCTCGGGAAAAATAACGGGATTTCCGCTTCGATTTTCTTTTGCAATTATAGATATACCTTCTGCAAAAGTTTTTTCATCGGTTGTACCCGGAGTTATAACCATTGCAGATTCTATATATCCTAATAAGGAGTTACTTGGAGGAAGACTTTGAGCCTCTTTAATTAAATCTCTTGCTTTTTTGTAATCTCCCAAGAAATAGAGTTGAGTTACATAATTTGTTAAGAATGATGTATTAATATTGCTAATATTATAAATATCCTGAAAAAGTTTTTGAACCGCATCATCTTCTTCAATCAAAGCCAGAAATTCTAAATATTGAGAATACCTTGGGTCTTCTAATAAAGCAGGATTGGATAGGACTTTTGTAGCGATATTTCGCATTATAGGTCGAGCAGATTCTTTTTCCAGTGTTAAAGCAACACGATATTTCGTTTCATCTAAATCAAATCGTAAATATCGGTCTGAAAACCATAAACAGAAAGTTAGTATTACAATTGAAAAAATCAAGTATCGGAACGATTTTTTTCTTCTTAATAAAAAGATATAGTCAAAAGTTGATGGTATTTCAACGCATGGTTGATTTTGACTATCAGGTTTTATTTCATTGTTTGTATTATTCATTGAGATAGCATGATATTGCAGAAATTTTTAATATTCAATAATGATATACCCACATTAGTTTGAGATTTTTTTCTGTTTCAATTCTAACATTAACTGACGGGCTATTTTCTTTCCTTCTTCAACACCAGGTTGGTTGAACGCATTTACTGTGTATAATTTGCCAGCCATGGCTGTGGCAACTTCTAACATGTATAATAGTTGTGCTATTGTAAATTCGGATATTTCCTTCATTTGTATATGTATAACAGGGCGCTGACTTAATGTCAGAGCGTCTTTTGTCCCCTGAAACTCTGCAAATAATAAATCATTCATGCTTTGCCCCCGAATATATTCCAATTCGGATATTTCTGGTAACATTTCAGGAACGGGTAATTTTTCTCCAACATTTTCCACAGAAATTAGATTGATTATTTTATCGTTGGGTCCTTCACGATATAGTTGTATTTGAGAATGCTGGTCAGTCGCACCTAACGCTTTGATGGGTGTCTGTCCATTGAAAATGGTATTTCCATGAATGTCCTCCTTTTTCCCTAAACTTTCTGCCCAAAGTTGGCAATACCAATCTGCAATATCTTTTAATCGGTCTGAATACGGCATCATTACAGATATTTTTTTACCTTTATTTTTATCAAGAATATAATGGATGCCAGCAAACTGATAGGCGGGATTTTCATGAAAAGATTCCCTGGAACATAGGATATCCATTTCGGCACATCCTTCTGCAAGGGTTTCTATATCAAAACCTAACATAGCAGAAGGGAATAGACCTACTGGAGAAAATACAGAAAATCGTCCACCTACATTTAAAGGAATTTCGAATTGGGTAATGCTATATTTATCAGCTACGGGATGTAATAAACTTTTAGGGGCATCTTTACCTCTTGGGCTTGTTGTGATGACAAGATGTTCTTTTATTTTTTCG
>AWNW01000002.1 GCA_000493945.1 Candidatus Hydrogenedens terephthalaticus JGI OTU-1
AGCCTGTAAGAAATCCGTCAAAGCGGGTGATAAATTAGAACCATTAGAGCGTTTGTATTTGATCAAGGGGTTTAAATCATTAACACCTCCTTATACTTGTCCTCATGGAAGACCCATTTTAATAGAATTAACCTTGCAACAAATGGAAAAAAGTTTTCGGAGAAGATTGTGATGGATGCGATAGCAGTTGTTGGACCCACCGCATCAGGAAAAACGGCTCTTTCTATTCGACTGGCAGAAGAATTTAATAGCGAAATTATATCTTCAGATTCCATGCAGTTTTATCAGGGTATGGAAATTGGGACAGCCGTTCCTTCTTTAGAAATAAGAAAAAGAATACCTCACCATTTTTTGGTTTTTGTCCCTCCTGATTTCCGTATGAATGCGGGGAAATATCAGGAATTGGCAAGAAAAGAATTGAATAGAATAAAAAATGAGGGGAAGATCCCTATTATTGTAGGCGGTTCTGGTCTTTACATATCTGCTCTTATTGATGGTTTATTTGAAGGTCCTGCCTCCTCAGAAGATATAAGAAAAAGATTAAAGAAACAATTAGCCGAACAGGGGACGGAATATCTTGTAAAAATATTAAAAGATGTTGATCCTGTATACTTTTCCAAATTAACAAGTCCCAATGATATTGTTCGTGTTATTCGAGCATTAGAAGTGTATGAATTAACAGGTATCCCCTTTTCCGAATGGCACAAACAACATCATCAACAAGCACAGCCTTTAAATGTATTACAAATTGCGATAAATTGGGAACGAGATATTTTGTATAAGCGAATTAATAATCGAGTAGATGAAATGATTAAAGAAGGTTGGATAGATGAGGTAAAAATTCTATTAGAAAAAGGTTATGAAAAAGATATACACCGACTAAAAGCATTGGGATATAGAGAAATTGTTTATTTTTTGAAGGGAACGCAAGATATTTCTACAACTGTATGCAATATAAAATTGCATCATCGAAGATATGCCAAACGCCAGATAACATGGTTTCGGTCTGATAAAAGAGTAAATTGGATTGATGCAACCCCCGATAAATCTATAAACGACTTATTAGACACCATATATCCTCTGATAGTAAATTTTAATAAAAATAACCTGTCAGAGATACATCGCTGTTTTTTGTTTAGAAATCATTAATAATTTTTGTGTTGTTTTCTTTCCTTATTTCAAGCCTCTTTTTTGCAAATTACCTACAAATAATGTTAAATTTTTAATTAAATATCTATCAAATTATTTTATTATTTATATTAGTTAGGTTTTTACATGGAGCAGTATAAAGAAGTTTCTAATTTTTTCCGAAATTATAAAAAAGATAATATAATACAAATACGATGGCACGGTAGAGGTGGACAGGGTGCTGTAACATCAGCAAAAATTCTTGCAGTAGCGGGATTTCTTTCAGGATACAAGGGTGTTACTTCTGCCCCATTTTTTGGTGCTGAAAGAAGGGGTGCCCCTGTAATAGCAACCACAAAATTAAGTAAGGATGTTATTTGTGATTTTAGCCAGATCGATTCCCCGGATATTGTAGTTATACTTGACAATACATTATTAAAATCCATAAATATAACTCAGGGATTGAAACCCAATGGATGGGTGATTTTAAATACTCCGCCTCAATTTGAATATGACTTTTTGCATAATCACTTTAATTTTATTAGGGTAAATGCGACACAAATTGCAGAAGAAGCGGGGCTTGTCTATGCAGGGATACCATTAGTAAATACTCCTATGTTAGGAACTTTCCTTCATGTCTTGCCTAATATAGATTTTTCACACATTCACAGAGCCTTAGAACAGTTTTTTTCTCCTAAGGCAGTATCCAAGAATTTTGATGTTATTTCTCGTGTTTATAAAGAATGTATTGTAGAGAAATCAGAAACTCATTTTCAGGAGTTACAACAATCATGAACACACGCGATTGTGGGCATATAATATCAGGGTCATCTCCTGCAAAAGGAGAAGCCGGTAAAACAGGTGAATGGAGAACCCAACGCCCTGTTCTTAATAGAGAAAAATGTTTAGCAGTAAAAGCGAACAAAGATATTTGCTATCAATGCTGGGCTTTTTGTCCAGAATGTGCTATAGAAAGGAAACCGGGGGGACCTGTGGATTTAACTTATTGTAAAGGTTGTGGAATTTGTGCACAAATTTGTCCTGCGGACGCTATACAAATGGAAAACGAATATGACAGTTCTGAACAACGAAAAAACGATTAGTATTTATAATAACTCTTCAAACCCTAAAGCATATCCTCCGGGAAAACATGTGCTTACAGGAAATCAATCTGCGGCTATCGGGGCTTTTCTCTGTGGGGTTCAGGTTATCGCTGCATACCCTATTACCCCGCAGTCACCCGTTGTGGAGGAATTATCTAAGTTTGTAGAAGATGGGGAATTATCTGCAGAATTTGTTCCTGTGGAAAGCGAACACAGTGCTATGGGAGTATGCATAGGTGCCTCGATTGCTGGTGCCCGTGTTTTTACAGCAACAAGTGCCAACGGATTGGCATATATGTGCGAACAACTTCATTGGGCGTCTGGTTCCCGTTTGCCTATCGTAATGGGTTGTGTAAATCGAGCAATGGCGGCGCCGTGGAGCGTTCTTAATGACCAACAAGATTCTATGTCCCAGAGAGACGCTGGATGGATACAATTATTTTGTAGAGATAATCAGGAAATAATTGACACAGTTATACAGGCATATCGTATCGCAGAAAAAGTATATCTACCGGTAATGGTTTGTTATGATGGTTACATACTTTCTCACACTGTAATGCCTCTTGAAGTTCCCGATGAGAATAAGGTAAAAAAATTTCTACCTCCTTATATCCCTCATACTCCGATAGACATAAATAATCCTGTTAACATTAATCCTGTTACCCTTGGAGAACCCAGATATAATGCAAATGGAGTCCTCTGTCATGGGTATATGGAACACAAATATCTTCATCATAAAGCCCTTCGGGATAGCCTGAATATCATCGAAGAAGTTGATTCAGAATATAAAGATACTTTTGGCAGAAGTGCTGGGGGATTATTTTCACTTTATAAAACAGATGATGCGGAGGTTGTAATAGTCTGTGCTGGCAGTCTGTCTAAAATGAACATCTTAGTCGTAGATATGTTACGAGAACAAAATATTCCTATAGGATTGGTTTCTTTAAGGTCGTATAGACCTTTCCCAAATCAAAAATTATCAGCGGCATTAAAAAATAAAAAACTAATATTAACCATTGATAAAAGTCTTAGTTATGGATACCAGGGTCCTATATGCATTGATGTAAAATCCTGTTTGTTTGAAGCAGGTATTTCATCTATCGTTATCAGTTTTATTGCGGGACTTGGTGGAAGAGATATAAAACCTTATGAAATAGCAGAAACAGCTTACGATTACTGGAATAAGTTTTTAAATAATGAATTAAACTCTGAAAATATATATGAGTCCCAATGGATTAACTGCAAATATTAGGAATGTAGTATGACCTCAATACTTGAATTACCTGTTGATGAATATATGTTGCCAGGCAACCGTTCCTGTGCGGGATGCGGTCTTGGAATAGGATTGCGATACATCTTAAAAGCATTAGAAGGCAAATGTGTTATGACTGTTCCCGCTTCCTGTCTTACAGTATTAGGTGGGATGTACCCGGTTTCTTCTGTTTCAGTACCCTGGATTAACTCTGTCTTTCCTGGAACGGCAGCTATGGCATCAGGCGTTGCAGCAGGGCTAAAAGCATTAAAAAAGGAAGATATTACCGTATTAGCAATGGCAGGAGATGGAGGAACTTATGATATTGGTATACAGGCTCTCAGCGGTGCTGCTGAACGAAATGCTAACTTTTTATTTATCTGCTACGATAACGAAGCATACATGAATACGGGAACACAGCGGTCCGGTGCTACTCCTAAAGGTGTTAAAACGACAACAACGCCTATTATTGGCAAAATGCATAGTCCTAAGGATATGGGACAAATTATGGAGGCACATCGCATTCCTTATGTGGCAACGACATGCGTATCTTACCCCACAGATTTATATGACAAAGTAAAAAAAGCAAGGGAAATATATGGATTAAGATATATTCATCTTTGCGTTCCCTGTCCTTCTGGCTGGCAATATGACCCTCAAAATACTGTAACAATTGGACAATTAGCCGTAGAAACAGGAGCCGTTGTTCTGTATGAAATTGAAAACGGTGTATTTCGTTTAACAGGCCGAAGTAGACGACTTGCTAAAGACGGCAAATTAAAGCCTCTAACCGAATATTTATCCGCTCAAAAACGATTTGGAAATATTAGTTCCGATACATTAGAGGAGTTGCAGGAATATATTAACAAACGATGGGAAGAATTTATATCAAAAGATAAAACGCTTTTTGAATGATTATATAGTTCTATTTATCCCACAACATTTCTTAAACTTCTTTCCACTTCCACATGGGCATAAATCATTTGGGTTAATATCAGGATTTGAGATAAGTTTTTGTTTCACACGAATCTCATTCATAATATTTGCCGGTGCCTGACCTTTGCGAAGCTGTTCTGCCATATATTTCATATAGGGTTCCGTATGCTTGAAGAAATTAAAATATCCTTTGCACAGATAATTTTGTTTTGTCGTTTCAGCTGAAATTTTTATAAAACGATGTTTCGGACAACCTCCATTACAGACAAAGACATATTTACACCTCTGACATTTACTTGTTAAATGCGATTTCTCACAGGCAAAATTATTTTGGAATTCTGAATTTACCATTTCCGATAATGATGTTTCTAATATATTCCCAAGCCGATACTCGGGGTATACAAAATGGTCACATGAATATACATCACCATTAGATTCCAAAATAACTGCTTTGCCACAATTTTTACTATGAACACACAAAGGAGGTTCTATATCCATCCACCCAGCAAGGGTCATATCAAACATCTGGATAAATATTTTTCCTACATCCTGCCTGACCCATTCATCAAAAACAGCATTCAGGAAATATCCCCATTGTTCTGGTAATATCGTCCAATCGGTTATTTCTGCTTTCTCATTACCCGGGTGTACCAATTTTAATCCGTCAGTACGACAGTCTCCCATTCTTTCTACAATAGGGATAAATTGCAAAAACTGACTTCCAATAGATTTCAAAAATTGATATATTTCTTTTCCCTTCATCCAGTTTTTTCGATGGATACATGTAAGCGTATTAAATTCTACACTCTCTTCCTTCAATAATTTAACTACCTGTATCACTTTCTCAAATGTCCCTACTCCATTACTATCTACCCTGAATTGGTTGTTAATTTCTTCCGGTCCATCAATAGAAATACCCACTAAAAAATAATTTTCTTTTAAGAATTTTGCCCATTCTCTGTCTAATAATATCCCATTAGTTTGTAATGTATTTAATATTTTTTTAGATCCTTTATATTTATTCTGTAATTCAACAACCTTTACAAAAAATTGAAGTCCTGCTAATGTGGGTTCGCCTCCTTGCCATCCAAAAATAACTTCTTCTGTGGGATTACTTTTTATGTAGTCTTCGATGTAACGATTTAGTATCTCGTTAGACATTATTTGTTGTTTTGAAAAAATATTCTTTTTTTCGTAATAGAAGCAATAGATACATCTTAGATTACAAGCAGGACCTGCTGGCTTTGCCATCACATGAAAAGGAGTTGTTTTATCCATAATATTTGTAATTTTTGATATTATATTGTTAATCTCGTTATACAACTATAAACAATAATAAACCTTAATTATAAAGGAGATAGGTTATGGGATATGAAATTAAAAAAGTAGATGTTTGGTCTGTTGAAATATTAGACCAACCCGGTGGATTAAGTGCTGTTCTTCAGCCTCTTGTAGAAGCCGGTGCTAATCTTAATTTTTTATTAGCCCGCAGAACCTCTTCTGGTAAAGGAGTAGCATTTCTATATCCATTAGAAGGGACAGCCGTTATAAAAAAAGCAAAGTCATTAGGTTTCCAAAAAAATAAAGATATTTCGGTATTAAAAATAACAGGACCTGATAAAGCCGGTTTAGGTTTACTATTGGTAAAAACACTTGCATCCGCAGGTATTAATATTCGTGGTATATCTGCCTCATCCATTGGGAAAAATTGTATTATATGGATTTCTTTTGATAACAGCAAAGATTCAAATAAAGCACTGAAATCAATCCAAAAAATTTTAGTAAAATAGTTAATCTATAACTCAATTTTCCTTTTTTATTTATAGTGAGGGGTTGTTTTAAAATATCTACATTCCCTTCTAATTTTGGAGTTTTTTTATGAGTAAAAAGAAGTCAAAAGTGTTAAATGATAATACAATATTTCATTCCCATACCCTCGGTATGTCAACCCAATCTGTACATGCAGGTGAAGACCGTACCCGTTATGCAGATTCAATAACCACACCTATTGTTCAGACCAGTACCTATGTGTTTAAAAATTCGAAAGAAATAGAAGATTACACGAAACATGGAAAAACACGATTTGAGTATGGAAGGTATGGCAATCCGACTGAATTAGTCGCAGAACGGAGACTTTCTGCATTAGAAGGTGCCGAAGATTGCCTTGTATTTGGTTCGGGTATGAGTGCGATTACCACAACGATTCTTGCTCTTGTTCATAGTAATGACCATATTGTCATTACAGATGATGCTTATAAAAAAACACTGGAATTCTGTAGTTCATATCTTCAACGATTTGGGGTTGAATGCACAATTGTCCCCTTTGGTGATTATGTTGCTCTTGAAAAGGCGATACAACCCAATACGAAATTTATCTTCTCTGAATCTCCAACTAATCCTTATTTGAACATATTTGATCTTGAAAGACTTAATAGGATTGCAAAAAAACATGGGGTTTTAACTTTAATTGATTCTACTTTTAGCACACCTTACAACCAAAGACCTTTAGAATTTGGTGTTGACCTTGTTTTACATAGTTGCACAAAATATCTTGCGGGGCACAATGATATATTAGCCGGGGCTGTATTAGGTCGTAGTGAATTAGTTGAAGAGGTAAGAAAACTCCATAAAGCAATGGGAGGAGTTATTGACCCTCATTGTTGCTATCTTCTTTTGAGGGGTTTGAAAACTTTTTCTTTAAGAATGGAACGGCAAAACAATACCGCTATGTTAATAGCGAAATTTTTGGAAGGTCATCCACAAATTAAAAAAGTATATTATCCGGGGTTAGAAAGCCATCCACACCATCATATCGCCAAAGCACAGATGAAAGGTTTTGGCGGTGTTGTAACATTTGACATAAAAGGGAATTTAAATACTGCAAAAAAATTCATGGACTCATTACAACTATGCTACATTGCCCCGAGTTTAGGCGGTGTGGAAACACTCATTACTCATCCTGCTCTTGTTAGTTATTATGATTACACACGAAAAGAAAGGTATGAATTAGGAATAACAGACACATTATTCCGTCTGGCTGTAGGGATTGAAGAACCTGAGGATATTATTGCGGATATTGACCAGGCATTAAAAAAGAGTGTAAAAAAATAGTAGTTTATTTGTTTGTATTTTCTGTTGTTCCAGTGGATGGTGGTGCTTCTACCCCTTCTAACAACTGTTCCTGAGGGGCAGGCTGAACATGCATCATGTGTTGTGGCTGGACAGTTTTAATAGTTAGTTGCCCACCTTCTTTCGCTGGTCCAATACGGGCATCAGTTACAATATAGAAGAACTTAACACCTTTCCCCTTCTGAAGATTTAATGTGCCATTAATAAGAACGGGCTCTCTATATAAGTTGGTCTTTTCATTTTCAGCCATTTGCACAATAACAACATCTCTCATAGGTGGAGCCTGACAAAAATAACATTCTATTGGTAACGGTAGTAGCAAGAATTCTTTTATATTGCGAAATTCATTTAAAGGAACCATAAACCCGACAATGTGTATATTCTGTTTATCATAAGGTAGAAGTGCTTCATCAAAAGTGGGTCCGGTTCTCATATTGCCTTTTGTTTTTTGTAATAATTTCCATGAAATTATGTTAATACCTTTTTTCTCCCTTTCCTTTTCTACCATCTGCCTCCATTTTTCACTTCGTTCTGCTAAACTGCTTCGTTCAAAAAAATTATTCATTAAAGCAACAACGGAAATAATAAAAATAACCCCTACAAAAATAGTTAAATCTCTTTTGGCTCTAAATCTCATATCACTCCAAACTACTCTTTCTTATAGTTCCATTAAATCTCTTGCAATGTTTCGCTTATAGGCTTGCCATGCAGGGATTATTCCTGCCAGTAAGCCGACCACCGCTACTGTTGCAAATGATGTAATATGTTCTGATGTTAATATGAAAGAAGTTATGCTTAATCCATATTTTTGGGATAAATAATATCCTACAATATGGGATATAATTCCGCCTAAAAAATAACCCGCCAGGATACCTAATGCAGTCACCCAGAATGCTTCGATTAGAACAGAACCAAATATTTCTATTCTCGATGCACCTAAAGCTCTCATAATGGCTAAATCCCGTCTTCTTTGAATAATGGCTAAATATAGACCAATCATAATTGATAATGCAGATATTATAACAACTAAGTACCCCACAGCTAAAAGTACTGTTTTAGCTGTTCCCAAAAACTGTTCGAATAATTTCGAAATTTCTTCTACAGGTGTGGCAGACATCGCTACTGTGGATTCTCGAATCATTTCACGATATTGAAATCGTAACGCTGGGCTTTGTAACTGGACTAAAACCGCCGTAATCATGGAATGTGGGTCTTTACCCCATTCCTCATACTTAATATCACTTTCTTCTTTTGAATCTTGGTTCTCTTCGTGTTTCTCTTCATGATGTTCCCCATGAATGTCCCATACAGAATTGACTGATGTGAAAATAGCCCTGTCAAAAGGAGAGTTAGAATAATCAAATATTCCTACTACCGTATAAGGATGCTGTTCATGGTCATGTCCACCTAACATTTCGGGTAATTTAATAAACCCATGACTACTTATAAAAGTATCTCCGATATTTAACCCTGTTTCTCGGGCTACTAATGCACCTAATACTGCTTCAAAGGGCTTATCAAAGATTTTACCTTCTTTTAATTTAAATGGATGGCGTTCTTCTCCTGATATAGGGCTTATCCATTTATGTTCAAATAAACTTGCATCTGTTCCTACAATCCTAAATCCTTGAAAATTATCTCCAAGAGCAATCGGGTATGCGGATTGAACATATTCTTTATCATTTTTTATCTGCTCGTAAACTGTCCAGGGTATATTTCCTGTAGGGTTGTCCATGAAATATACACTACTCAATACAAGTTGCAAAGGACTTCCTTTAGCACCTACTACTAAATCAAATGCCTGTCCTTCTTCCTCAAATCTCTTCCTCGTTTCCTCGCGAAGGGTTAAAACTGAACTGATAAGTGCAACCGCTAATGCTACAGATAAGATTGTTAAGAAAGTCGTAAACTTCCTATTCCACAAATATCCCCATGCTATACCCCATAAAGTCATACCTCCACCTCCTCATTTACCAAATTTGAACAATCATATATTTGAGGGAGTCTTTCAGCAATCCCTTTATCATGAGTTACCAACAACAATGTTAAGTTTTGTTCTTCACACAATTTTAGTAATAAATCCATAACGCTATTGGCAGTTTTTGGGTCAAGACTACCTGTAGGCTCATCGGCTACAATTAATTTCTGCTTATTAGCAACAGCCCGTGCAATAGCAACTCTTTGTTGTTCACCTACACTTAATTGAGACGGTTTATTATTCAATCGGTTTCCCAAACCAACATAATTTAGTAGATTTTTAGCATTCTTTTTCCATTCTGATGATGGAATTGTATCACTAAAACGCATTCCTAATACCACATTTTGTAATGCAGTAAAAGGTGGAAGAAGGTTAAATGTCTGAAATATAAAGCCTATATTTTCACCTCGAAATTGGTCTAATTTTGATTCAGACATAGATGTTATTTCTATGCCATTGACAACAATTTTGCCCCTATCTGGTCGTAATAAACCCGAAATCAAATTCAGCAATGTGCTTTTTCCACAACCGCTCGGTCCCCAAAGTGCAATCCTTGATTTGGGTGGAGCATAAAATTTTTCACAATAAAACTTTGTTTTCGGACCTAATTTTAGGAAACAATCTTCTACTCTAACCATAAAATCCTCATAAAATTCGTTATATATAAACGGAACAAATATTCTTTGGTAATACAAATTAATACTTTATATCATGGTAATCGTTTTATTTGCAAATCATGCTAAAATATTAATTTAAGTTATAACAAAAGGTTAGTTTATGAGATTATTTCATTTAATATTTCTTTTTTTATTTTCTTTTTTTCTGTTATTTACGCTATCTTCTTCTTTCTCAGAGGAAATAGGGATAAATTCTGAAACCATTGAGACACTACGAGGTGAGATTCAAAAAGATACTTCTCTATCCGACGATTTAAAAAATTCTGCTGAAAAAATATTGAATGACACCCTAACATTCTTACAGTCTATAAATGAATGGAGTAAAAAATTAGAAGATTTAAATCAAGAGATAAAAAATGCCCCAGTAGAAATTAAATCCAATGAGGACTTTCTCTCTTCTCCTCCTAAAACTGAACAACCCAATACAAAAAATTTAACCATAGATGAAATTAATCAATATTTCATTCAATCGGAAACAGAATATAAGCAAAAGCAAACTGAATTTGAAAATCTTTATAAAGAATTTGAAGGCAGGAATGAATATCGGAAATCCCTTTTATCAAGAATAGGTGATATAAAAAAGCAACTTACAACCTTAAAAGAAAATACTACACCTTCGCAAGACCCTCCCTTAATTCAAAAAGTAAAACTTTTGTGTAACAATGCTCAAATTTTATCTTTAGAAAAAGAACTGGAATATTTCAATAAAGAATTTGATAGTTTTGAATTAAAAACAAATCTAATTTCATCAAGAATTGAGAAACTTCGCTTTGAATTAAGAGAAAAAGAAAAAACTTATAATTTTTGGAACAACGAATTTAATAATCGGAAACAGGAAGAAGTACAGAAAAATATCAGCAATTCACTAAATCTTTTAAAATCTTTAACAAAAACAAGTTCTCTATTTACAGATGAACTTTCTAAATTAGCCCAGGATAACTTAAAATTGGCTTTAAAAGCCCGTGAAGCAGATGGCATAGAAAATAAAATATTATCTATAAACGAAAAATATAAAAATTACAATCAAGAATACAAAAAGCAGAAAACACAATTAGATTTATTAAAACAAAAGTCTACAACAGGGGTTTCTACATCTGGTTGGGCATTTTCTTTACGACAGGAGAAGTCAAAATTACCCAATCCTAATGAAATAAAGAATTTACAAAAGAAATTTAACGACGAATTGTTATTAATTGAAAATGAATATAACGATTTATTATCAAGAAGACTAAAATTATCAGAAATTGAAAATCAGTTGTGGGACACATTTAATCAATCCACGCAGAATGTTTCAGAATTTGAGAAAAAGAATATAAAAAAATCCATAGATGACTTAATAAAAACGCAAAAGAATATCCTATCCACATTAATTAGTGATTATGAAAATTATATTTCATTACTTTCCCAAGCAATAGATATATTGAATCTATGGATACAACATACCTACGATTTTAATAATTTTATAGACGAAAATATTATCTGGATTCGTTCACCATTTCCTCGTTTAACTTTATTAAAATCTGAATACAATAAACTATATGAAACATTACTTCAACTCAACATATTGCCCTATCAAGAAATAACATATAAAGTTATTTTTATTTTCTCCATCGGGTTATTAGGACTTATCGTTTTGACTTTGCTAAATAACCGTCTTGAGAAACAAATAGAATTTACAACTACACAAATAAATGTTCCATTAAATTTTAGTATTAGCAAACTAATCCGTTTTATATATTTCTTTTTTATACGAATATCTTTGGTCCCATTATGGTTCTTCTTAATTGGCATGTATTTAGATACCTTTTCATCGAGTATTGATATAGTTCATATAATTGCTAATGGACTAAAATTACTCTTCTTACCTATTACATTTTTTGAGATATTATGTATTCTTATAAAGATTCCTTCTCTCTCTGAAATAATTCTAAAACCTCTAAAACATAATTTGAGTGAATTACGATTTAAGTTTCGTATTTCTTTTATCTGGCTAATTATTAACCTGTTTGTAATTTTAATTAGTAGTCAACTCATTACGGAGTTTGTGCTTGCGGACATTGTATTTAGAATTTCCTTTTCCTTATTTCTGCTAACTTCTGCATTTGTTTCTTTTTATGTCTCCTTTTTCTTAAAAAACAAAAATTCACTTCCCAACCCCAACAATCAAATTATAAATTTTATAAGTAACTTTTTGATTGTTTTATCTATTATTTGTATTTCTCTTGTCATATCAAATCTCATAGGTTATAATTACGGAAGTCTTGAAATAACAAAAAAATTATTCTTTACTCTTTTTCTTATTACCGTTCTTTTTATTTTTTACCGATTATCAGGAACAGTCTTAAAATATTATCAGTGGAAGTTTGTATTAAATACATCCATAGCCAGTCATACAACATTTTCACACTCTCTAATACCTAAAGACTCTCCTTCGCAAGAATCATCGCCAGAAGCAAATTCCGAGGAGATTTTCTTTTATCATATAGAGAGGTTTATTCGGTATTCACTGTTCATCTTATTTTTTGTTATAACCACCTATATCTGGTCTGATATTTTTCCTGCTTTAAGTTATTTAGATAGGATACATCTCTGGCGAGCATCCTCTGTTACTGAAGTAATTAATACTGCAAATATTCAATCAACACAAAGCAATACCGGACAAACATTAGCACCGTCTGTTGTTGAAGAGTGGGTAAGTCTATTAGACCTTCTGGCTTCTCTCATCACAATTATTATTACATTTGTAATAATAAAAAATATTTCATTTTATCTTGATTATCTATTATCAAAATATACATCAATACAACCTGGTGAAAGATATGCTATCACTACTTTATCGAAATATATTATTTTCACAATTGGTTTTTTAATCTCTTTAGGGTTAATTAATATTACATGGAACAAAGTTCAATGGCTTGTTGCTGGTTTAGGAATAGGTTTTGGATTTGGATTGCAAGAAATTGTTGCTAATTTTGTATCCGGATTAATACTTCTTTTTGAAAGACCCTTACGAATTGGTGATATTGTTACCATTGGAGACATTTCTGGAAAAGTAAAATCTCTCCAAATGCGTTCGACAACTATCGTTAATTGGGATAACAAAGAATTAATAGTTCCCAATAAGGATTTGCTTACCCAACGATTAATCAATTGGACAAGAAACGAACCCAAAATCCGTTTATGTATTCCCATTGGGGTAAGTTATCATTCTGATATAAATAAAGTTATTTCCATTTTAACAGAGATAGGACAAGCTCATCCTTTCTCAGAAACAGATCCACCTCCCCGTGCCTATTTTCTGCGATTTGGTCCCAGTGCATTAGAATTTGAGCTTCGTCTATTTACACATTCTTCTTATTATTTAGATATACAGCATGAATTGTTATGTACAATATTTAATCGCTTCAAACAAGAAAACATTGAGATTTCTTACCCACAATTAGATGTCCACATACGAAGCAACAATATATCATCGGAGCAACATGATGATATAAAAACAAAAGTTTTTAGAGAAACTCAAGAATCTCCAAAAGATGAGTCAAAATAAATCAAAGGATAGTTTTATTAATTCTCTGGTAAATATTGATAGAATTCCTACGAGTCCGGGGTGTTATATTTTTTATGATGAAAAAAGCAAAGTTATCTATGTCGGAAAAGCAAATAACTTAAGGTCTCGAATTCGTTCATATCTGCAAAATACAGACACGCGTTATCATGTTCGTTTCCTCATCTCCAAAACCAAAAAAATTGATTATATGGTTACAAACACAGAACGGGAAGCCCTTTTATTAGAAAACACACTTATTAAACAATATAAACCTCGCTATAATATCCGATTAAAAGATGATAAAAATTATCTGTCTTTGCGGATAGACCCATCAGAAGATTTTCCCCGATTAACATTCACTCGAAAACCTAAAAAAGATACTGCTGTTTACTTTGGTCCCTTTCATTCAGCATCCACAATCCGTGATATTTATAAACATCTTCATTATATAGTCCCATTGCGGAGGTGCACTGATAATAATTTTCGGAATAGAACTCGCCCCTGTTTATACTACGAATTAGGGACATGCTTGGCTCCCTGTGTCCATCGAATTTCCAAAGAACAATACTCGGAACTTGTTCAACAGGCGATTTTATTGCTCCAGGGGAAAATGGATATTTTAGAACAGGAATTTTTACAACAGATAAAAAGACTATCAGAAGAATTACAATTTGAACAGGCAGGGATAGTAAGGGACCGTCTTTTTGCATTACGCAAAATTATGGAGCCACAAAAAACCCTATTATTCAACCAATCCCATAATGTGGATGTATGGGGAATATACATTTCAGATAACCATCTTGTTATTTATATTTTGTTCTATAAAGAAGGTAAACTTATAGGGTCTCGCTCTTTTAGTTTAAACATACCCATAGAAATACCTCTCTCTGAATTTTTTGGCTCTTTAATTTTTGAGACATATACACAAAAATTACCTATCCCTCAAGAAATACTTCTTCCTGTAAAAATTGAAGAGATAAAAACTTTATCGGAATTATTTTTCTCTAAAACAGGAAAAAAAATAGTTATTCTATGCCCTCAACATGGTGATAAAGAAGAATTGGTAAAATTGGCATGTAAAAATGCTGAATCTAAATTCCTTGAAGAAAGAGAATTGCAAACAAATAAAGGGATAATACTTCAAGAGATCCAAAGAATATTCCATCTTCCCAAAATTCCAAAGAGAATAGAATGTTTCGACGCTTCTACCTATCAAGGCGATAATACAGTTGTGGGTATGGTCGTTTTTGAAAATGGTATTGCCTACAAATCTCACTATAGAAGATTTTCAATTAAGAAAGATAACCTCCATGATGATTATTTCTCTCTTCGAGATGCTCTCACACGACGGTTCAGAGACTTAACCGACATTCCATTGCCAGATTTATTGCTTATTGATGGAGGTAAAGGGCAATTGGGCGTTGCTGTTTCTGTGCTGAATGATTTAAATATAAAAGATATTTCATGTGTTGGGATGGCTAAAGCCAGAAATAAACCTTCTGACAAAGCATTCACTTCTACACAAGACCGTTTCTTTATCCCCAATAGGTCAAATCCAATTATTATTCATTCTAAAAATTCTCCCGCGCTCTTATTACTTCAACAAATCCGTGACGAAGCACACCGTTTTGCCATTCAATATCAGCGAAAAAAGAAATTAAAAACAGATTTAACATCCAATATAAAAATTCCTGGAATTGGAATTAATAAATTTAATCATCTTCTTTCTAAATTTAAGTCGGTAGAGAATCTCAAAAATACTACTGTCGAACAACTTATGGATGTGGAAGGTATCGGTCCCCGTTTAGCAATGAAGATATATAAATATTTTCATAAATAAGAAATTACTAAAACATGGCAGTTTTATCATAAAATAATAAGATATAAAGAGGAGAATTTTATGGTCGGTGTTTTGTTTTTTTTATTGGTATTACTATTGTTTGCCATTTCATTTTATGGTTACCTTGTATGGAATATATCCAATCAAGAAACTTTAAACACAAATGAAATATATTATGTCCGCACAAAAGATTTGTGGGAAATTCGTTTGTGTAGATTTAGAAACAATTCTGAAAAGAATATACCTATTTTATTTGTTCACGGATTTGGTTCAAATCAGAATAACTTTTTACTACCTCATGAACATAGTATTGTTTCTTATTTAAGAAATCGAAATTTTGACTGCTGGACTATGGATTTACGAGGTTGTAAATCTTCCAGACCTCCGTTTGGAAAAACGCGTTGGGACGCTTCGATTGACGATGTGCTTGTTTACGACCTCCCAGCGGTTATCGAATTTATATTAAAAATAACCGGATATAAAAAACTTTTCTGGATAGGGCACTCGTTAGGCGGTATGCTACTTTATGCTCATCTTATCCACAAGGGGAATGAAAAAATTGCGGGTGGAATTACTTTAGGTGCTCCTATTGGATTTGTTAATACAAAAATGCATGTGCCAACTTTACTTGTTCAATTCCAAAAATTATTTCCCAATTTTGTCTTTCTGCTATTCAGAATGTTAATCCCTATACTGAAATTCTTCAAAATAGGTAACTCCGTTTTTCCTGTCAACCCTTCAAATATCAATGAAAACATGACAGCATGGGATTTGTGTAAAATGGTTGAACCTCCATCACCGAAAATGGTTGATGAGATGATGGTCTGGTTGAATGAAAAACAATGGATAATGTTAAATGGACAATTGAATATTCTTGAACATTTATCGGAATTAGACATTCCTATTTTGCTTTTTTATGCACCTGATGACCCTTTTGTAAATTTAGATACAGCAAAAGAATTTTTTAACTCATTAAAGTCCTCCGACAAAGAAATGCTTATACTCAGCATAGAATCAGGATGTAAACATAATTACAATCATTGCGATTTGGCTTTTGGTGAAAATGGTGAAGAAGAAGTTTTCGAACCCATAAAAGTCTGGTTAGATAAACACCAAGCATGTATTGATGATTTACTGGATAATAATGAAAAAACAAAGTCAAACAGAGTAGTGAAAAATAGAACTCCAATGACATCGGAAGAAAGAAAAACTATTTTGTCTGGAAAAGCCTATAAAAAAACAACAACCAAGAAATCAAATAAAAATACAAAAATAGATTCTAAAAACAAGGAGAATACATAGATGAGACATTTATCCCGAAGAAACTTTCTAACATCTACGGCGTTAGGTACCCTTTTTCTTTCCCACTCGTTTCAAAAGGTATATTCAGAAAATAAAATGAGCCGTTCTGAAACATCTTCTAATAAAATTGTTGTGTTTTCAAAATATTTGCAAAATCTTGACTGGGAGCAACTGGCAATTGCATGTAAGGATTGTGGACTTGACGGTGTTGATTTAACTGTTCGAGATGGTGGACATGTAACCCCGGAAAAAGTAGAAAAAGACTTACCAAAAGTTGTTGAAATCTTTCGTAAAAATAATATAGATGTAATAATGATAACAACGCGTTTGCTCAATGCTGACGACCCGTATGCGGAACAGATATTAAAAACTGCAGGTTCTTTGAAAATCCCTTACGCCCGTATCGGTTATCATCAATATAAAGACGATTTAGATATTAAAGAACAAGTCTCAATGGTAAAAAAAGACTTACAAAAATTAACGGTTCTGGCTGAAAAATACAATGTGATTTTGGGTTACCATAATCATAGTGGATTGAATAATTTTGGAGGACCTATCTGGGACCTTATTGAAGTATTTCAAGAAATTAACTCACCTTATTTAGGCTCTAACTTCGATGTAGGTCATGTTAAAGCGGAAGGATTTGGTGGAGCATGGAAAGCGAATACAATAGCAATGCTTCCCTGGATACGAATGATAGCCGTAAAAGATTTCATAGTTGAAAATAACAAAACTGTCTGGGTTCCCTTAGGAAAAGGTTGTGTCCCTGTGAAATCAATACTTGATATTATACTTAAACAGGGGTCATTTAAAGGTCCTATATCTGTTCACATGGAATACGACACAAAGTCTGAAACTGAAAAATTGGAATACATAAAAGACTCAGCACAAATGATAAAAAACATAATTTAATAACAAACACAAAGAAAGGAATATATCATGTTTTATTCGGGTATCAGTGACGAAGCTGGCAAATCTATCCAAAAGCAAATACAAGCCCATAAAGAGTTGGGCTGGTCCTATATGGAATTGAGAATGGTTGAAGGTGTGAATTTCACTCAGGTTTCGGATGAAGTATTTAAATATGTAAAAGAAGAATTAGAAAAAAATCAGATGAAGGTTTCGTGTTTTGCGAGTGCGATAGCCAATTGGGCTCGTCCTATTACATGCGACCCACAAATTGATATTAATGATTTGAAGAACGCTATTCCTCGAATGCACCAACTCAACACAAAATTTATCCGTGTTATGAGTTATCCTAATGACCCTAAAAACCCTATTGATGAAAAAGAATGGAGGAATGAAGCAATACGCAGAATGAAGGTATTAGCCCAAATTGCAGAAGATGGTGGCGTTACCCTTGTCCATGAAAATTGTAGTGGTTGGGGAGGTTTATCTGCTGAAAATAGCAATATCCTTTTAGGCGAAGTAAATAGTCCCGCTCTAAAAGTTGTATTTGACACAGGTAATCCTGTTACTTATGGTCAGAATGCCTGGGAGTATTATCTAAGCGTGAAAAAGGATATAGTATATGTTCACATAAAAGATGCTAAAAAAATAAATGGTGAAGATGTATATTGTTTATGCGGTGAAGGAGATGGCTATGTTCCCGAAATCATTACAGACTTATTGCAATCGGGGTATGATGGTGGTTTTTCTATTGAGCCTCATCTCGCAGCAATTATTCATACTGGACAACAAGCAGAAAGTGAGGAGCAGTTATATAATTCATATATCCAATATGGCAAAAAGTTAATGGAAATTGTTAATACATCTTTAGAAAAACTATCAAAATAGTTTTTATATTTACTTTCACATCAGGAGGTTATTCTATGAAAATAACGAAGGTTCGGGAAGCCATAGCGGGTATAGTTGCTGTCCTATTTGTTTTGTTCATGGCAGGTGTAGGTGCAACAATGGCGGGTTGGAATATTCCGATATTAAGCAATATTGTTAAAACAATTATGAGTAAATAAACCGCTATAGACTTTCTTTCGATAGTTCATAAATAACCAAACCACTTGGGATTTTAGGGAAAAAGTAAGTAGCCTTTTGAGGCATAAATTCTCCATTATCTGCGCATTTTTTAATGACTTCCGGACATATTGGATTGATTAGAAAAGCCATTTCTGCTTTTTCCTTTTCTACCATTTCAATACAACGAAAAGGATTTGTTTCATATATCAATTGAGTATTAGGTTCTAATTTCATTATTTCTTCAAAAATAAGTTTATGAAGAACATATACATTTACATCGTGTAAGGCATTGGTTTTTTCTTCTTCTGTTATTCGTTCGTATCCTTTATCGTTAAGTTCAATTAAGAATCGCCCTCTATTTTTTGTTACCAGCCCAAAGCAGTGAGAATAACTTTTATGATTATTATTTTCACACTCTTTTTGTCTTTGCATGACATATTCAATGGGATTGTCTTCTACCTGTATCACATTGAAATATTCCTTTAAACATTCAAAGAATTGTTCGTAATTGATATCAGGCAGATTTTTAACTACACGGTGAGGAGCATAAATTACTAAACCCGGGTCTTCAAATGCTACAAAACCTGTTAATACATATCTATACGGTTCTAATACATTTTCTTCATTCTCAATTATATTTTTCTTTTTCTCTTCTAAAATCTTTTTTGCCGTCTGAAAGCGATGATGTCCATCCGCTATATACAAAGTTTTATTCTCAAATAAATAGCTCAGTTCATCATTCCATTCTGTTTGCCAGAGTTCATTCAAAACTCCATCTATTGTAGCAACAGTTATATTCGGGCGTTTTTCAGTGTCTCTAACATATTTTATAAAGCATTGTTGTAATATTTTTTCTTTGTCAGAAAATATAAAGAAGATAGGACTTAATTGGGCATTTGTGGCATTCAATAATGCCATCCTATCTTCCACAGGTTTATTAAATGTCCTTTCGTGAGGTAAAATTTGTGAGTTATCTTCCTGTCCCTCGGGTATTTTTGTAAGGGCTAATAATGCAAGCCTTTCCATTTGCACACCCCGAATATCTGTAAACCTCTGTCTCAACCAATAGGCACTTACCTGTTCTTCCCGAATTAGCACATTATTGGTCTGCCATTCTATAAATAACTCACTGGCTTTTTCATACTTTGATTTATGTGAATTTTCAACAGGCAAGTCTATATGGACAAAATTATATTCACTCCTTGTTGCCAACTCTTCCCTTATTTCAGGGGTTATTATGTCATACGGCGGAGTAATTACATTACTGAAATCATTTATCTTGTTATTGTTATATCTTAATGCCCGAAATCCTCTAACTAATGGCATAAAAAATCCTTTTTCTTAAATTTATAATGGGGAAAACAAGGTTATTATATTACTCTTAATGGATATTTTTCTAAAAAATGTTTTTTATTACCTAATCTTTTTCCTTTTATCTTTTATATAAAGGAATGTAGAAATAATTAACACACAAATAAATACCGCCAGAGTTATATAATCTACCCATATCTCATTAAAATCTTTTCCTGTAATTTTATCAAGTATATATTTTATAAACGATATAGGTAAATTTTCTTCGTTTAGAAGCATTTTTACCCGCCAATGAATATCTGTAAGGAAACAATATCCAAAGCCATAAAACAATCCCAGGAGAAACCATGAAGTTGCTATTATAATTACTAACAAGTAATGGACTTTTCTTGTTCGTTTGCAAATCCAGCCTAAAATAAAAAATAAAATTAAACCTATATGGAATATTGTTAAACAAATATCAATAATCTTCATCCAGAACATTTATATCTTTTACCTATAATAAGCGACTAATCTCTCTCTGATATTTCCGCATGAACCATTACTCATAAGAACAATAACGGAATTTGATTTTACATCTGAAGTTAAATATTTAAATATTTCATCAAAATCCCCCGCCAATTTGCCTATTTTTCCTTTTTTCGTTAATGAGTTTATCAACTCTTCCTTATTCAATCTTTTTTCAATAGGTATTTTTTCTTCTCGATAAATCGGAGTTAACAATATTTCATCGGATATTGAAAGAGATTCTGTAATCTCATTTTGAAATATATTGGTAACAGTAGTATTTGAACGCGGTTCAAATATTGCTATTATATATTTATCAGGATATTTTGCCTTAATTGCTTTTAATGTTTCTTGTATTGCTGTTGGATGATGTGCAAAATCGTCAATATATATTCTATCTTCTACCTCTAAAAATACCTCCTGTCTTCTACGAACACCACGAAACTCTTCAATTCCATCTACAATACTGCCTATAGGCACACCTATTGTATGAGCCACTGCTACAGCACATAGGATATTCAAAGCATTATATATTCCAAAAAGTTTAGTTCGTAATACACAAAATTCTTTATTTTTATACAAAACATATAACTTCATCATACTTTTTTCTGAATCTATTTCGGTTATGACTCGCCAATCAGAATCGTCTGCGGTCCCATATAATTGACATGTAGAAAAGCACTGTTGTTTAAGCATGCGGGCGTGATTATCATTACACAATATAACTTGTCCCTGGGACGGGACAATTCTTAAAAGTAATTGAAAAGTTTTTTCTATTTCCTGCAGACTGTTATATATATCGCTATGGTCATATTCAAGAGATGTAACAACTAATATCTGTGGCAAGTAATGTAAAAATTTTGCCCGTTTATCAAAAAAGGCAGTGTCGTATTCATCTCCTTCTATTACAAAATAAGAACCTTCTTTGCCTGAATAAGCCGGTATTTCAAAATTTATAGGGAAACCACCAATTAAAAATCCGGGGTCATAGCCTGCGTATCTTAATATCCATCCGATTAATGAAGTTGTTGTTGTTTTTCCATGAGTTCCTGAAACAACAATTGGTTTTCTTTTGAATAACACATTTTGCTTTAGCCATTCTGGCAAACTGTAATAAGTCATACCCTTGTTTAATATAGTTTCTACTTCCTCATTACCTCTGCTTAAAACATTACCTATGATTACATAATCGGGATTCCATTCAAGATTTGTAGAACGATATCCTTTATAAATGGGAACATTTAGTTTTTCTGCTAATATGGATGTTGGAGGGTATAAAGGATTATCACTTCCATGAACTTCATGACCTAATTGTTTTGCAATGTAAGCCCCCCCAATCATAGCAGTACCGCCGATACCTGAAAAATGAATTTTTACCATTTATACGAATACCTCAAAATAGAACTGAATAGTTTTGGGTATTAGTATAATTCAGCGGATAAAAATATTACCATTAGAGAAGGGAATAAATTATTTTATTTGCAAATTTTACTTGGATAGATTGGAGGCTAAATTGGCAGGGCGAGGTTTTAATCCCAAAATACGGCGAGACATTTCAAGACATGTCGGACAGTATGTATGTGAGACTTGAGTATAAATTTTTGTTGTTAGAATCCATTCGTTTGTCTCACGATTCAATATTTTTTTGCATACACAACATTGAGTAACCATAGTAGACTTCCTTGTCTTTGTATATTCAATTGTTCCTTCTATATAATGTATCGGCACTGAATATAAAAAACTTTAACAAATTTTGATAATTTATTGATATTATTGTTTAGATTTGGAGTTTTTTTAATGGATAAAAATCAATTTTTAAATTTTGATATGAAGAACGAAGGGGAAATTTTTGAACTACTTATCAACCTTGCCCGTTATTTAAGAAGTTCAGAAGGATGTCCCTGGGATAGGAAACAGACTTCTCTGGATTTTGCTAAATACGCTAAAGAAGAATGCGAAGAATTTATTGAAGCACTGAAAAAAGGAAGTATTGATGAAATAAATGAAGAATTTGGGGACGCATTATTTATATTACTTGCTTCTGCTGTTGCGGGAGAATCGGAAGGTAAAATGAATTTATCAGAGGCTTTACAATGTGCCCACAGGAAAATGATACGGCGACATGAACATGTTTTCGGAGAGAAAAAGGCAGTTACAGAAGAAGAAGAAGCATGGAATTCATGGCATAAAGTAAAAGAGGCTGAAAAGAAAAAGAAATCTACATGATTTACTTTTTAAGTTCTGGCAAACTTGCGGCTGCGATAGATTGACCTACTCTTCTGTTCTTTTCATCCGGTAATTGGACATTAATCTTTTCGTTTATTTCTGGGAATTCTGTCTTTAACACTTTAAGGCATTCTTCTAACATGATAGGACCACCATTACCCGATGTACATCGTCCTAAAATTAGCACATGCTTTATATCATAAAAATCACTGTAATGGGCGAGAGTATAGCCTAAATAAACACCCATAGTTTGCCAAATTTTAATAACTTCAGGATTTCCTCTTTCCAATTCATTTTGAATTAACTTTAATTTTTCTGCATCTGTTATATCACCTGGAATTTCTATACCTGCCTTAGGAGCAAGTCGGAACACGCATTGTTGGGAGAAATAATTGGCACCTACGCCCCTATCTCCCGACCATTCTTCTATGGGAGCATAAGGATTATAATCCACAGGGGCAAAAGCAAGTTCATTTAACCAATCGGTTATATTCCCCGCTGGGGTAACATATCCACCCGCTTCACTGGAACCCATCGCAATCCCTAAAACTGCATTATCACCAATAGACATCGAACCTGCTAAAGCTGTAACCTCACCATCGTTAACAACAACCAGTGGGACGCCTAATTCTTTTGACATACGATTAAATAATTCATGCACCTCGCCAAAACGCTCTTTAGGAACTCCTCTAAATAATGAGGCTATCATAGCACGATTATTGACATATACTCCCGCGGCACTACCTCCTACTGCATCTAAACGGGGCATTTTTGATGCAGCTGTTTTTATAGCAGTCATGATTTCATTGTAATGATAGTTTGGGTCTGTCTGTTTTCGAGGTTCCCATATTGTTTCTTCGCTATATACCACTTCCCCATCTATGACAGCCGATGCTTTACGGTCAGAAGCACCTAAATCAAATCCGACTCGGCAACCTTCTATATGCCTGCCCAAACGCTGCGATGCTTCTTTAGCCTGTGGGACTTCTTCTTCTGTTTTACATGGGACTATTGTGAATGGATTTTCATAAACATCTTCCCCCATAAACTTATAGTCGAAAGATCTTGCTCCACGGGCTGAATATGTTTCCTCTAAATAATGTATCAACGGTTGAGGAGCATAAATATATACCTTCCATCCACCTTTTTGCCACAGTAAAAATTTTAAAATTCTTTCTATATAAAAAAAACTTGATTCAAATAAAGGATGTTCCTCCGAAAATATTTTTGTCTCAAAACGGGATACGGAATTATTCAACCTTTCTAAAGCAATAATAACTTTTACTGCGTCTTTTGTTTCGTCTACCTTCTTCTTAAATTGGTCGTTGGCTAATTTTGGAGGAACATAATCCGGGTCCATAGGAGGCACTATTTTCGGTTTTACCAACATCCAATCTAAATTCATATACCTTCTCCTATATATCTTTTATTTTATAGTTTATCATTCTTTTTTGCACACAAAAGAGCGGCGCCCAATGCTACAGCATCATCTCCTAATTTTCCTATTTCTATTGATACTTTTTTTCTTAAAAATGGCATAGCATGCTCTTTAACAGCTCGTTGTATTTCTTCTTGATATATTTTTCCTAATGCTTCTATTAGACCTCCACCTAATATTACTAACTCTGGACTCATTATATTTATAAGATTTGCTATAGCCACACCTGTCAAATAAGCCGCTTTTCTTACAATATCTTCTACTTTTTTCTCTCCATGGTCTATTGCATCGGCAATAACACTACTTCTGATTTTAGAAACATCAGTACCTACTTTATCAGTAAGATATGTTGATTCGCCACGGAGAATCAATGCAGCGATTTCTCTTGTTATTGCTATTCTTGACGCTAACGCTTCCAAACATCCTCTTTTACCACAACCACACAAAGGTCCATCTATTTGTAATGTTATATGTCCTACTTCTCCAGCACCACCACTGGCTCCATGGACAATCTTGCGGTTTACAATAAGCCCACCACCAATACCTGTGCCTGGAAAAACACCGACAACATGTTTTGCTTCTTTATTTTTACCTAATAACCATTCTGCATAAGTTCCTAAGTTTACATCGTTATCCAATACAACAGGAACGGCAAAATGTTTTGAGAGGATATCTGCAATAGGAAAATTTTCCCAGCCAAGATTTGGAGTGTTTATGACAATCCCATTTTTTGGATCTACAGGTCCAGGTGCCCCAATACCAATTCCTACAATTTTTGGATTTCCTGCTTGTTCAACGGATTCCTCTATGGTTTGTATAATTTTATTTTCGGGATTTGTATCTTTTACCCAACCTTTTGTCTTCTTACGACATCTTGAAACAATTTCAAACTCATTATTTACTACAACAGATAGTATTTTTGTTCCACCGACATCAACACCTACAATAAATTCATCTGATTTCATACTTTTTCCTTTGAAAATACTTTGTTTTTTTATAATATAGGTTTTATTAATTATACAAATTGTGGGAGATAAAAATACTATTTTGATTTTATATACTCAGTCAATTTCATCCCATGTTCAAATACCCCTTTGTTCTGGTCATGAACTTTCTTAGGCAAATTAGAAAATATGGCGTTCTGCCAGCATTCATAGGGAATATTTAGATAACTGCTTAAAGCACCTAAGAGACATATATTAAAGTTTTTTTGATTCACCGGCAGATATTTTTCTTCATTGAGAAGTGTTAAATCCTTACTTTCTCCAACAATCATAGAAATATCTATTACAACTCCATCCGATTTTAAGCGATATAAGTTATTCTCCAGTTCGTCAGGATGTAATAACACGAGATAATCGGCTTCGCCATCGGGTATCAAAGGACTATAAACTTTTTGTCCGAAACGGATATCACTGGATACAGAACCACCTCTCTGACTCATTCCATGAATTTCACTTTTTCGAACATCATATCCAGCGAGGAAAGCTGCATCTGCCAAAATACTTGAAGACAAAATAACTCCAGTTCCACCAATGCCTGCACAAATAATATTAGTTACTTCCTGTTGCAACATTCGATTGTTCTCCTGTTGTCTGTTGTGTTTCATTTTTTTGTTGTTTTTTTCTTAATAAAGCACATGTTTTTCTTACTACAATAAGATTGGTCTTGTTATTATCCAGTGCCTCTTCTAATGCTTTTTCGAGGATAGATATACGGTCAGTAACAACAACATTTTCTACTCCAATGGCTTTAGCGACTTCTTCCATTTTTACCTGGTTCGTTGGCTCGTGATTTAATTTTTTGCCTGTCCCAGGATGTTCCTGCATACCTGTCATTGCAGTTGTACTATTATCAAGAATGATAACAACATGTCCTGTGGGTGGTGGGTTGTAAACCATTTCAACAATTCCAGGCAAACCCGTATGGATAAATGTACTATCTCCTATGACACTGACCACCTTTTTTGCTTCTTCCGGGGGCAGAGAATGTCTCAAACCAAGTCCTACTGTAATACTTGCACCCATACAAACGCAGGAGTCCATAGCCTGAAATGGGGGCAGTACACTCAAAGTATAGCAACCAATATCACCCGTAACAATACAATTCATTTTACCTAATAAAGTAAATGTTGCTCTATGAGGACAACCATCACATAGTCTCGGAGGCCTTCCCCGTTTTATTAGGGGTTCAGGAGAAATATCCCCTTTCAAAATACGACGAACTCTGTTCACATTGAGTTCTCCAAAACGATACATCTCCGGCTTCTCTTCAACGGATATANCATAATATCTGCAATTTTCAACTAAGAATGGGTCTCCTTCTTCAATAACTATGCATCTTTTATGCTTTTGCACAAAATTACGCACCTTCTCTTCTGGAAATGGATAACACATCCCTATCTTCAAAACAGAAGCATTAGGTTCAGCCTCCAAAACATGGAGATAGGAAACACCTGAAGTTATGATTCCCAATTCTTCAGATTTAATCTCTTCTTTATTAAGTTCAGAGGTTTCATTCCACTTCTTGATTTTTGCTAACTTTTCTCTTAATCTTCTATGAGCTGGCCTCGCATAACCAGGAATCATAACCCGACCGGGTTTGTCTGGATTATATTTAATGGGTAATACGGGGCTGTATTCTTTTTCTTTATATTCAACAATAGACATTGAATGACATACTCTTGTCGTCGGTCTAAGAATAATAGGTAATTTCCATTCCTTTGAAAGCCGAATTGCCTCAAAAAAGAAATCATAACATTCCTGACTGTCGCACGGTTCTAACATCATCACTCCTGCAGAACGCGCATAATTCCGATTATCTTGTTCGTTTTGACTGGAATGCATATCTGGGTCATCTGCAGAAATAATTACAAGGGCACCCTCAACACCGGTATAAGCCACAGTAAACAATGGGTCTGAAGCAACATTTAGTCCGACATGCTTCATTGTTACTAATGCATGTCCACCTGCGAAAGCCACACCTATACCCACTTCAAGAGCCACTTTTTCATTAGGGCACCACTGTGCCTTACCACCATACTCTGAAAAATATTCCAAAATCTCCGTAGATGGAGTTCCAGGATATCCTGTACCTAAAGTAATTCCATTATGTAATGCTGCCAATGCAATCGCTTCATTTCCAAACATCAATCTTTTCATTTAACAACTCCTAAATAAAAATAAACATGAAAAAACTATAAAATGGCTAATATGATATAAAAAATTACATTTAATTATCAAAAACTAACAGTGCTAATATTGCTATTTTCAGGATTTTTTAATAGTTGAAAATGATTTTATCTTTTATCTAACTACAAGATTTTTTGTTGCTCGGTATAAATAAATAGGGAAGTAACGAATAAGTTGCAATGGTTTGGGATAAACCCTAAGTAATCGGTAAATACGATTGGGGTTTAAGAAAAATACCCAATTGGCTTTGCGTTGATAATTGAAAAGGACTTCATCAGGTAGGTCTGTTAAGTTAATCTTAGCCCCTGCAAAATCAATGTTCATATAATTGAAATTATTTAACTTTTCTGGGCGATTATTTTTAAGCCATTCAAAAATAGGTGTTCCTGGAAATGGAATAACTGTAAAAAAACTGGCTGTGTGAAGCATGGAATTGTTTGCTACATCTATGGTCATTTGGAGTTCTTCTTCCGTTTCCGTGGGGAATCCCATCATACAAAATCCATTAGCATAAACTCCTCTCTTAACCATCATTGCAATACCATCTAAAAACTTAGGAATATCAAGGTTTTTGCAAGTAAATTTTTGCATTCTTGGGGAACCTGTCTCTAAGGCAAAAGAACACATATATGTCCCCATCGAACACAGGGCTTCTGCTTCTTCTTCATTCACTAAATCTCCTCGAATTGCATTTGGAAAGGAAAATTTTAATTTTAAATTTTTACTTTTTACCAAATCCGAAAATTGAAATACTCTTTTTCGGTTGAAGTTGAAATTATCATCAAGAAACTCAAATTCCGTAACTCCATATTTATTTTTTAGCCAATTAATTTCTTCTATTATCCTTTCAGGTGAACTAAATCTTATTTTTTTCCCGAAAATAGAATGGCACCACATACATTGATAAGGGCAGCCTCTACTTGTAACTAATGATAAATATCGGCGAGGCGGAATAGGAGTCATAGATTGTAACTTCCAATAATCCTCAACATTTATCAGGTCGTACGCGGGAAAAGGAAGATTATCTAATTCTTGTTCAATCGGTAATGGTCCAGGATTTTCTATTATCTCTCCCGACTTATCCTTCCAAATCAAACCGGATATATTGGCAAGAGTATTTTTATCGGGATAACTTTCCACCACCTGTTTTAATGCTACTTCCCCTTCTCCAGGAACAACAATGTCTAAGCCATTACATTCAACTAATGCTTGTTTTCGCACTGAAGAGGCATGTGGACCTCCTAAAATCACCCAGGACCCGGGTAATACTTCTTTTATTTTTGATGTAATTTCTGGGATTAAAGCGGCAAAAACAGTTGAAGAGGATAAACCTACTATCTCTGGTGCAAATTCATATATCGTTTTTATTAAATCTTCTGGTCTATCGTTTTTTACTTTTTGATTAATTAATTTTATCTCAACATCTTTTATTTGTTGCCGTAAATAGCCAGCAAGATACATAATACCCATCGGCGGAGTTGCCAGGGGGTACATCGGTTTCCTCAAACCAAGATTTATTAATATTACTTTCATGTAGTCTAATCTTTAAATAAACTTCATTTTTTAAAAATTATAACTGAATTTTCCTTTGAAATACATTTATTGAGTATAGGGTTGATCAACATCCTAATAATTAAAAACCAACGACATTATTAAATAACAAAATGTTATTAATTTATAATCCAACTAATCCTTTCAATACTCTCTGCATATAAATAGGTAAATAGGATAAAAGATGAAGCGGTTTTGGATATACTCTTAAAATTCTATATATTCGGTCAGGCTTCAAAAAAAACTTTATGTTTGCCTTCCTTTGGTAACTAAAAAATATCTTATCTGGTAAATCAGTTAAGTTAACTTTTATACTTCCATATTCAGCATTCATATAATTCAAATTTATGATTTTCTCAGGCTTATTTTGTTTTAACCATTCAAAGAGTTGTGTTCCTGGAAAAGGAATAACTGTAAAAAAACTTGCGGTATGTAACATGGAATTTGTTGCAGTATCTATAGTCATCTGTAATTCTTCTTCAGTCTCTGTAGGGAATCCCATCATACAAAATCCGTTGGTATAAACATTTTTTCTTGCCATTACTTCTACTGCTTTAAGAAACTTGGGAATATTAAGATTTTTTTGTGTAAGTTTTTGTAGGCGTGGTGAAGCTGTTTCTAAAGAAAAAGAACTCATATAAGTACCAGCAGAACACAATGCATCCGCTACTTCTTCATCTATCAAATCCGTTCTAATCGCATTAGGAAATGTTAATTTTAGTTTAAGATTTTTCCTTCTTACTAATTCAGCAAAATGAATTACCCTTAGCCGATTAAAATTAAAATTATCATCAAGAAACTCGAATTCATCTACTTCATATTTTTTTCGATACCATTCAATTTCACTCATCAATCTTTCAGGTGAATAAAAACGAAAACATTTTCCGAATATTCTATGGCACCACATACATTTATAAGGACAACCTCTACTACTTACAACAGAGATATATCTTCTCGGTGGTAAAGGAGTCATCGATTGTAGTTTCCAATATTTAGATATATCTATTAAATCATAGGCAGGGAAAGGTAAAGTATCTAAATTGTCTATTATTTGTAACTCTCCCGGGTTTTCTATAAGTTCATCATTTTCATCTCTCCAAAGAATCCCAGAAATGTATTTTAATGAATTTTTATTAGGATATGCTTCAACAATATTTTTTAATGAAATTTCACCCTCTCCTGGAATTACTATATCTAAGTTTGGACTTTCAAGCAATGCCTGCAATCTAACAGATGAAGCATGAGGACCACCTAATACGATCCAGGTATTAGGCAGAACTTCTTTAATCTTTAATGATAATATGGGTATTAAATAGGCAAATATTGTTGAAGAAGATAAACCTACAATTTCAGGTTTAATCCCATGAACAACCTTTATTAGTTGTTCCACAGAAAAGTTTTCGGTTTTTAAATCTATTATTTTTATCTTTAGATCATTACCAATTTCTTTCCTTAAATATGCAGAAAGATAAAGTACCCCCTTTGGTGGGCTAACAAACCAATATAAAGGTTGAATATACCCTACATTTATAAGGACTATATTCATAATAAATAGTTTTTAGATATTATATATTATTTTCTCCAAATTTTAATGAAAAATAAATAACTATATCACCAATAGGAAATAAACTTCTTTTTATTATCTTAAAATTTGTATATTTATTTTCCTTTAACAAATATTTCTCTTCATAGATTTCCAACAATGGTTGTATAAATTGTTTTAAAAGTGGTTTTTTGTTGAATGCTATGTTAATATATTTCTTTCCTTCGTTCTTATCTCCTTCAAGGTAGTAACTAAATCCTTTAATCAAATATACATCAGCAAAATTAGGATATTTACTAATCATGTAATCACATATTTTGTCTGCAATAAAATATTGGCTATCCTTTACCATCGCACCCAGAACAAACAAATTAATCCATGGGGTAAGTGGCCAGGTTGATAAATATTTCTTTAAGATTTCTATGTTTTGTTGATTTTCTTTTTCATTATCCGAATAAATAGAAAATTCCTTTAGCAGGTACTCATAATTTAAATCTGGATTCAAAAGTTCTTGGGTATTTACCATATCATTTACTTCCCGTTGTTTTTTTATCTGAGCCACATACAAATTGTAGTGTCCTGGGAATACTTTCCAATACACATCATACCCTTCTAAAGTAAGTGCTTTCGTTATTTTATCTACGGGGTCTCCATGATAAATAAATTGCAGGGTAAAAGGTTCTATCATAAGCCATACTCGATTTTTGCCATTATTTTTTATTTCTCTTTTTATGTCATTAAATCCACCATACAAAGAGTAGAAACTTTTATAATTTAAATCTCTCCTGCTCATGTAAATTTTCCCTATATCCCAAAATGTAACTATCCTTTGTCCGAAAACGGTATCATTTAGACCTGCATTTTGTTCAATAAAATGAATAGCACTTTTATAATCTGTTCTATTTTTAAATGAAATTAAACTAACAGCCTCATAAGAATAAGCGAATATAAATGTAAGTATTAAAAATATTTTTACTAATCTTAATTTTAGACCTAATACAGATATTGAACTCAATATGTATAAAAATGGCAAAGCATAAAAAAAATACAAAGGATGAAATAGGTTTTTCTGGGTTCCCCATGCGAGAATAAAGAAAATAAGTATAGGAATAATAAATGAATATATTAAAAACAGTTTTTCATTCTTTACTTTTTCTTTCCTGAAGTTTATATATAGAACATAAATAATCAAAAAAACAAACAGGAGAAGAAAAAAAATAACAATAAAATAGTCCGCAAGTGAAATATAACATAATATTGTTTTCCATATTGGACTGACACTTTCTAATGAATTTGTTCTCCATACAGGCAATAAATCATCAGACAATCCTACGGAATCGCTGCCAAAAAATGGAATGATAAATTTAAAAATACTTTGCTGTTTTCCTTTTGTATCGTCCATCACATTGAAAAGAAAAGGGGATAAACTAATAAACCATACTACCCAAATCACGGCTGAAACTACACACTGAACAGACCAAATGGCCATATTTTTAAAGTCAACTTTCTTTATAAATAGGAAAACAATTAGAACTTGAAAAGCAGGTACTAATATATAAGTAGCATGGAGCCATGGCAATAAAATATTTGCTGTAGTTCCAATCATTAGCCATATTAAAAGTTTTTTCTTTGAAAACATAAAGTTCATCAAAGCAAAAAAGGATAATAGGGAAAGAAATTGTAAAAATGCATAACATTTTAATTCTTGGTGAAACCAAATATTGAAAGGCGAGAGTGCAAAAATTAAACAAGATAAAAATGCCACATTTCTTCCCGCAACAGTTTTGGCAAAAAAGTATGTCAATAGAATAGAAAAAACACCAATGGCAATAGGCAATAACCTCCAAATCCATTCAAAATTCATAAATAGGTGTATCCAATAATATAAAATTACCGCGGAGGCAGGAGAAATACCGTAATCTGGAGAATTAATATATAAAAGAGACAAAAAATCTTTTATACCGCAAGTCTTAACATTACCAATAACTACATACTCGTCAAACCAAACAGATTGAGCATTTATTTGATAGAGCCTGAGTAAAAAAGCAACAAAAACAAGTATAGAAATATAGATTATATCTAATTTATCTGTTATCTCTTCTTTACTGTTATCAATATGTTCGTGATTATAGTTCATGAAACATTATTCTTGAATATGTAAAAAGTAGGGGTTTATTTAGTATCTGAAAACCTTCTTTTTCCAATCGTTCTAAATATTGTAAAGTTTGATGGTTATCTTCTCTCATTTTAATTTCTTTCCATAAATCATTGTATATCTTTCTGAATATCATATTATCATTAAAAAGGCTTCTCATTTCTTCATCAGCCTCTGAATATTTTTTGTTCAGGAATAAACAAAGCCCATATAAAAATTTTATGTGGTAAAATTTAGGATTTTTTTTGCACAGTTTCCCCGTTATATTTTCGGCAATTTCAGTTTCCCCATTTTCTATCATCGAGCCCAAAATCAAGATTGAATTATAGGAATATAGAGGAGGCCAAATAGAAAAATATCGGTGGAGTACTTCTAATCTTCGCGGGTTTTCTTTTTCATCTTTTGTAGTTAAATTAAACTCTAATAATAATTTTTCATAATCTATCGGTTGAAATGGAGGGATTGGAATTGGTTGGGGAACATAGTCCTCCTGTTTTTCTAACTTTACAACATATAGATTAAATGCTCCCGGAAAATGTTTTATATCTACTTTTATTCCTTTACCTGATAAATTTTTTACCAACATATAAGTAGGATCTACATGAAAAAACCAAGTTATGAAAGTAGTTTCCATAAAAACCCAAATTGTGGGATTATTATCTGTTATTGCAGCCTCTGAAAATTTGTTTATAGTATGGTCTGCAACTGCTTTTAATGAAAAAATGGGGGTAAAATGATAGTCGTCTCTCTTTTTGTATACTTTCCATGTTTCAAAAACATTAGCACCTATCTGCAACTCTAATACTTCATCTCCTGCCTTTACATTTTTTTCTAAATAAGCCACTGCTTTTTGATAATCCGGTCTACAAACAAAATTAATAACCCCCATGCATTCGATAAAAAGCAATAGAACAAGGGATATGCCAATAACCCATCTCCATTTTATACTGCTTATTGAAAAAATGAATGCGGATACTATCAAATAAAGGAAAGCATATATATAATAAAAATATAAAGGTAAAAATATAGATTGGTTTGTAATAATTCTCAAAAGAAGGAAAAAGATTGCTGGGACAGAAAACGAATAAATCAAAAAAATTGTTGCATTATATTTTTCCTCTATTTGTTCTTTCTTCCTATTTTTTAAGAGATAGAGCAATAACCCCAAAAAACTAAGGACAATTAAGAGCAATAAAACATAGTCAAAAACAAACCAATTTTGAATTAGCGATCGCCAAAAATGACTACTGATAATGTCTGGAGAATTAGTTTTCCATGAGGGAAGTAATTCATTTGATATTCCGACACTATCGTTCCCAAATAATGTGGTTATTATGAAGGGCAAGGATAATCTTTCTATTTCTAAAGTAGATAAATTATAGGCAGGAGGTTTTAATAAAAGTATAAATAAAACAAAAGGTAAACAAATTAAAGAATTTAAACTTATCCATAACAATTTTTGTTTCTTGGTTAATTTATAAATTAAAAGAAGAGGAAATTGCAGAAATGGCACAAAAATATATAATGCATGAAACCAGGGAAGTATTAAATTAATAAAGGAAGCCAAAATCAACCAATAAGATTTTTTAGTTCTTATGGTGTAATTATAAAAAGCCAACCAGGAAAGTAGTGATAAGAATAACAAAAAGGCGTAGTTTTTTAACTCCTGATGTATATAAATATGGAAAGGGGAAAGAGCCATCATTAAAGAAGCAAATAATCCTATAGTTTTCCCCATTAGTAATCTTCCGAAAAAATAAACGAGGGTAATAGATAAAACTCCAAAAAATATAGGCAAAATTCTCCAAGCCCAAAGATTTTGTGGAAACAAGTTAACCCAAAAGTAATATAAAACAAGCCCTCCGGGAGATATTCCATACTCAGGCACATTGACAAATAGAAGTTTGATATTGGTCCATAAGTCTGCAATTTGGATATTAGACAAAACTACATATTCTTCATGCCACAATGATTGTTCTGAAAGACGATATAATCTAAAAATAATTGCAAAAAATATAACAATTAACAATAAAAGCCATTCTTTTCTTAAAACAGACTGAAGTCCCAATAAAGAGCCCATTCTTTTGTTTAATATTGTTATGTCTAAAAAAATATGTTTTATATTTCCCTTTTATTTTAATTGAGCAAGGATTTTGGCTAATCGTCTTTCGGATTGAATTGCAGAACGGACGGTATGATAGTTAATTTTCCATGCGTGTGCCATATAGTCCCACAATAGATTATTGTTTTCATCAAATAATGGAAACCACTCCCCTACTGCATGATTTATTACATAATCCATAACAAAACGATGAACATTTTCGTAGGCATCAAAGTATTTTTCATCACCGAATAAGAGATACGCATCCAACATAGCCACCAGTGTTTCCGCTTGTTGCCAGAATTCTTTATTTCTTTCCCGTGCAGGACCATCGTTAGGACCTTCGCAGTATACTCCACCTTTTTCCCAATCAATACCATACTTCAAACAATGGTCAAACATCTTTTTCATTTTTTCTTTATACGGTTCCACATCCTCACCAAGAATGTTCAATGTATGATTTAATAACCAGCAAAATTCCACATTATGTCCGAAACTGGTATTATTTAATGGTCTTCCTTCTGGATCCTCTGCATCACGGTCAGAACCCCAAACATTCTTAAAAATAATAGCCCGTAGAGGTTTCCAGTCAAAACTAAACTGTGCTATACCTGTTCCGTACTCAGGATGAACCATTTTATCAAAAATCAGTTTAATTATATTTAAGGTATCCTGTTTATGTTTTAGTGACCCTGTTGCTTCATATAAATTTGTAAATGCTTCCATTAAATGCATGTGAACATCGAAAGATTTTCTATCTCCACCGTAAACACCCGGCTTTTTAGGTGTCCAATCTCTCTCAAAAAATTCTCCAAATCCACCGTGTGCAATATCTACAGCCTGAGCCTTAATTGTTCTCCAAGTTTCCTCTGCGAGTTCAAGGGCTTCTTCATCTCCCGAAGCCATCGAATACTCACTTAAGCAATAAATACCAAACGACTGCCCATACATAATTTTACTCTGGTCAATCGGGGTGCCGTCTTTTTCTGTTATCCAAATCCATCCTCTGTATTGATTATCCCAAAAATATCTTTTTAAAAATTCCACTCCTTGCTGTGCTATTTTTAAGTATTTCCCATCTCCTAAATTCGCTCGATGTGCCGATGAGTAAGTATAAATCATCCTTGCCTGACAGATAAGTGTTTTTTTTGTTTCACCGGTAGGTCTTCCTTCACGGTCAAGGTATGTCAAAAATCCTCCATATTCCTCATCAACACCATGTGTTTCCCAGAAAGGAAGTAATTCATTAAATAAATGGTTTTGCATTTCTTTCAATAGTTTTTCTACACGCTCTTTAGTAACCATAGATATGTATCCTTATTTTTATTATTCAATATTTTTCACTCCTTGAATTTTATTATATTACGAATGTTTAATGTAAATCACTTCATTAAGAAGTCCGATTTGCCTATCTCATCAGACAAATTGAAGAATAGATGTTATTCTTACTTGCAATATTTTAATAAAAATTGATATAATTTACTTCCAATTTAATAATTTGTGATTTTACGGTGTTCCCGTAGCTCAATTGGATAGAGCGCTTGGCTACGGACCAAGAGGCTGGGGGTTCAACTCCCTCCGGGAACGCCATTTTTCTTTTTAAACATTTTTAAGTAAATTCTTGACAATAGTATTAAAATAGTATATAATTATTATTCACACAATATAATGTAAACCAAAACACTAAATATGGTATTATATAAGTAATACTTAGTGGAGTAGTTTATGAATCATCAACGAATTAAATCCGAAATTCCTACATGCTCTTTTTGTGGTAAGAAACACAATGAAGTGTCTAAACTCATTGCAGGTCCTGATGTTAATATTTGCGATGAATGTGTTCGTCTTTGTGCTGATATAATCCGCGATGACCAAAATCGGAAAAAGCATAGACGAACTATTAAAGTTCCCACCCCCCCGCGAAATAAAAGAATTCTTAGACCAATATGTAATAGGACAGGAACAATCAAAACGGATCCTTTCCGTTGCTGTCCATAATCACTATAAAAGAATAGCATACGGTGGAGAGATACAAGGCGTAGAAATCCAAAAATCAAATGTCTTACTCATTGGACCTTCCGGAAGTGGAAAGACATTACTTGCTGAAACTTTAGCCCGAATGTTAGATGTGCCTTTTGCAATTGTAGATGCAACGACACTAACAGAAGCAGGCTATGTTGGCGATGATGTGGAAAATATCATACTGAAACTTCTACAAAATGCCGAATTTGACATTGCTCGGGCAGAAACAGGAATTGTCTACATTGATGAAATAGATAAAATAGCCCGTAAAAGTGATAGTCCATCAATAACCCGTGATGTTTCTGGTGAAGGGGTGCAACAAGCACTTCTGAAAATTTTAGAGGGAACTATGTCCAATGTTCCGCCTCAAGGAGGTAGGAAACATCCCCAACAGGAATGCATACAGGTAGATACTCGAAATATTCTCTTTATCTGCGGCGGTGCCTTTAATGGTTTAGAAAGAATTATTCAGAAACGAGTAGGTAAAAATATTATAGGTTTTAAGGCTGACATCAAATCGAAAAAAGAATATAGCGTTGGCGAATTACTTGCTATGGTCAAACCCGAAGATTTAATTTCTTTTGGTATGATTCCTGAATTTGTTGGTAGAATTCCCATTGTTGCAACTCTTCACGAACTTAATGTTAACGATTTAAAGAAAATCCTTGTAGAGCCCCGAAATGCTATTACAAAACAATATGAAAAACTATTTGAACTTGAAAATGTAAAACTTCGCTTCCCGGAAGAAACTATCGAGTCCATTGCAGAATATGCGATAAAGAAAGAAACAGGTGCCAGAGGATTAAGAAGCATTTTAGAAGAAATTATGTTAGATGTAATGTTCGAATTGCCATCACGAAAAGATATACGCGAATGCATCATTACGCCTGGTGTGATTACAAAATCTGAAGAACCACTTTTTGTATACGAACAAGATATTCGGACCAAAACAGAAACTAAAAATCGTAATTCAGCCTCAGCATAAAAATTTATAGCATTTTCTTGTATAATATTCTTTTCCAATAGTATCTATTTCTTTATACTATTCTATTTAATCAAATCTTAAACCCTGTTGATTTTGGATTTATTTATGGGAACGAAAAACAAAACAACAAAAGTATCTACGGAAAACCTACCCCCACCTCTGGACCTACCTGTCCTTCCTTTAACAGACATCGTATTATTTCCCAAAAATACTGTGCCTATTTTAGTATCGAAGGATATATCTATACATGCTGTTCAGGAATCCATGCAGACATCGGAAATGATTTTCTTAGCCTATCAAAAATATTCCAAACAAGAAATGAAAGAACCATCATATTTAGAAATTGGAATCATTGCACAAATTCAACAAGCCCTTATTTTACCGGATAATACAATTAAGATTGTTATTGATACCCAATCCCGTGCCAAAATTTTAAACTGGCTTCAAGAGGAACCCTTCCTCAAAGCGAAAGTTCAGCCTTTTTCTTTAGATACTCTTCACCCTTCTAATAAACGGCATAGTAATTCATTTAATACTTTCAAGTCTATATTAATAAAAGAATTTAATATTTACGCAACAGAAAACACGAAAATACCTATAGAAACCTTAAAATTAATTCAACAATGTTCAAACTTTGAAGAAATTATAGACATTGTTTGCACCTATCTTAATATTCCTTTTGATGAAAAACAAGATTTACTAAAATTAACTCTTTTAAAGGACATTTTTTCTGAATTAATACATATACTTCGGCGTGAAAACTCCAACTACACAAAAGAAAAGAAAATGATTTCACACCTTAAGTATTGTTTTGGCGAAGACACAAAACCGTGGATTTTAGATGACTCGGAGGATTCCCCTTTAGATATACAAAGTATTTCCGATTATCCGTCAGATATAGATGAATTAAAACGACTTGTAAAAAAATCCCATTTACCCCCTCATGTTTTAGAAAAAGCCACCGCTGAAATAAAACATATGGAAAAAGTCCAGTCTTATAGTCCTGAATACTCCACCATTATGGAATATATAGAATGGCTTTGCAGCCTCCCATGGAATAAAAGAACAAAAGATAGAATGGATTTAAACCGAGCAAAAAAAATTTTGGACCGTGACCATTATGGACTGGACAAAGTCAAAGAACGAATATTGGATTTCCTTGCCGTTCGTATACTTAGTAATAACCTAACAAAAGGTCCTGTTCTATGTCTTGTAGGTCCCCCGGGCGTTGGAAAAACATCCTTAGGGAAATCCATTGCTTCCGCACTAAATCGTAAATTCATTCGTATGTCATTAGGGGGAATTCGTGATGAAGCAGAAATTCGTGGACATATACGCACTTATGTGGCGTCAATGCCCGGAAAAATTATTCAAAATATAAAAACAGTTAAAGTAAAAAACCCCGTTTTTGTTCTTGATGAAGTTGACAAAATCGGAACTGATTTCCGCGGAGACCCCGCATCCGCTTTATTAGAAGTATTAGACCCTGAACAAAACAAATATTTCACAGACCATTATTTAAATATAGAATTTGATTTATCCGAAGTCTTTTTTATAGCCACAGCAAACAATGAATATAACATTCCCCATCCCTTATTTGACCGTATGGAAGTTATTCGCATACCCGGTTATACTCCAACAGAAAAATACGAAATTGCTCGAAAACACCTAATACCAAGGCAAATAAAATTAAGTGGATTAAAAAAGAATCATATCTCACTCAAACCCGAATCTATTAAACACCTGATTACTAAATATACTGAAGAAGCAGGTGTTCGCGAATTGGAAAGACAAATTTCAGGGGTTATTAGAAAAGTTGCTCGATGGATAGTCACAAAAGAGAAAAACTGCCCTATTGTTATTACAAAAAATGAGGTAGAAAATATTTTAGGACCACCCATCTATTCTCGTGTTCAGATGACAAAAAATCTTTCTCCGGGGATGGCTGTAGGAATGGCATGGACCCCTTATGGAGGGACTATTCAAATAATCGAGACAAGTATTATGGAAGGAAAAGGAAATCTCCTTTGCACAGGACAATTAGGTTCTGTTATGACGGAGTCCGCTCAGGCTGCATTGACTTTTATCCGCGCCAATTCAGCCATATTTAACATACCTCCAAACTTTTATAAAGATATGGATATTCATATTCATGCTCCGGAGGCTTCCATACCTAAAGACGGTCCTTCCGCAGGAATTACAATTGCAGTTTCTTTGTTATCTGCATTACTAAAACGCTCCATACCGGAAGGAATTGCTATGACAGGTGAAATTACCTTAACAGGTAGAGTTTTACCTGTCGGGGGTATTCGTGAAAAACTTCTTTCAGCTTATATGGCTGGGATAAAAAATATTATTCTCCCCCAAGAAAATGAAAAAGATTTAAAAGAAATTTCACAAGAAATAAAGGAACAACTGCACTTTCATTTCGTTAAAAACATAACACAGGTTTTCGATATCGTTTTTCCCGTGCAGAAAGATACAAATAGGTAAAACCCTTATCTAACTATGGTTTAATAACTCCTTTTTTATGGATATAAAGTAAAAAATTGTTATAATTTATTACTCTTTTATTTTTCCGAACCAAACAAATCCTTAAGGAGGTCTTTTTTATATGTCAAACGGAATGTATAATCACAATGAAATTGAAAAAAAATGGCAGAAATATTGGTTAGAAAATAAAACATTTAAATCGGTTATTGACCATTCAAAACCTAAATATTATGTTTTAGATATGTTTCCCTATCCCAGTGGTGATGGTCTGCATGTAGGTCATCCTGAAGGATATACTGCCACAGATATAGTAGCACGATATAAAAGAATGAAAGGATTTAATGTATTACATCCTATGGGTTGGGATGCTTTTGGCTTGCCTGCGGAAAGACATGCAGTACGCACAGGAGAACATCCCGCCGTTGTAACCAAAAAGAACTGTGACACATTCCGTAGACAAATTCAAGCACTTGGACTTTCTTATGATTGGGACCGCGAAATTAATACCACCGATCCTTCTTATTACAAATGGACACAATGGATATTTACCGTCTTATTCGAACGGGGACTCGCTTATGAAACTGAAGCACCTGTGAACTGGTGCCCTGCATTGGGAACTGTATTAGCCAATGAAGAAGTTAAAGATGGCAAATATGTTGAAACAGGAGACCCCGTAGAAAAAAGGATGATGCGGCAATGGATGTTAAGAATTACCGCTTATGCCGAAAGGTTATTAGAAGACTTGAATGAATTAGATTGGCCACCGGGAATAATAGCCATGCAGAGGGAATGGATTGGTAAAAGTGAAGGAGCAGATGTAGATTTTACAATAGATGGAACATCTATGAAATTTACAGTTTTTACAACACGCCCCGATACTCTTTTTGGCGCTACCTACTGCGTCCTGGCTCCCGAACATCCATTTGTATTGCAAATAACAAAGCCTGAATACATGGATGATGTAAAACAATATATTGAACAAACTACAAGAAAAAGTGCTCAGGAACGCATGAAGGATGAAAAGGAAAAAACGGGAGTTTTTACTGGTGCTTATGCTATTAATCCTGTGAACAATGCAAAAATTCCTATCTGGATTGCTGATTATGTTTTAGCCGAATATGGTTATGGTGCTATTATGGCTGTACCCGCTCATGATACCCGTGACTACGAATTTGCAAAAAAATATAATCTTCCTATTATTGAGGTAGTTTCTGGTGGAGATATTACCAAAGAAGCATACACCGGCGATGGAATATTAGTTAATTCACCAATAATTAATGGTCTCACTGTACCTGAAGCAAAAAAGAAAATTACAAAATGGTTAGAGGAAAAAGGTTTAGGCAAAGCAACAGTAAATTATAAACTTCGTGATTGGCTTTTCTCCAGACAAAGATATTGGGGTGAACCTTTCCCCATTGTTCGTTTATCCGATGGGACAATCAAAGTGGTCCCATTAAAAGATTTGCCTGTCCTTTTACCTGATTTGGACAATTATAAACCGACTGAAACGGGAGAACCTCCTCTTGCCCGTGCTAAGGATTGGGTTCAGACTGTTGACCCGGAAACAGGACAACCAGCAACAAGAGAAACAAATACTATGCCTCAATGGGCAGGTTCCTGCTGGTATTTCCTGAGATTTGTTGACCCTCAAAATGATAAAGAAGCATGGTCTAAAGAAGCTGAACAATATTGGATGCCTGTTGACCTTTATATCGGTGGAGCAGAACATGCCGTTTTACATCTTTTATACTCAAGATTCTGGCACAAAGTCTTATATGACGCAGGTTATGTCTCTACTACAGAACCATTCAAAAAACTGTTCAATCAAGGAATGATTCTCGCTTACTCTTATCAGGATAAAAATGGTAAATACTATTATCCCCATCAAGTTGAGCAAAAAGAAGGTCAATGGTTTGTTAAAGGCACAGATATCCCTGTTGAAACAAAAATTGAAAAGATGAGTAAGTCGCGTTACAATGTTGTCAATCCTGATGAAGTCATTGAGAAGTATGGGGCGGATGCCATGCGTATGTACGAAATGTTTATGGGTCCGCTGGATCGAGATAAACCATGGACAGATGAAGGTATTCAAGGTGTTTACAGATTTTTACGAAGAATATGGGCTCTTTTTATTGATGAAAATGGATCCATTTCCTCACGATTTGTATCTTCAGGTGGTGATCCATCTATAGAAAAGGAACTTCATAAAACGATAAAATCGGTTTCAGAAGATATTGAAAATTTACAATTCAATACTGCTATCGCCAAAATGATGGAATTTGTTAATTCCGCAAATAAAATAGAAAAAATTGATAAGCATATTGGTGAAAAATTCATACTCATTTTATCTCCATTTGCTCCTCATATCGCTGAAGAGATATGGCATAAGTTAGGACATACACAAACATTAGCATACGAACCCTGGCCTGAATACGATAAAGACCTTATCAAAGAAGATACAGTAGAAATACCTATTCAGGTAAATGGGAAACTAAGAGGTAAAATTACCATATCTGTGAATTCAGGTGATAAAGAGATTTTGGAACAAGCCCGTAAAGAGGAAAAAATACTCCCCCATATCTCAGGAAAACAAATTGTTAAAGAGATATATGTCCCGGGGAAGTTAATAAACTTTGTTGTTAAAGGATAGTTTAAAGGAAAATATTGGCGTGTCATTTATTTCAAAAAAACAACTGTCTATTGTTATAACTTTTCTTATTTTTTCTTTTCTGTATACTTTTCTTTTGTTTGGAGAAAATATACCCTGTTCAGATATATATAATGTAAAAGAATTCGGAGCAAAAGGTGATGGCAACACAGATGATACAGAGATTATCCAAAAAGCATTAAATATTGCCGGTGAAAAAAATGGAGGTATAGTATTTCTTCCTATAGGTTCTTATCTTATAAAAGGAAATCTAATTGTTCCTGAAAATGTAACGCTTGAGGGAATATGGCGTGCTCCATTTCGGGGCGAACCGACTAAAGCAGGAAGTGTTTTACTTGCAATTTCTGGTAAAGGAGAAGCGGACGGAGCTCCCTTTATTCGCGTTAATACAAGTTCAACATTAAAAGGATTTGCTGTTTTTTACCCTGAACAAACAAAAACAGATCCACCTATCCCCTATCCATGGACAATTCAATGTAATGGTGCTGCCGACGATGTTTCTCTTATAGATTTAACACTTATTAATCCGTATAAAGCGATAGATTTTGGAACATTTCCCGCAGGCAGACATAAGATTAAAAATATACATGCATACCCATTATACCGTGGGCTTTATATCAACCAGTGTTACGATGTTGGTAGGATTGAAGATATTCATTTTTGGCCATTTTGGGATTTAAATCCCAATAGCCCTCTCTGGAAATTTACCCAAAGGGAAGGAATTGCTTTTATCATAGGGAAAACAGATGGTGAAATGGGGTATAACCTTTTTAGTATCTTTTATTCCATTGGTATGCAATTCATTGCAGGACCTATATATGATGAAAACAGAAATATAACAAAAAATCTGCCCNGTAGTGGAACATATACCCATTGCTATATGGATATTACTCCCTGTGCTGTAAAAGTGGATAGTGCAATGGAAAATGCAGGTATTACTTTTTTAAATTCATCTTTTATGGCAAAGGCGGTAATAAGTCCTTCCAATCGAGGTCCTGTAAAATTTGTTGGATGCGGTTTCTGGGGAACGAAGAATTCCGATTATCAAGTTTTTACGGAAGGGCAGGGAAGTGTTACCTTGAATGCCTGTCATTTTAGTGGTTGGGACCGTGTGTCAAAGGGCTTTCCATGCATAAACGCTAACAATAGGTATTTAATTGTATCAAATTGTGAGTTTATAGGAACATCTATAGAAAGACCTATCATTCATTTAGGACATCGTGTTCGTTCTGGGATTATTACATCCAATATAAGTCATGGTAATTTTGAAATCACAAACAATGCTTTGAAATCTGCTCAAATTGTTATTAAAGACAACTTAGAAACTCCTAAAACCAACTTTGTTTTAGATTGGACTTTATTAGGTCCTTTTCCAAATTCGATAATAGATAAAGCATCAGATATAGAAATTTCTCGGGAAGGTTTAAAAAAAGACTTTTTAGAAGTTTTAGGAGGAGAAGAAAAGATAGGGATACTATCAAATAAAGATATAAATAAACTTAAAGAGATATATAACGATGTAAAAATTGTTCCTTTTAATTCATCAAAAACAAAATCAATAAAGGTTCAACTCCACGAAATATTTGGTTTGGAAACCGGCATTGTTTATGCACTTACTTATATTTATTCAAAAGAAAAACAAAATGCGCTGTTTGAATTAGGTATGAATGATGGTGGAAAAGTTTTTCTCAATGGAAAAGAAGTATATTCAAGATTCTCAAAAGATGGGACACCTTGCGAACCCGGCACAGATTCTTTTACATCAGAATTGAATAAAGGTTATAATACTCTCCTTCTGAAGATTGAAAATTTAGGAGGAAAGTGGGAATTTATGTTAGAAATATATCCAGATATAGAAGAAGACATATCTATCACAACACAAGTAAAAACAAATAAATATAAACATAAAAACATATAAAACCATGTTGTTTAATTCTGTTCATTTTGCCATATTTTTTCCTATTGTAGTTATTTTATATTTCTCAATACCTTCCAAATATCGTTGGTTTTTACTTCTTATAGCCAGTTATTACTTCTATATGGCTTGGATACCTATTTATGTTCTGCTTTTACTTGCATCAACAATTGTTGATTATATTAGCGGGTTATTGTTAGAAAAAACGGAAGCGGAGTATAAACGAAAATTAATTTTATGTTGCAGTCTTTTTGTAAATTTAGGGATACTTTTTACTTTTAAATATTACAACTTCTTTATGGATAGCATTGAAAAACTATCTATATATTTAAATATACCCATAAACATTCATTATTCTTCCCTTTTATTACCCATTGGTATCTCTTTTTACACCTTCCAAACTTTGGCATATACAATTGATGTCTATCGGCGGAAAATAAAACCTGAAAAACATTTCGGTATTTTTGCTCTTTATGTTACTTTCTTTCCACAATTAGTGGCGGGTCCCATTGAAAGAGCAGATACATTAATCCCCCAACTTAAACAATCTCATAATTTTGATATAAAACGGGTTAGTGACGGCCTTAAATTAATGGCATGGGGACTTTTCAAAAAAGTTGTTGTTGCAGACCGATTAGGTATGATGTCTGCTTATGTGTTTGCCAATCCACAATCTCATGAAGGTATGGGACTTCTTTTTGCAATGGTTTTTTCCAGTTGGCAGATATATTGTGATTTTTCAGGCTATTCGGATATAGCCGTAGGTTCTGCAAAAGTATTAGGAATTAACTTAATACAAAATTTTGAGCGACCTTATTTTTCCCGTTCCTTCCCTGAATTATGGAGACGATGGCACATTTCGCTCATGAATTGGTTTCGTGACTATGTTTTTTATCCTTTGGGAGGTAGTCGTTACGGTGTCCTGAATACATGCAGAAACTTAATCATTGTTTTTACACTAAGTGGTTTATGGCATGGGGCAAACTGGACTTATATATTCTGGGGTTTTTTAATGGGATTATGTCTTGTTATATCACTCTTGACCCGCGATATACGGAAAATCATTGTTGAAAAAATCGGTTTAACCTATTTCCCCAAAATCCATCAAGGTATACAGATGTTAATGACCTACTCAATTTTTTTATTTTTTGGGGTTCCGTTCCGTGCCGAAAAAATAGGAGATGTGTTTTATATCTGGTCGCATCTTTTATCAGGTTGGTCAAATCCTACTCGTGGATTGGATTTTGATGATTTTGTTGTTAGTTTGGGTATGCCGACAGAACAAGAGTTCAATGTAGCAATAATATCTCTATTATTTTTGATAACAGTAGAAGCATTTCAATCATACGGTGTTTCCTTACGAGAAAAACTTGAACAACGAAATATAGCAATAAGATGGGCTTGCTACTATATTTTCCTTTTTCTAATTGCATTTTATGGTGTTTGGAACAGTTCACCTTTTATCTATTTTCAATTTTAAGGGATATTTATGAATAGATTTATATACAAAGAATTGCTTCCCATTATTCTTTTAACTCCCTTCTTTTTTTTCTTTATCTTCATAAATGTTTCAATTGACCCATCTGGACTTCTAAGAAAAAGTCAGGAAAAGCAAATTGCTCTTTGGCTTAATGATGGTTATGGTGTCACAAATGCAATTAATGTAGACTACCGAAAAATCATTAAAGAACGAATTGCATTATTAGAAACAAAGCCGGATATTATAGTAATGGGATCAAGCCGTGCAATGATTATTGATTCATCTTTCTTCCCAAATCGGCACCTTTTAAACTGCAGTCTTCCTTCCGCAAATTTAGAAGATATTATCGCAAATTATCAGGTACTTTACGAAGCCAATAAACTTCCATCAAAACTTATTCTCTGCCCTGACCTGCATTATTTCAATTCCTATACGAAAAGTAACTTCCATCTTTTTCATGAGTTTGACAACGCCATGCAACGCATGGAAATAGTTCAAAATACCACATTAAAAGATTTTATTATAAAATGGATAGACCCTCGATATTTTCAGATACTTTCCCCGGGCTATTTTCAAGAGTCTATTCGATTTTTCCCTGCATGGGTAGTGGGCAAAATTCCCCGTCCAAAACCCATAGAACATTATGAAACAGAAGAAAAAGTCATCCGACCTGATGGTAGCATTATTTATGAATCCTCCCGACGGCAAAGAACACAACAAGAAATTGAATTAAAGGCGGAACGATATGCTTTCAAACATCCTGAAGGATTAATTAATTACAGACAGTTAGACCCGCTTCGAAAACAAATTTTTGAAGAGTTCCTGAAAATGGTAAAGAAAGATGGTGTTGAAATTGAAATAATTCTCATTCCTATTCATCCACGCTCGTATGAAATTCTCTCGAAAAATAAAATATATAAAATCATCATTGATGTGGAGAAATATATGGTAGAAGTTTTTAACTCCCTTGATATACCTGTTTACGGTAGTTTTGATGCAACAAAATGTGGTTGTAATTCAATTGACTTTTATGACGCTGTCCACGCAAAACCTGAAGCGATTAAAAGAATACTATTTACATACAAATAAGAAATTTTTGTCTTTTCTTTTTTGCGGAATTTATGATTAAACAAATTTATTCTAAGGTTTCATTTAAAATTTTTAGTAATTCATCATGAATATAACCATTTGTTGCGATAATCCCGTTATTCTTTGAGAATAAATGAATCGGTGTTCCATCTATTTGAGTTATTTTTCCGTTTGCTTCTTCTAAAATCAATTTACCTGCTAAAAAATCCCATGGTTGCAATGAAGCATGAACATACGCATCCGCAACCCCCATAGCAACTTGTATTAATGCTAATATAGCAGAACCAATACAACGAACCTGCCCGAAATAGAGTATTGGATTTATAAAAAATGGAAGTCTTTCTTTTCTTGATGATTTCCTACCAAAATCTAATTGAACACACGATTCATTCAAATCCTTCTTTTTAGATATTTCTATTTTTTGTCCATTACACCAGGCACCTTTCCCCTTTTCTGCGATGAAAACATCCCCTGTAATAGGCACCAAAACGCCCGAACAAACCAATTCTCCCTTATCAGCAAAAGCAATTGCCACCGCAAATGCGGGGAAATAACTTCTTACAAAATTGGCAGTTCCATCAATAGGGTCAATAACCCATACTCGTCCGTCGTAATTTTCTTCATAATGCGAAAAACCCGCCTCTTCGCCAATAATAAGGTCTTCAGGAAAAAAACTTTTTATCTTCTTAACAAAAGAACTCTGAATAAATAGGTCTACTTCCGTTAAAAAGTCGGTCGCATCCTTTTTTGTAGAGATAGTTAATTCCTCTTTTCTTTTATAACTATCAACAATATACGGCGATATTTCGACAAAAAACTCTTTTATAACCTCTATTTCTGTTTTCTTCATAATCCACCTTTTTTGCCTAATTATATATGAAACCCGAGAGTAAACAGGAACTACTTACTAATTCATAATTATCTACATGGAAAAACGATTATGAAAGTTTTTTATATGCTTGCTCAAGTAATGGGATATTTTAATCAGGAATATATCCTTCAGGTGTTTTTGTAAGTATTGCCCAGGAGGCTTTGTCCACCCATTCATACAATTTTTCTATAGTTAAACTTAATGTATACCATACAGGAATAAATTCTAATGTTATTTGCCCATGGAGGTTATACCGAAATTCAGAATAATCCCATATCCTTAAGCCAAGGATTTTATGAAATAAAATACCTGAAATATATTCCACAACAAAAATACCTAACATGTAAACAAATGCCCGAACAGGGAAAGGTATACCTCTTGCTTTCATGGGATTTCTCAACCATGGCGTTATAATGCCTATCAAACCGTAATCGAATATCATCCATAGGGAGGTGTGTCCCCTTAAATTCACATTATCATGAAAGATAAAATTAACGGTACTTGACATAAACACTTCTAAAACTAAACCAAATAAAGCAAAAATAATGAAACGGACAAGAGGTCTACGGTAACTCATGATAACACCTTATTATTAGGTTTTTAATTTCAAAGGAATTAAAAGATAAACAAAAAATTTGTTCGGAAAGAACTTTCAACTACATCTTCATTCATTATAATTTATCTTTGTAGATTGTTTGGTTTTTGTAGACTACATTTATTAAAGGAATGTTTCATTTTTTCCGAATTACAGGCAAATCGAAGCCAAAAATACTTCCTTTGCCAGGCTGGCTTTTTACGAATACCTTTCCCCCATGACTTTCTATTACCTGTCGAACAATATACAAACCCAACCCCGAACCTGTCGCATCAACCCCTTCTACTTTTTGTTGTTTTAAACGAACAAATTCCTTAAATAGTTTTGGGATATCTTCTTGTGATATTCCAATACCATTATCCTCTACTTCAATTCGAACATAGGATGAATGCGTATATGCACGAACAATTATTTTGCCATTCTGGGGTGTATATTTAATAGCATTCGTTAGAAAATTCAGGATAGCCTCTTGAATTAATCGCTGAATACCTGAAACATATATCTTTTTCTCAGGCAATTCAACTTTTATCTCATGATTTTTACTTGCTATTAAATCTTGATTTTCCTTAATAATCTTTTCGATAAGGCTATTTAACTCGAACTCTTTTGCCTCTCTTAATAAATCTGCGTTTTCCATTACAGAAAGATTTTCTAAATCATGTAAGAAAGATACTAACTCGTCAATTCTCGTTAGTGAGCGTTGCACCCAGGCTTGTTGTGTTTCGTTCAATTCACCTCCATACCCATAAAGTAAATTTTGCAAATGCATGGCTATTGCGGAAATAGGGGACCTTAAATTATGCAAGGCTATTTGTAAAAATCCCTTTCTCTGGTCACACAATCTTTCTAAATCCCTGTTTATCCTTACAATTTGCCTTTGACCTTCTCTCAGGAAATACATTAAATGGGTCGTAAGAGATGCAGTTAAGAAGAATAACAATCCTTGAACAACAGCAACTGTGATGATATATGTCCCTGTAGGTGGATTATTTGATGGAACTGCTCCCATTGGATACATTTGAGGAAGCCATTGCAACCAGATAAGAATAGCCAATGTTAAAAAGAGTAAATAGCCATATATCGTATAAGCAAATGCGATTAGAGGACTAAATAAAATACTTGCAATAATCACATGAAATATAAAAAATGTCTGAAAAGGAGAATACACACCGCCTACTAACCATATCGCAATTGTAAGGAATAAAAAATCAGTAGCAATGGACAGATGTAAAATAAAAACAAGTAAGAACCGATATGTAGATGATTTACTTCTTTTTCTTCTTGATGGAAAAGCAATTATAAAATTTATGGTATTTGCCAGAAATAAAATAATTGCCAACAAAATTAAAGCATAATGATTTAATTGGTAAATTCCCAATATATATTTTGCGAAAAAAGAACCAATAACAATCAGAACCGCAACACAAAACCGTATAATTGTAAAATCATATAACTGATCTTCTAATCGAAGGCTATGTAAAAAAATAGGGAAAGAGCCTTCTTCATCTCGAAGGAAAAAACGAATTATTTTAGATAACAGTGACTGGGAATATTTACCTGAAGAACTTGACATTTTTCCATTCAGAACATTTATTTATCTATTGTATAAAAAAAACGGAGCAAAGCTCCGTTTTTTTTATTATTAAACAGACTTTTTTTATGCTACACCTAATTTTGCTTTTAGTGTAGAAATCAAGACCTTCGGGTCAACGGGTTTCTGGAAAATTCCAGCCAGTCCCAGTTCGCGAGCGTCAATGTTATAGCGAACCGCATAACCTGCGGAACTTAACATATACATAGGTCCGGGATATTTATCCTCTTTTAGTTTTATAGCAACCTGACTACCGGAATCTACATTTTCCATCATTAAATCTATAATGACTGCGTCAGGTTGTATTCTTTGAACAGCCTTTAATCCTTCTTCTCCGTTAGCTGCCTCGCCAACAACAAATCCGGCGGATTCTAACATAACCCTTAATGCAGAACGAATGTCAGGATCATCATCAATAATAAGTATAACTTTCTTTTGTTCCATTTTCCCTTCTCCTTTGTTGATTTAATATTTTACAAAGATATTGATATGCTGATTCAAAATTGCTTTTTGCTTTTTCTGTAATCCCTTCGCCTATTGTAAAATCATAACCTCGGATACCTAATATCCATGATTCTGGAGCAGAACCGAAATATTCATCACAAATAGCAACAATTGATTCTGCATTTACAGAATGTGTTGAAAAGGTTATGTTTTTTGAAGGGAATACTTTTTTTAAGTAAAAAGGTTCATCACCTTCTTTTGAGGCATCTACAAATATTACTTTATCATAGTTTACCAGTTCAGCACCTAATTCAATATTTAACTGGTAATCTGCATCTGTATAGATGTTGTCCGGTTCATCTGTTGAATACGCTGGGCAAATAAGGGTCCTAACGCATCATCATGACGACCCGGATTTCCATATCCGAAGATAAGTATTTTCTCATCCTCTAATAAGTTCATTAACGACTTTACCTTCATGGTTCATTATTTGGACTTGCAAGGGCATCTGACCCAAAGCATGAGTTGCACAACTCAGACAGGGGTCATAAGCACGAATACCTACTTCAATAGTATTCAATAATCCTTCTGTTATTTCAGATTTTCCTTGCAAATAATCTTTTGCCAGAACATTTACTACCTGATTCATAGGTTCATTATTATTGGTTGTAGATACAATTAGATTTGCAAGGACAATTTGGTCGTTATCATTAATTTCATAATGATGGAACAAAGTTCCACGAGGGGCTTCTATCCATGCGACACCTCTTTTTTGTTTTGTTCCCTGTGTTATTAGATTTGTCCCCTGTAAATCGGGGTCATTCAACAAGTCTTTAATCTTTTCTGCAGAATGGAGCATTTCTATCATTCGTGTCCAGTGATACGCCATAGATGCATTTATAGGCTTTCCACCTGTTAATGACATTAACTCCTGTCTTTCTTTTTCTGCTAATGGAGTATCAATAAAATCACAGTTATTAATTCTTGCTAAGGGTCCTACCCGATACCATCCTTTTTCTTTCCCTAAAGAACGGATAAATGGGAATTTCATATAACTCCATGGACGAACTTCCTCGGCAATGTAATCAAGGTAATCTTCGGGTTTGACCATATCAAAGATTATCTTTCCATCGGCGGTTTTAGCTCTTAATAAACCATCGTATAGGTCAAGACATCCATCTTTCCGAACAATACTTAAATGGTTCGAATCAAAAGCACCAAATTTTAGGAAAAATTCCAATTTTTCTTTTACTATTTTCTTACACAATTCCATTGCTTCAATTGACCATTCTAAAATAGTATCTATGTCCTTTAAGAACACATCCCGTTCTTCAATAGAAAGGTTTTTGTTAATTCCACCGGGAATAGCACCTGTGCCATGGACTTTCTTCCCTGCAGTGGCTTTAATTATTTCCTGTCCATATTTTCTCAGTAAAACAGCCTTTTTCGCTGTTTCTGGGTCTGCTTTTATCACTCCAATCACATTCCTTTGTTCAACCGGTGCATCGAAGCCAAATAATAAATCGGGAGAACAAAGATGGAAAAAATGTAGTGCGTGGGACTGTAAGGTTTGCCCATAATGCATAAGCCTTCTCATTTTTTCTGCGGTAGGAGTTAATGTCTTCGCTCCGACAATAACATCCGTTGCTTTTGCTGCACAGAGATGATGGCTTACAGGACAAATTCCGCATAGTCTCTGAACAATTGTTGGGGCTTCCCAATAAAACCTTCCTTGAACAAATCGCTCAAATCCACGAAATTCTATGATATGGAAACGGGTTTGTTGCACATTTCCTTTTTCATCTAAAAGGATAGTAACTTTCCCATGTCCTTCTACCCGTGTAACGGGGTTTATTACTATTTTTCTTCCTGTGGTTTTAGTACTCATAGATACTGCCTCCTGAAATTAATCATATTTTATTAGTTCATAATCAAGATTTAACGGTTCACCTTTTAACAAGGCAACCAGTGCATTCCAAATTGTATCTGCGGAAGGTGGACAACCGGGTAAGAAATAATCAATTTTAACTACTTCATGACAGGGATATACTTTATCTAACAGTACCGGAATATCCGGGTCATTGGGTATAATTCCTGTGTTTTCACTTTTCACAGTTGGACCATTTAAATATGCTTCTTCAAGGCATTCTTTTAATGGAACCAAATTCCTCATTGAAGGAACTCCGCCCGTCAAAGCACATGCACCAATAGCAACGAGGATTTTGCAATGCTTTCTAAATTCCATCAGTATTTCTGCATTTTCATCATTACTTATGCCACCTTCTATAATCCCAATATCTACAGGTTTTGTGAAATGTTTTATATCATTAATAGGTGATTTGTTGAATTCCACCAACTCAACAAGGTCTAAAATGCGTTCATCAATGTCCAAAATAGACATATGGCATCCAAAACACCCTGTAAAATGACCAGTAGCAACAACAGGTTTACTCATAACTCCATTCCTTTCCTGTTTATGATTTCACGGTTTTTGTTTCTATTTCAGAACCAATCGGTTTTTTGTCATAAAGTCTTTTTCCAACAGGTGTTAAATAACCCTGTCGTTTTACTACAAGACATCCCGTAGGACAGACAGACATCGCTTTGTCATCTTTTGTTAAGTCTGTATCTTTCAATCCATCGTTTGAATTAACTGAAATTCGCATGTTAATGCCGCGATTTTCAAAACCAAAGACATTTTTCTTGTCCAGATGTATAGATGCTCTTACACAACGACCACATAAAACACAGCGATTTCTGTCTAAATAGACATCTGGGTGTGTTGCGTCTAACTCTTTTTGGGCATATAAGTAAGGCATCTGCGGAGTTAATAATCCAAGACGATATGCCAGAGCCTGTAATTCACACTTTCCTGCTACCTCACATGAAGGACAGAAATGATTCCCTTCTACAAACAACATTTCAATGATATTTCTACGGAAACTATTCAGTTCTTCTGTGTCATTTTCCACCACAATTCCCTCAGCGACGGGATATGTACATGAATTAACAGGTCTTCCATTCACTTTAACTGTGCAAACCCGACAATGACCACCCGGCGGAAGGTCTTTTAAATAGCACAGTCTTGGAATATATATCCCCGCATCATCAGCGGCTTGAATTATCGTTTTATCTGGAGCAGATTTTACCTCAACTCCATCAATTGTAAAAGTAACTACATTTGTACTCATTATTTTACTCCTTCCATTGTTCTTCCACTTGCTTCTATTCCTACTTTCATGGCTTTTTGCAAATCAAAGGTAAGTAATTTTCCATCTTCTTCTTTGATTCTTTCTGCATATAAATCTGCAAAGTCATAAATAGTTGTTAATACTGGATTTGCAGATGTTTGTCCCAATCCACAACGGCTCATAGCCTTAACTGTTTGTGCTATTCTTCGTAATTCAGCAAGGCTTTGAACTGTACCTTTGCCATCAAGTATCTGTCTAAATTTCTTTTCTAATAAGGTTGTTCCTGCTCTGCATGGAACACACCAACCGCAAGATTCTTCGATAAAAAACTCTATAAACTGATGCATACATTCTAATAAATCTCTATTTTTACCAAAAATCATGATAGAACCACCCGTAGGAAGGTCTTCAAATGAAATTCGTCTACCAAAATCTTTCGGTGCAACACACTTTCCAGAAGCACCACCTACTTGAACTGCCTGTGTATCTTTTGCTCCTACCAGTTCCAATAGGTTTTCTATGGTTATTCCATATTCGACCTCGTATACGCCCGGATGTTCACAATCACCGGAAACACTTAGCATTTTTGTTCCCGTAGAATCTTTCGTTCCAATTTTTGCAAACCATTCACCACCCTTTTCTAAAATGCGGGCTGCACAGCATAATGTTTCCACATTATTTACAGAGGTTGGTTCATTTTTATATCCTTTCTGGACAGGGAATGGTGGTCTATCGCGTGGAGCACCTCTTTTCCCTTCGGCAGACTCTATAAGTGCAGATTCTTCACCACATACATACGCACCCGCACCTAACTGAATTCGAATATCAAAACTGAACCCTTCTCTACCACATATATTCTCACCTAATAAGCCTAAATGTCTTCTTTTTGCCAAAACTTTTTCAAGATTATCTAACAAATAGGCATATTCTCCGCGGAGATACATGATACCCTCTTTGGCTCCAATAGCATAACCCGCAATGGTCATACCTTCAAAAACTAAATCCGGGTATTCTGTTAATATTACCCTGTCCTTAAATGTTCCGGGCTCCCCTTCATCTGCATTACAAATAAGATAACGAATGGGTGATTTTTGTTTTCTGCAAAAATCCCATTTCATTGCCGTTGGGAATCCTGCTCCTCCTCTTCCACGAAGTCGGGATTTATTTATCTCAGCAATAACTTCTTCGGGTTTCATATTTAATGCATTTCGGATTGCCTGTCCACTTTCTAATGGGGCACAAATAACTTCCCCTTCTTTTTTCAGATTCAATAAAACACGGGCTTGTGGCAAATCCGAGACATTTTTACCTGCCTTAATATCTCTTATAATCTGTGGGACATCTGCAGGTTTAAGATTTGTTAAAGGAACATTGTTTATTAATGCCCCTGGTGCCTGGTCACTAAGACCAATACATGCGGTATGAAGCAAAGTAAAAAGGTTATCCTTTGTTGTTTCTCCAAAAGAGATACCTAATTCTTTTTCAAACGCCTTCCCTACCTCATCGGCACCCTTCATTCTTTCAATAACTGCGTTAGAAAGTCTTATTACATTCTTCCCAAGAGGTTTTCTTGGTAAAAATGAATAAAAACTAACCATATCCCGAACCTGTACCATAGGTATGTTCAGGATTTCTGCGACATGTGCGACCATTTCATCTGAGATATAGCCGAATTCTTTAACGATATCCTGGGCTATATTCATCAGATAACCACGGTCATTGCCATATTTGTTGGCAATGTTTTTGATTTGTTCTCGGTAATGGTGGGTCATAACTTCATTACTCCTACAAAATTTTGACTTACTTATTAACTTACCGTTAGGTAAACAACTATATCACTATATCATATTTATCATTATATTTCAATATTCATCAAGTATTTTTCAATTATTTTGCAAATATTGCTAAACAATGTTTTCACATGCATAAATTGAGGTTTATTTGATTGTTCATCTATTTTTTTGCTCAAACATTTGGTATTACTAATTAAGATATTAGTAATACTAATAAAATTTTTTTATACTTTTTATCTTTTTTAAGCCATGTTGATAAAAAAATATTATTTGTTTACTCTTCCATTTAAAACTTTGATTTTTTTGTCCTTTTTCTTGTAAAATTATGACCTAATTATAAAGAGGAGAATTAGAAAAAGAATGTTTAATTTTAAAGACATCTCTCAGTTAGGTGGTCTCCTAAAAGAGGCTATGCAAGTAAAACAAAAAATTGAGACATTAAAAGAAGAATTAGCCAAAGAAATTGTTGAAGGCGAATCCGGTGGAGGAATGGTAAAGATTCGAATGAACGGAAAATTTGAGGTTCTGAATATATCTATTTCAGATGAGGTATTTTCGGAAGGTATGGCTGACAAATCGTTATTGGAAGCACTTATTTTATCCGCTTTTAATGTAACATCAGAAAAGGTTCGTTTACTTGCAAAAGAAAAGATGAAAGAAATAGCCGGTGGTATTGAAATTCCAGGATTGATGGATTAGTGAAAATACTTTTTTTTGGAACACCCGAAATTGCAATTCCATCATTACAGAAGCTCCACACACATTTTTCTGTCGTTGGAGTTGTCTGTCAACCTGACAAACCAAGTGGTAGACATCTTCGCATCACGCCACCGCCCATTAAAGTAGAAGCAGAAAAATTAGGTATACCTGTTTTTCAACCTGAAAAAGTCAACGACCCTTTATATTTGCAGAAATTTAAAGAATTGCAGCCTGATTTAGGTGTTGTTGTAGCTTATGGTAGATTTTTGAAGGAAGAATTACTATCGCTTCCAAAATTGGGATATATCATCAATCTACATCCCAGTCTTCTTCCTCGATGGAGAGGTCCTTCACCTATACAAACTGCTATATTGGAGGGAGATACTAAAACAGGCGTAACAATCATGAAAATTTCAATGGAAATGGATGCCGGGGATATTTTATTACAAGAGAGTACAGCCATTGATATTAATGAAACGGCAGAAGAACTTGCTCATAGGTTGTCCATAATGGGGGCTGATTTGTTAATACAATCTATTCATTTAATTGCTGAAAACAAGGCAATATTTACTCCACAAGACCATTCAAAGGCAACATACTGTCATCTCATTGAGAAAAAACATGGTATTATACATTGGGATTTACCTGCGTTAACGATACACAATTGTGTTCGTGGGTGTCTTCCCTGGCCAGTGGCATTTACAAAATTTAAGGATGAAATTATACGAATATATAAAACCGAATTATTAACCGAAAGTCATAATTATAATGATGTAAAGCCTGGCACTGTGGTAGATATAGAAAAAGATAAATGTATTGTAAAAACAGGAAAAGGATTAATAGGTATCTGTATGCTTCAGGCTCCAAATAGAAAGCCCTTAACTTTTCGTGAATATATAAATGGTAAACCTATATATGTAGGTGATGTTTTTGAGGATGTTTCAGAAAATGGCTAATGTAGATGTTGTTCGTGCAGCAGTTATAAATACTTTATTACGATGGGAAAATGGAAAATTACCTATTGATGAATGTATTTCGAGGACACTCCGTCGCAAAGTATTTAGTACTCGAGGTCGCCGTTTTTTTTGCATATCTTGTGTATGGAACGATTCGTAATTTGGATTTACTTGACTACATTATTTCCAAACATTTTAATAATTCGATTGATGAACTTCCGCTGCCAATACTTTATATTTTGAGGATTGCGGTTTTCCAGATTTATTTCTGCGATATTGTCACAACACCGGCAGCTGTTCACACATCAGTAGACCTTGCACGTGTTTTTGGACATGCAGGTTTAGCACGTTTGGTAAATGCAGTGCTTCGAAAACTTCCCGAAAATTTTGATGATATTCCTATTCCATCAAAAGAAAAAGACCTTTTTAGTTATTTGTCTATTCGTTATTCTATTCCAAAATGGATTTTACAAGAATTTGTCCAAAGATTTGGAGAGGAACAACTCGAAGATTTTGCTTTGTCTGTTTCTGAGATTCCTTTTCTTTCTATACGAACCAATTTAATGTTAACTAATCGCGAAGAATTGGAAAAAAGATTAAAAAAGATTGGTATTGAAGCCCAACATCTGACACCAATTCCAGAAGAATTGTCATTAAATTCTACTTATCTTCTAACTGATTGCCCCTTGATGAGGCAGGGTTTATACACTATACAAGACCCTGCATCAATGCTTAGCGTTCATGCATTAGATCCTCAACCCAATGACATAATTTTAGATATATGTTCCGCCCCGGGGACAAAGACAACCCATATTGCAGAATTTACACGAAATCAATCGAAAATATTTTCTGTTGAAATTCACCCGGGAAGAATACAACGAATCTATGAAAATATTCATCGTTTAAAATGTAAGAACATATATCCTGTTTGTTCAAGTGGAACATATCTCCCCTTCCCGGATGAAACTTTCGATAGAATTTTATTAGACGCCCCTTGTTCTGGATTGGGAACTTTACGAAGAAACCCGGATATTAAATATAATATTAGACAGGAATCCCTGCAAAAATTATCCAAATTGCAAAAGGCTATTCTGACAGAAGCATGTAGAGTATGTAAAAAAGGTGGCGTTATAGTATATTCTGTATGTACTTTTACAAAAGATGAAACCCTAAATGTAGTTAACGAATTTGTCGAAGAGCAAAAATTAATTTTAAAAAATGCACCGGAGTTACTTGACCCGTGGAAAATTCAGACAGGACAGTATCAGACAATTCCAAAAAATCTCTGGGACGGCTTCTTCTTGACGGTATTTCAAAAGCCATAGTTAACACAGTTCTATTTTTCTTCAACCTTTTCCTGTGGTTAATTCAATGGTCTTTGGCAGTGCTTGTCTTTATAGCAGTTATGGCGGGTTCGGGATACTACATTTACACACAAGCCCTTAGTGGTGGAAAGTATATTATTGTTCCTAAAATCACCGATATGCCCGTAATGGAGGCATCAAAAAAACTCTTTGAAGTGGGATTAGAATTAGGTCCATACATACCTGTCACACATGATACAATACCTAAATACTATGTTATCAGCCAAAAACCGGAACCCGGAAAAGTAGTTCGATTAGGGAGAAAAGTATTTCCCGTAGTAAGCGCCGGTCCACCTAACGAAAAAGTCCCTGATTTAAGAGGTAAAACACTTGAAGAAGCACAAAAAATGATTGAATACAATAGCCGATTTAAATTAGGGAATATTGCACGAATTAATCGCGATGAACCTGCTGAAACAGTTATTTCTCAGGATCCACCACCTGATACAGATGCAACTCAGGGAACGCTAATAAATTTACTTATAAGTGCAGGAACACAAACGGAAACAATAATAATGCCTAATATTGTAGGGAAAAACATACAAGAAGTTGAAGAATTATTAAAACCTTATGATATTAAATTGGTTCCTAATGTCGTTGATTCACCTAATTCACCAGAAAATATAGTTTTAGAACAAGACCCCCCTGCGGATATACCTATTGTTCGCGGACAAATGGTTATTTATACAATTAAATCTACAGGAACTGCTCCCTTACCCGATGCTCGTTATCAAACTGAAGTTACATATACCATGAATGATGATTGGGCAGCCAAAGAAGTTCGTGTTGAACTTGTTGACCGCCATGGGAACCGAGAAATTTTATGGCACAAACCACGATTATATGATACACTTTCACAAATTAGATATGTTCGAGGGACACCATTGAATATAAAAGTTACTTATATAAGTAAAGCAGTAGTGGATATATTTGTTGATGAAGTTAAAGTAGCCTCTTTTGAATTAGAAGGTGGAAATCCTCCGAAATTATTACAGCCATAAATGATAATAATTAACTATTTTTATAGTAATTAGGAGTTATATAAAATGAACAATAGAGATAGAAATATAAAGATTGCACCTTCTATTTTATCATGTGATTTTAGCAAGATGGGTGATGAAATCACACAGTTAATTGAAGCGGGAGCCGATTATATCCATTTCGATGTAATGGATGGTCATTTTGTTCCTAATATTACAATTGGACCTCCTATAATCGCCGCATTACGAAGATATTGTTCTGTCCCTATGGATGTTCATTTAATGATAGATAATCCTGAGGAATATGTAGATTCTTTTGCTGATGCAGGTGCCGATATAATTACTGTTCACATTGAAGCGACAATTCACCCACACCGTTTAATACAACATATCAAAGATATTGGGTGTAAGGCGGGGATTGTCTTAAATCCTTCTACTCCAGAAAGTCGTATCGAGTTTTTAGTTGAAGATATAGATATGGTTTTAGTAATGACAGTAAATCCTGGGTTTGGAGGTCAAAAATTTATTCCGGATATGCTCCGAAAAATTAAAGCCATCCGTGCAATGATAGGAGATCGTGATTTAGAAGTGGACGGAGGAATAGATGAAAAGACGGCACCGGAAGTTATAAAAGCAGGCGCTAATGTTCTGGTTGCAGGTTCCTATGTCTTTAATAATTCCTCTTATAAAGCATCTATTAAAAAATTAAAAGAAAGTGTAAATTTTACTTGACTTTAAACTTTTATTAGTGTATATTATATTTAGAGTTTTTAGTGAAAAATTAAACTAAAAAGAAGGGTAGATGTTATGAAAAGATTTTTCCTATTGGCTGTAACGGTAGTCATTACAAGTTTTCTGTTAGGTTGCCCTTATAATGGTGTAATCAAAGATGGAGTTGTGATTGTTGACCAGTTACCGGGTGTAACAGTTTCCGCCGTTTCACCGGATCAGATTGTATTAAATTCACAAGGGTCGGTTCCTGTAACAACAGGGGATGTTATTATTGGCAAATACGGCGATACAGGTTATCTGCGTAAGGTTACAGCAGTAGGACAAAAAGGAACAGAAGTTGTCGCGATAACAGAGCCTGCGTCATTAGAAGATGCTATTCAAGAAGGTATGTTAATGACCAGTGTTAAGTTTGATGTAAATGACTATGTTAAAGCAGGTGTCTTACCCAAAGATGCAAAGGCAACTATTGTAGATTTTAGCGGCAAAGAAATTTATCGTGGTAATGGTATACGGATTACTGTGGATAGAGGGATATTAGATTGTACTCCGCAGGTTGCAATTGTAGCTGACTATAAGAATTTTCAATTGAGAAAATTTGATTTAACCACAACAGGAACAATTACACTCACTTTAGACCTTAAAGTTGCTCTGGATAATTCAACACCTATTTCTCAGGAGTGGGATATTATACCTCCGATAGTTCATCCTTTTGCTGCAAGTATTGGGCCTGTTCCAGTTTATGGTCGAGTAACATTACGCTTCCCATTTGGATTATATGGACAAATGACAGGAGACACAAGTATAAAATCTGGTTTTGATATTAAAGATAACTTCACATTGAAAGCAGTATATGATACAGGTAGTTGGGATGGGTCAAAAGCAGATTTATTTAACTTCACATTTGATGGACATCCACTTACATGGAATATTGACATCGGAGGCACTGCACAAGCCTATATTAAGGCTATATTAGAATTAACTCTCTATGAATCTGCAGAAGCAGAGATTTTTGCAAAACCTTATATCAAATCTAACATTCATGTATTTCCTTCACCCGCAAGCATCGAGGTTATCGGCGGTATTGACGCAGGTGGTTATGCAGGTTTGAGTGTATTAGGACATAATATTATTGGTAAGAGTTTCTATTGGAATGGTCCAAGTAAACTATTGTATAGAGGTGTTCAGGATTATTCTGACCCATTACCATGGACAAGTGGTTCCATAGACTTGTGGTAAACGAAAATTGAAATTAAAAAAATGTGACTTGAACAATTGTTCAGGTCACATTTTTTATTATCGGATAGATTGTTGTTTGGTTTATGGATTATAAAAAAATCTTTTTTATATTTAATTTTTCTACATTAATTTTTTGCCTTCATTTTTCATCACAAGGGCAATATCATTCTTCTGATTATTTAGAGCCTCGTTTTATTATTCAATTGCCAGAATTACTTCGTTTAGTCCAAATTTATAATTTTGGTTCTTATCATTGCGACAGTTTATCTGAAGACGGCTATGCCATCGGAAATGGAGATAGAAATTGCAAACCTCATAGTTCAGATTATAATCCACAGGATTGGGTTATTTCTTTCCATGAAGTGTTGCGACTGGCTCAATTTTATAAATCCAGTTCGTATCGGATTGATGTATCAGGGGAAGATGGTTTTCAGCCGGGTAATGAAAACGAACCTGCACCGGGAACAGAAAAAACTTTTTTAGGGATTTCTTTTGTATGGATTCCTTCGGGTTCATTTTATATGGGAACTACAAAAAATACAAGTGAATTAGTTCAAATATATGGTGGAAGTCCCTCTTTATATAGTTCTGAATATCCACAACATTTGGTTACAATCTCTAATGGCTTTTGGATGAGCCAAACTGAAATTACACAAAAACAATGGACAGATATAATGGGGTATAATCCATCAAATAATAAAGGTGATAATCTTCCCGTGGATAATTTATCGTGGAACGATTGTCAGAAATTTATTGAAAAACTTAACAAATTAGGAAGTGGAATGTTTCGTTTACCTACCGAAGCCGAATGGGAATATGCATGTCGTGCAGGCTCTACCTCCGAATTCTGTTTCGGTGATGATGCCTCCCAATTAGACAATTATGGATGGCACTTTTATAATAGCAACTATCAGACACATCCTGTAAAACAAAAATTACCCAATGCATGGGGATTATATGATATGCATGGAAATGTATGGGAATGGTGTCAGGACTGGTATGATGCTGACTATTACCAGTATTCTCCTACTTTTGACCCTACCGGACCTGCAACAGGTAAATATAAAGTTTTGCGAGGCGGCACATGTTTACGGACATCTGCCCGTTGTAGATCTGCTTTTCGTTCATGGAATGCACCTGACTTAACTATGGCTGACCAAGGATTTAGAATATGCCGAATTTCAGATTAATACTTATTTTTCTATTAGGGATATGTTTCCCGCATTTATCCTCTTGGGGGAATAATATAAATACCTCTCCCCTATATTTTGAACCTAATTATAATCGTTTTGTGTCTGATGTATCTTTTTTTTCTATGGGGAATACGGCTTCTGTTGCATGTTATAAAAATGCCCTTGTGTTTTATATTCATAATTCTCAAAAATATTATCGAATTGTATTTCCTGATTGTAACCCCAAAAGTATTGTAGGTAGTATCCCCCTTTCTTCGTATTCTACATATATAAATGGGGTAAATTCTATCCCAAAATTAGTTCACCATTACAAAGCGGTTCTATATCAGGAAGTATTCCCGGGTATTGATTTATATCTTTATGAAAAGGAGGGAAATTTTAAGTTTGATTTTATCGTTCATCCTAATTCAAAACCCGATGCAATAACTATTAATTTTGAAATACTCGATATGTCCCAAAGGTGGGTTTCTATTAATCCTGAAATAAAGGAAAACACTATTCAAATTGTTCATGATAATACAGAATTGGATTTTTATGCTCCTTGTGCTTTCCAATGGACAAATGGGATATCACATAAAATACCTATTCGTTTATATTGTGAAAATGGCGTAAAATTTAATATCCCTGAATCTTCATATAACCCCAATTATCCTTTACTCATTGACCCTACTTTATTAGCGGGGACATATTTAGGAGGCAATAATACTGACAAAATTATTGATGTAAAAACAGATTCCGCAGGTAATATTTATCTGGTTGGTGAAACAAAATCACTTAATTTTCCTACCAGTAATGGTTCGTTTCAAACAAACTTTTCAGGTGGAGATATAACCGGGGATATATTTATTACGAAACTAAATCCTACTGCTAACAATATATTCTTTTCTACATTTTTAGGAGGCTCTGCAGATGACAGTGCTACAGCCATCAAAATTGACGAGCAAAGAAATATTTATATAACAGGAATTACCTCTTCTTCGGATTTCCCTATAACAACAAGTGCTTTTCAAACAATCAAAAATGGTGGAAGAGATGCTTTTGTAACAAAACTTAATTCTGATGCTACTGAATTAATCTATAGTTCTTATATAGGAGGCAGTGCTGACGAAAGCATAATGGATTTCGCATTTTTACCTGACAATAGCATTGTTTTAACGGGTTGGACACAATCGTCAAACTTTCCTGTAATAGGAACTTCAACATTGAATTCCACATTTAGCGGTGGTGGATTGGATGGCTTTTTATTTAAATTTAATTCATCATTTCAACCTATATGGAGTGGATTTATTGGAACAAGTGGCATAGATATTTGTAAAACAATAAAAAATTTTGGTGATACTATTGTTTTAGGGGGATACACTTCTTCGACAAATTTTCCAACAACTCAAGGTTCATTTCAGGTTTCATATAGAGGCGGAAATTACGATTCGTTTATAATGAAACTTTCAGGTAATAATGCATCTATAATATCCTCTTCCTACCTTGGAGGTAGCCTTATTGACCTATGCCAGGCTCTAACATGTGATACTTATGGAAATATATATATCACAGGGGAAACTTCTTCAAACAATTTTCCTGTTACAATTTCATCATTTCAGGTTGGATATGGCGGAGGAGAAAGGGATGTTTTTATTACAAAAATGACTCCTAATTTAGACCAGATAATTTTCAGTACTTATTTAGGGGGAAGTAAAACAGAATCAGGGCTTGGAATTGGATTGGATTCAACCTTACGAGTATATGTTGTTGGTTACACATATTCAGGAGATTTTCCCGTTATACCGGGGACATTACAACCTTCTTATGGTGGTAACCAGGATACCGTTTTTGCGTGCCTAAATCCGAATGGAAATACATTGAAATATAGTACTTTTTACGGGGGAAAAGGAGAGGAGAAAGCACGCTCTGTATATATTTCCAATTCTAATGTAATGTATATGGTGGGAGAAACCGCATCCAATCTACTACCTATAACATCTGGAACTTTTCAAACAAGTTTTGGGGGCGGAACACTTGATGGTTTTCTCGCTTGTATTGATGTATCATCTCCTACAAATGAAGGAGAAGGGCAAATAGAAGGAACTATTGAGGGCACTCCAGAAGGTTCTATAGAAGGAGAAGGATTAAGGGTATGGTTAATAGCACCTGTGGAACGGACTATAAATGAAGGGGGAACGACAACTTTTATTATCGGTGTATCTGGTTATGTGGGAACAGTAAATTATCAATGGCAGTTTAAGAGTATTGTAGGAGAAGAATACATCCCTATTCTAAACAGTAACAGTCCTATGTTAACATTACGAAATATTAAGTTTACTTCCTCAGGCTTTTACCGTTGTAGGGTAAGTGATTCTTTAGGTACCGTATTTTCTTCTCCCTTTAAGTTAACAGTTTTACAATCTTCTGAAGGTTCACCAGAAGGGATATTGGAAGGATATACGGAGGGGACTATAGAAGGGGTTGTAGAAGGAATTGAGGAAGGTTTATTAGAAGGAATAGAAGAAGGACAAATAGAAGGTATCGCAGAGGGTTCAATGGAAGGGGGTATTTTTGAAGGTGAGGGTATTATAGAAGAAGGATTAATGGAGGGAGAAGGGGCTTTTTATCCTTGTGGTTTTGAGGTAAATGGAACTGAAACTCATAGTCTCTTAAAAGATAAGGCTCAAAACTTGTATTATATCTATGTGCCTAATGAAGGGACTTTGAACGACCTTATCGTTAACATTTCTCTAACTCATGATAATTTACAACAGATATTAATTCAAATTGTTTCTCCTCGTGGGACAGAAGTTTTTCTTCTTATTTATCCCACACAAGGTGGGACTGCACTACTAAATACAAACTTTGATGATAATGCTGAATTAAGTATTATGGATGGAGTTAGCCCTTTTACAGGGAATTATAAGCCCATTGGATATTTAGGCGTTTTACGGGGAGAAAATTTGCAAGGCACATGGATGTTGCGAATTGTGGATTCTGAAACAGGCGGTAGAGGTTATCTGGAGTCATGGAAATTATTATTCAATACGCATGCCTGTTCCGAAGAAGGAAATATAGAAGAAGGTGAAGTTGTAACATTCCATTCTGCAGATACAGATAAAAACTATTCTTTTTCTCTTGTAGAGGTATTAAGAGTAATACAAATCTTTAACTTTGGAAGTTATCACTGTGATATGAATGGCGAAGATGGTTATGCATTAGGTGTAGGTGAGCAGAATTGCAATCGTCATAGTTCTGATTATTCAGAACCTTATTGGTCTATTACTTTCCATGAACTTTTGCGGTTAATACAATTATTTAATATAGGTGGTTATTCATCCTGTTCGGATACGGAAGATGGTTTTTGCCCTATCCAATAGTAGGTATGTTATGCAACTTCTGAAAAGCCTATTTCTAACAAATTGGTAGCCACACGAAAACGCTCTGATGACTTTTCCGCTCCTAAAACCACTGCTATAACTCTGGATTTATTCCTTCGGGCTGTTGCGACAATACAATGTCCTGCCAATTTTGTATACCCTGTTTTTAGCCCATCACATCCCACATATATGGAAAGTAAGTCGTTTGTATTACTTCTTTCGATATTCTCTTCTTGAATAACAAATTTTTTCTTAGATGTCCATGAGAGTAAAACAGGTAACTTACAACATTCTATGGCAAGGGTAGCGAGGTCCTTTGCAGTTGTTCTATCTAAATCACCACCACTTTTAATGGGATACCCATTTACGGTGAAGTACTTTGTGTTGTTCATTCCTAACTTTTTTGCCATTGTATTCATATCTTCTATACATTTACTTTCCGAACCCCATAAATATTCCGCTACTGTCACCGCAGATGTATTTGATGAGATAATCGCAATAGCATCCATTAAATAACCCAATGTATATCTTTTGTCTGTTGATAACAGAATATCCGAATTATTATGTGGAAAGATGGTTCTTTTGGGAACGATTTCCTCCTCTATTTTAATTTCCTTCTTATTAATCTTTAATGCAACTAAATACATAAGCATTAATTTAACTAAACTTGCTGGAGGTGAAATAATATCTGCACCATCTTCAAATATTATTTTCTTATTGTTTGCATCAACACATATTTTTTTGATGATTTTATCCTGTTTTAGTGGAGGTGAATATTTTGTCTTTCTTTTTACTGTAGCAGCGAACAAAAAGGATTGAAAGACAAAACTCCTACGATTGAGTGTATTATTTCTTTCCTGCATTTATCTGTCTCTCTAATTCAATACTACTTTAATCTCTTTTTGAATATCTAAGATATTCATTAAATCATCAAAAAGGAACGGTTTTGTTATTATATCAACATTAGGACCCATCTCTTCTATTATATCCTTAAATTGATTATTTGAGATTAAAAACACTTTTTTATGACCCTCACCTAATTCTTTTATCTTTCTTAAATCTTCTTCCTTCAAATAATCAACATCTATCACTACATTCGCAGATGAGAATCTCATCATTGAAGAAACCATATTTTCAAAACTATCCGTAATTAAACATGGAATTCGATAATAATTCATCATCAAATCTAAAAATTCTCGCAAAGTGCTTTCGGGTTCATAAATAACAACAACTTTCTCCTTCTCTTTTTCTTTTCTATCACTATCTATTATTTTTTTAACCTGTTCACCTTGTTTGATTTTATAAATTATTTTTAATAGGTAATTTAAAGAAAAAGGTTTTTTAATAAAGAGAATATTTTCTGAATAATTCTCCTGATATGACTTTGATATATTTATGCTTTCATCAATAATTAACAATATGAATGTATTATCCGATAATTGATGTTCCTCTATAATATTTAGCAATGAAACAATATTATCAAACTCTTTTTCATAGGTATTTACAAGAATTATTTCGGGCTCTAATTCATTTACAAATCGTATTGATTCATATATGTTTTTTACCCACAGAATATTATCTTCTTCTTTTGTAAAAATTTTATGGAAAATATCAAATAACACCGATTCACTATCAACAATTAAAAATTTTTCCATGTTACTTTTTTGTTTAATGATTTCTTTTCTCCCATCATAAAATATACAGTCAGGTAGAATAACCGTAAATGTACTACCTTCTCCAAGAACACTTTCAACAGTAATTTTTCCGTTATGGGTTTCAACAATACTTTTTGCAATAGCCAATCCGATACCTGTCCCTTCATATTTCCTCGTAGGAGAACTATCCACTTGAAAAAATTTCTCAAATATTTTTTCTTTATATTCCGCTGGGATTCCAATACCCGTATCTGAAACTGATAGTTCCAACGCTCCTTTTTCATTTACAGATATTCTTATTTCTATCCTTCCCCCTGTATTAGTAAACTTAACCGCATTATTAAGTAATATACCTAATACTTGACTGATTTTCTCTTTATCTGCCCAGATATATATCTCCTCATTTTCATATTTTTCTGTAAGATTTATTTGTTTGGCAATAATCTTAGGGTTATTAAAAGATACATTTTCTTTGATAAGTTCTTTTACAGAAAAGAGTTTTTTCTTTATTTGTAACCCTTTTATTTCTATTCTGCTGAATTCTATCATTTCGTTCACCATGCGTAACAATCTTTGAACATTCCTTAGCATAACCTCTATAGCATCTTTCTGTTTTTCCGTCATAGGACCTAATGTATTTTGTAAAAACATTTCTATATACCCATGTATTGTGCTTATAGGCGTTCTTAATTCGTGACTTACATTGGATAAAAAGGCATCTTTATTTTTTCCATACTGTTTTAATTCCTCGTTAAGTTTTTCCAATTGCAATGTTCTTTCTTCCAGTTCATTTTGCATTTTCTTCTGCAGGGTCAAATCAGAAACTACCAGAGAATATCGTATCTCTTCTAAATTTTCATGAGGTATAACAGAGACAGAAACAAGTGTAGGGACTTCTTTTTCATCTGACCTGATAAATGTGATTTCCCTTCGTTTTTCTATATCTACCATTTCCAACAGGGGAATTAACCTTATCACCTCAGCACTTTCTAAAAACTCATAAATATAGTGTCCCAAAACTTGTTCCATTTCTCTATCTATCATCTTACAAAAGCATTCATTAACCATTACGATTTTATGATTTATGTCTATTAATACAAATCCTTCATTCATAGTCATGATTAATTTTTTTAGGTTTTCTTCTGACTCACGCAATTTTCTTGTCTGCTCATCAACTCTCATTTTTAATTCTTCTGCATATTTTTGTACTTTCGCAGATAGCACTTTAAGTTCGGTAATATCTTTCACTGTTGCGAGAGTTGCCTTATGTTTTCCTTTTTTGTCAAATATGGGTGTTCCATGGATCCAGAAATATTTTTTTTGATTGTTTACTTCTAATTCGACCTCATATTCTCCACTAATTCCATAACTTCGAGTTAACCAGTTTTGTTCTACAGCACCCATATTGTAACGACGCACCATGTCTGTAACAGTTGAGCCTATGATTTCCTGCCTTGTAATGGCTATAAATCTACAGAACTGTTCATTCACATCAACAACTACACCGTCCGGATTGCTTAATACATAGCCTTCTGAAATATGGTCGGCAAGGGTCTTAAATCGCTCTGCTAATTCATCAATATTTTCTTCACGACGGATAAGAATAATTACAAATGATAATATCCCCAAAAGAAAACTACCTAAACCTATGAGTTCTGATAATCGGCGAATCTCATCAGGTAAATTATCATACCAATACGGATTCAACGATGTTTTTGAAATTATCCATATACCTGAAGTAAATAGCAGTACAATTCCACCCACAAGCACGGATTTTTCTTTTCTCGAAAACCGATATTTATTCAGCATAGTAATGCTTATAAAGGAGGGTAATGCAATTGAAAGTAACGCAGTAATAAATCTTGTATTAGGTGTATTCATTATTTCCTGAGAAATAAACAATCCTCCAAAACCAAAGATAAAAGGTATAAACAAAGAGACAATTTTTTCCTGGGATTTACTAAACTTTATAAATTCCTTCATTTTGTATCCTTTTCTAACTTTATCTTATTTTTGAGAGTATCCTTCACCAGTTTATCACATCGTTCATTTTGGGGATGTTGACTATGCCCTTTTATCCATTCCCAGGTAACCTCATGCTTTTCAACTAATTCAGCCAGTTCATTCCATAAATCAATGTTTTTGACCGTCCCAGAATTTGTTTTCCACCCTTTTTTTACCCAATTTTTTAGCCATTCTGACATCCCCTTTTTTAAATATTCTGAATCCGTATAAATAATGACCTTACACTTCTTTTTAAGTGCTTTTAATCCTTCTATTGCTGCCTTTAATTCCATACGATTGTTTGTCGTGTTTTCTTCATATCCCGTTAATATTTTCTCCTTATCTCCGTAAGTTAATATTACTGCCCATGCCCCTTTTCCTGGATTGGGAATACATCCTCCATCGGTAAATATTTCCACATAAGGAATACCTGTTTTATTTTCTACTTCATTCACATTAGTTTCCCTCTATTTCTTCTATCCACTTATCATTCCGATATTTCTTTGCCAATTCTTTTGCTGTCATACCTTCTTTATTCTTTTCTTCCATCGGAATTCCAATCGTTTTTAAGTACTTACCTATATTTACTGTTCCAAATATAGCCGAAGTATGCAAAGGAGAATCTCCAAAGTTATCTTTTATATGAATATTAGCCCCATGTGTAACTAACCATCGAGCAGGTCCTCTTAAGTCCCACATAGCACATACATGTAACGGAGTCATCCCTGTTATATCCCTCTCATTAAGTTCTGCCCCATATATATACAATAGTTCTAATACATCCTTACTTCCGCTACATACAGCATAATGTAAAACCGTTTTACCCAAATAATCTTTACTATTAATAATTGCTGGATTTTTTAACAACTGTTTTTCTAAATTAACCGCATCCCCTTTTGCAGCGAGGTCAAAACACGATGTGCTACAGCCCGTTATAATTAAAGGAAGTAAACACATATAAATCTTGATTTTTATATATAATTTTTGAAACATTTTATATATTGAGAACCTCTTTTTGTATATTATAATAGTATTATAAATAATCATTCATGATAAGGAATAATCCATGCCCAAAAGGCACCCTGCAGTCAGTGGACAATTTTATCCGAGCAATCCATCTACACTCTTAGCTCAGGTTAGTATTTATATTGAACAATCCGATGTCTCTCCATCATCAGGGCGTGTATTATCAATTATTGCTCCTCATGCAGGTTATATGTATTCAGGACCGACCGCTGGTTTTGCATTTGCAAGAATTCGGGGGCAAAAAGTAAACCGCGTTATTTTGGTGGGCAGGTCTCATCGTTATTCTTTTGATGGTCTATCTATTTGTGAATACGAGTCTTTTTTAACTCCTGTAGGCGAATTTCCTGTTGATGAGACATTTAATCTTACCCTAATGAAGAAACTCCCTTGTTGCACAAACAATGCTCATATTTATGAACATTGCATCGAAGTCATGTTGCCTTTTTTATATGGAAGTATTGGCACGGTTCCGATTGTTCCTATTTTGCTTGGCAAAGAACCTTCGCAGAAACATTTTGAATACGGACAAACACTTGCATCACTATCCAGTGACGGTGATTTACTTATTGCATCTACAGATTTATCCCACTATCTACCTGAAAAAGAGGCAAATCAGATAGATACAAATACAATTCATGCTATTTTAGATAAGGATGTAGGAAAAATCATTCAGGGGATAGAAACTGGAACATGCTCGATGTGTGGTGCATCTGCTGTCGTTTTTGCAATGGGGTTTTCTTCATATTTTGGTGATTATGATGTTCATTTATTAAATTACACAACCAGTGGAAAAACCTCTGGTGATTATAGTTCCGTTGTTGGTTATGCATCCATGAGTTTTGAACTAAAAGAAGCAAACATGTAAAATAAAATAACTTCCAAAAATCAGGCAACGCATCTTAAAAACAGGATTTTTCAAATGGCAGGTATTCGCATTCAAGATATTTGTGCTATTTTAGAAGAATGGGCTCCGAAAGAATTAGCCTTTCCTGACGATTCGGTTGGGTTGGTATTAGGGTCAAAAGATTGGGATACCAATAATGTTCTTATCTGTCTAACAATTACAGACCAAATTGTTAAAGATGCAATACAAAAGAAAGTAAAACTGATTGTTTCTCATCATCCTTTAATTTACCATCCGTTAGAAAAGATAGTCCAAACAAATCCTTATCAAAAAAGGATAGCACAGTTAATAACAAATGAGATTGCATGTTATACATGTCATACAAATCTGGATGTTGCAGAAAAAGGAGTAAACTACATATTAGCTAAGAAATTAGACCTTTCGAATATCTCAGGATTGCTTCCTGTTGAGCATATAAGACTTTACAAATTAGTAACATTTGTTCCTAAAAATCATCTTGAAAAAGTTAGAAATGCGGTATGTGGTTGTGGTGCAGGGATTATTGGGGAGTATGCATATTGTTCTTTCAGTACATCGGGAACGGGAACTTTCCTACCGTCAGATAAGGCGAAACCTTTTCTTGGGAAAATTGGTAAAATTAACGAAGAGAAAGAGGAACGGTTTGAGGTAGTTGTTCCTTCTGAAATTTTGGGGAATGTTATTGAAGCCTTATTAGATGCCCATCCTTATGAAGAAGTTGCTTATGATGTCTATCCTCTACACAATAAAAACTATAAAATTTCATTGGGAGCAAAAGGGATATTAGAAAAATCTATCTCACTTGAAGAGTTTTCTAATATTGTAAAAGAGAAATTAAACCTTTCTTCAATAAAAATAGTTGGAGACCTCAACAAAAAAGTGAAAAATATTGCTGTGCTTGGAGGTAGTGGCAGCAGAGAAATAACAAATATTCCGAATAATATAGATGTTTTAGTTACGGGTGATGTGAAATATCATCAGGCATTAGAAGCAGAAGACCGAGGATTAGCAGTTATTGATGCGGGACACTTTGGTACAGAGTATCCTATCGTCGAAGGAATTGCTAATTATCTAACTCAAAAACTACCTTTACTTGAAATAATTATTCCTGAAGAAAAAGAACCTTTTTTGTATAAATAAAACGAGAGGATTCATGATGCGAATATTGTATTTAACTTCTGAATTAGCTCCTTTAATATCAACTGGGGGACTGGCAGAAGTGGCTTATGCTTTGCCGAAATCTCTCAAGAAGAATGGTATAGATATTCGCATAGGATTGCCTAAATATAAGCATTTAAAAATCTCCGATGATTGTGCTCCATTATTACCCTGTTTATATGACGGCTCAACAAATACATATCAATCTATGCTCTGGGAAACAACCGTCCCTAAAACGGATATTCCTTTATATTTGATTGAGCATGAGGAACTTTTTGGTAGGGATTATGTTTATGGCTCAGGAGATTGGGAATATTCCGATAATCCCCGCAGGTTCTCTTTTTTTTGCAAAGCCATACTCGATGCTATGGAACGAATTCAATGGAAACCTGATATTATTCACTGTAATGACTGGGCAACTTCCGCTATTTTGCCTTTTCTATTAATTCAACTTGAACATAATCTTTTCTGGCATAATACAAATACTTTACTTACAATCCATAATCTTGCTTTTCAGGGTAGATATCCGGGTTCTCGCTATACATCCACAGGTTTACCTATTGAATTTTTCAACTCTAATTGTTTTGAATATCACGGCGATATGAATTTACTTAAAGGGGGGATTCTTCTTGCGGATAAGATAAACACGGTAAGCCCAACTTATGCAGTTGAGATACAAACATTGGAATACGGTTTTGGATTGGACAATGTATTACGATTTCGTTCTGATGACCTGTCTGGTATTCTTAATGGGGTTGATTACTCAATATGGAGTCCCAATAACGATAAGTATATCGAGATCAATTATAATCATGACTCAATAACAAACAAAGATATATGCAAAGTTTCTTTACAGAAAAAAGTTAATTTACCTGAAGAAAATGTCCCCCTAATAGGAATTACCAGTCGTCTTTATTGGCAGAAAGGTATTGATATACTTATCCAATCCTTACCCGAATTGCTGCAACTTGACCTACAAATGGTTATCCTTGGCACAGGTGACCCAAAATATGAAACACAACTTAAGGAAATAGCATCCTGCTACCCCCAGAAAATAAAAACCATTATTGGTTATGATACCGAATTATCCCATCAAATTATAGCGGGGAGTGATTTTATACTTATGCCTTCTCGATATGAACCTTGCGGATTAACCCAATTATATGCATTCGCCTATGGGACTATACCCATTGTTCGAAAGGTAGGTGGTTTAGCAGATTCTGTAACAAACGCAACCCCTGAAAATATTCGGAAAAACTGTGCAACAGGGATAACTTTTAGACCTCTGACCCCAAGAAGTATTATAAGAAGTATAAAAAATGCAATTGATTTATTTAATAACAAAGATATTTTTTATAATATAAGAATTAATGGAATGAAACAAGATTTCTCTTGGGATAAACAAGCAAAACTATATATAAAATTGTATGAACGCCTCTTCCAATAAAAATAATTCTGGTACTGCTTTAATTTTACAAACATCTTCTCCTGAGCAAACAGAAGAATTAGGACATATTTTAGGTAAATGTCTAAAACCTAATGCAAAAGTGGCACTTATTGGAGATTTGGCAACAGGTAAAACATGTTTTGTTAAAGGGATAGTAAAGGGATTATGCGGCGATTGTTGGGTACATAGTCCCACTTTTACAATAATCAATCAATATGGTAACCCGCCTAAAGTACTTCACCTGGATTGTTACAGGATTCAGGATGAGCGGGAAATTATTGATATCGGTTCTGAAGAATGGTTAAGCGATAATCTAATTTGTTTGATAGAGTGGGCAGATAGAATTATAAATATTATTCCCCCAGATGCTATTTTTCTATATTTTTATCACATAGAAAATGATAAACGAAAAATTGAAATATACAATTTAGATCCTGATTTTTTTAATAAATTAATGCAGAAAATACCTTCTCACTTCTTAAAAACTTAGTAATATGCCAAATTAATTTTTTTGTTCTTTTTGTAGAGGTTGCACCGAAAGTTTCACAGGGATAGATGCACCTGAAGAGACGATAATTTCTATAGCCTGTTCCATAGTAATGGGACATTTATGTATTTTCTCAGCAGGGTAAAATTGCAATATTCCTACACTTATATTGGGTGTGGTAGGAATAAAAACTCTGTAATATTCTTTTCCACCGGGAAGTTTAATTTTCCCTAATAAAAGCCCCATAGTATAAATTTTATCATGAGGGAAAGGGACAATAACGATAGAACGCGTGCGATTGGAAGAAAACTGTTCTATAAAACTTACTGTCATTTGTTTTGCAGAGTTATATATGGTTTTTACTATAGGAATTTTTTTTATAATCTTTTCAAATAAAGATAAAAATTGTCGTATTAAAAAGAAACTTGAAAAAAGTCCAACCAGATAAACAAAAATAACAATTAATACAACCGATATGGGAGCAATTAAATAATGGGGATATTCAGGGAACCATTGAGTTACATAAGGGGTAATGCGACCTACTGTAAAGTAATAAATAAATCTCAAAATAAGGAATGTTAAACCCAAAGGAACAATAGCCAATATACCTGCAAAGAAATATCTTCTAACTCTCCCTAAAATTTTAGGCATTTTCTTTTCTTTAATTTTGTTTTCAGTCTGCATGTTTTTTCTCTATCTTTTTTAATTCTTGCAGTATATCTGAATCTGCTTTTAATATCTCTGGCGTAACAACACCACCTGATAAAAGCATCGTTACGATTTCATCCATTGGTATTTCCATTTCATTCCCTACATCATCTTTAGGAACCAATTCAAAATATCCACTCGTAGGGTTAGGTGTAGTAGGAACAAAAACTGTTGTAAACGAACCCAGTCCTTCTATCTCCACAGAGTTTGTTATTAAAGCGATATTTTTAACTCCTGGGAAAGGGAAATCAATAAATATTGCAGGACCTGACTTGCTCTTTTCTTCTTTTGTTTTTGTAAATATTGCCACAATTTGCTTTGTAGCATTATATAGAGTTTTTATAAAAGGTATTCGTTCTAAAATACTTTCAAATAAATAAAAAAGCCTGCTTCCAATATACATATTGGTTATGACACCCAGAAAAAAAATCCCCAATATTATCAATGTTAAAGAAATAGCAGGAACAAAATAATCAGGTACGGTATAGAATATCTTTTTAGTAAGTGGACCTAACTTATTGTATAACAGAAAATAAAGAAATTGTATCACATAAAAAGTTACACCCAAAGGTATGATAACAATCAACCCCGTAAATATTCGATTAATTATAGAACTCTTCAGCCCTCTAAAAAAGCGTTTTAATAATACAATGAATCTCAATTTTAAGGAAAGTGTCATAAAAAGCACTAAGATATACGATTTTTTTCTAATTCAATCCCATCACCGATTCTAAGATAAGGCAAATCATTAATAATTGGATATACAATTTTTTTATCTTCTCTTATTAATCCCCCATCTAAATTTTCATTAACTGGGTCTCCGTCTCTATTTACTACTTTACCCTGTTGGATAGATTCGTTAATCTTTTTCAATAACTCATCATCAACCAATTGTAAGGGTTGTTTTGTTTCGGGACATACCAATATCTTGAGTAATTCCTGTGAAATCATAGGGATTCTCCTAAAACCCAAAAATTATGAGTTTTCTTCTTTCTTGTTCTCTTCTATACTTTCTTTCTTTGCCTCTTCTCCCCCTTTGACCGCATCTTTAAATTCGGCAATGGCTGTTCCTAAAGAACGACCTAATCCTGCAATTTTACTTCCACCAAATAAAACGAGGACAATAATCAATATTATGAATAACTCACCCATTCCTGGCGTCCACATATATTGTTCCTTTCTAAATAGGGTTATTTTTTCTACTCAATTTTCAACACTTAATTATATTATACTCCCAAATCACATTTGGTTTCTAATTATAACGCTTTGTTCCAATTTTATGAATACACCAATAAATATATATTTGAGAAATATACCTGTAAAAAGAGATAATATATAATATAAGAAGTTTTTTTGAATATAGATATTTCCATTATAGAAAACCCCAAAAAACATATTAAAGGAGTGTTTTTTTATGTCTGACAATTCATATATGAATAATGAAGAAAATAAAGAATGTTGTGGTCGGGATTTTATTCATCAAATTATTGACGAAGATTTAAAATCTGGGAGATATACTGGTGTTGTAACTCGTTTTCCACCAGAACCTAATGGGTATCTTCATATTGGTCATGCTAAATCTATATGCTTGAATTTTGGCCTTGCGGAAGAATATAGAGGTAGATGCCACCTTAGGTATGATGACACCAATCCATTAAAAGAAGAACAAGAATACATTGATGCCATACGCGAAGATGTGAGATGGTTAGGTTTTGACTGGGGAAAACATGAATATTATGCATCTGATTATTTTGAACAACTTTATGAATGGGCTATTGATTTAATTAAAAAAGGGAAAGCCTATGTTTGTGATTTATCACCGGAGGAAGTCAGAGCATATCGTGGCACATTAACAGAACCTGGTAAGGAAAGTCCATATCGCAATAGGTCTATAGAGGAAAATTTAGATCTTTTTCAGAGAATGCGGGCAGGCGAATTTCCAGATGGTTCAAGAACGCTTCGTGCAAAAATTGATATGGCTTCGCCTAATTTAAATATGCGTGACCCTGTAATGTACCGTATCATACGGGCAACACATCCCCGAACGGGAGATAAATGGTGCATATATCCCATGTATGATTTTGCACACGGGCAATCGGATTCTATTGAGGGTATTACGCATTCCATCTGCACATTAGAATTTGAAGACCATCGCCCTCTCTATGATTGGTTTATTAAAGAAATCGGAATATACGCTCCCCGACAAATTGAGTTCGCCCGATTAAATTTAACATACACAGTTATGAGTAAAAGAAGACTCCTTGAACTTGTTCGGGAAGGATATGTTCGTGGATGGGATGACCCCAGAATGCCTACTATATCCGGACTTAGGAGAAGAGGGTATACACCTGAATCTATTAGACAATTCTGTAAATTGATTGGTGTAGCCAAAGCAGATAATACTGTAGATATCGCCTTACTTGAATACTGCATTCGCGAGGATTTAAATAAAAAAGCCAATAGATATATGGCGGTTTTAAATCCTTTAAAAGTAGTTATCGAAAATTATCCCGATGACCTCACTGAAGAAATGGAAGCAGTAAATAATCCTGAAGACACATCTATGGGAACAAGAAAGGTGCCTTTTTCAAAGGTAATATATATTGAACAAGATGATTTCATGGAAAACCCCCATCCTAAATTCTACCGATTAGCACCGGGTAAGGAAGTTCGGTTGAGATATGCTTACTTTATAAAATGCACAGATGTGATAAAAGATAGCAATGGAAATATCGTTGAATTGCGTTGCACTTACGACCCGAATACCAAAGGCGGAAATGCTCCCGATGGCAGAAAAGTCAAAGCAACTTTACATTGGGTATCTGCAAAACATGCTTTTGACGCAGAGATTCGTTTATATGATTATCTTTTCTTAAAACCGAACCCCAGTGATGTTCCTGATGGTTCCGATTGGAGAAGTAATATAAATCCTAATTCATTACAGGTATTATCTAATTGTAAATTAGAACCCGAATTAAGAAAACTTAATATAGGAGATAAGGTGCAATTTGAACGGCAGGGGTATTTCTGTGTTGACCCCGATACAACCCCTGAAAAAATGGTATTTAATCGAACAGTAACCCTAAAAGATGAATGGGCAAAGATTAAATCGAAATTGGATACTCATTCCAAATAATTTTGTATTCCTGTTAAAAGAATATGCTTAAACATACTCTCTTTTAAAAAATGTCATAATTTTTGTGATTTTTTACATCAATTTCATGCATAATTATTATAATAGTGTTCTTTTGTGGTAGATGTAAATATAAAATACTATTTTAGGGAATTAAAATAAGATGAGTAAACACAGGAATATATTTATACAGATATTATTCATTCTTCTTATCACCTTAGCATTTAATTGTTTTTCGTTAGATAATTATAAGAACGCTTCTTATTTAGAAAATTATTTTTTCCAATCTGAACAGAGCCATCATTATTTTGCTTTTTCAAAAAATCAATATTTTGAAATCACACCGGGTAGTCTAAAAATTTGGATATGGAATCCTACAAAAAATTCTTTTTGTGAACCCGTAGAACTTCGCTTTCTGAATAATGAAAGTAGTGTTCTCTTTGGTAGTGAAAAGTCTGATGTAACATATAGTTATTATTCAGGAAATAATCCAGATAACTGGATACACAGCGGTTATGCCTATAAGAAATTATGTATACCAAGTGTTTATGAAGGGATTGATCTTGAGTTTTACTTTAAGGATTACGAGTTAGAGTTTGATTTTATCATTAACTCTCAGATAGATATTAATCAAATCATCTGGGAAGTCCGTGGAAATAATGTTGAATCCTATATTGAAAATAACAAATTAGTTATTATCAATAACGAAGGTTACATATACACTTTTAGTACTCCTGAAATATATAATTCCGCATATAAAAATCCGAATACTCTTCTTTCTCAAACTGCATGTTTTTTGGCTTTAGACAAAAACACATATCAGATTCATGTTGATAATCATGAGAAAAATTCTGAATTGCTTATAGACCCAATCCTAACACTGTCAACATACATATTTTTCCCATCATCTAATAGACCTTCCTCTCTACTTAGCAAAATGTGTTTAGATTACTATAACAACGGTGTAGATATTGCTATAATCGGTGGAACCATTGAGTTCCCCGATACATCGGGGACAGATGTTTCAGGATTCTTATGTAAATTGTCGCCGCAATTAGGAAAAACTCATCATATCGTTTTTATAAATGGAGTGGGTGAAGATCACATAAACTCTATTAGTCATTTTATAAATGCAACAAACGATTTTATCGTTATAGCTGGAAAAACAAATTCCCTTAACTTTCCAATGGTTAATCCTGTTCAACCTTTTGATACCTCCCTGAATGGTAGTGGTACATCAGGCGAATTTGACGGTTTCCTTATGATGTTTGACAAAAATTTTAGAATAACCTTTTCTACCTTCGTCGGTGGGTCGGGATATGATTCTATTGATGACATAACTATTAATAACGATAATTTGCTTTTTGCAGGTAATACTACCTCTACAGATTTAATCCAAATAAATTCTTCACCAAATACAAGAAAAGACTTACTTACAGACGGTTTTTGGGGAGTATTAAGACTTTCGGCGGAGCCATTAGTATACCGATACTTAACCCAATTAAATATAAATGGGATTGAAGTTAAAGATATAGAGGCATATTCAACAAGAATATATCTTTGTGGAAATACAACTGTAGGCTCACCTTATTTTACCCCGATAATACCTGAAACATCTGTTCAGGGAAAAGATATTTTCATCCAATCCTATTTATATTCTGAAGGGACAACAACCCCTGATGTTTCTTTATTATCTTCTTTATTTTTTGGAGGTTCAGATGATGATATATTAGAAAAATCTATTATCCTCTATACAAATACACTTTGTTTGGCAGGGAATACATATTCAAATGATTTACCTATACCTATTTCAGCCATACCTGAAAAAATGCCCGAACAAACTTATCCCTTCCTTGCATTAGTAGATATGACAGCAGGAAGATTAATTGGTACTTGCTACATTTTTGGTAATGGAAAAGATGTATTAACAGATATAAAAACATCGAATACGGCTTCAAACAAATTTTTCATTACAGGCTATACTAACAGTTCCTTTGAAAGTTTTGCATGGAATAAAACTTCCTTCACTACAAATCCCTTCAATACCCAGTTAAATAATGGGATGAACGAAAACTTTGATGCAATGATATGGAGATTAGAATGGAATAGTATTGAAAATACAATTACTCCAACCTGGGGGACATTTTTAGGGGGTATTTTAAATGATACTGCATTGTCCATTGGTGTTCTTAACAATAATAATATTTGCTTTTCAGGCATAACAGAATCACCTGATTTTCCCCTACAGGGCTGTCAAACTATCTCACCTGCATATTTACCATGTCATTATTTATCCGCATTTAACATATCAGGTAAAGTTATATATGTAAATCCAAATAGTTCTTCTACCCCTACTGATGGAAGTTCATGGGCAAGAGGCTACCATACTATTTCAGAAGCCATTAGTTCCGCTAATGATTACGATGAAATATGGATTAAAACAGGAGAATATTATGAAAGGATTACAATAAATGGGCTTTCAAATATTATTTTGCGGGGTGGTTTTTCAGGTTCTGAATCGAACATAGATGAAAGAAATCCATGGGAAAACCCAACTAAGATTTTACCTATTCAAGTGAAAGGAACAGGGACTTTAGGAATCCCTACCTTAAATATAACATCTTGCATGAATATAGAATTAAATGGGCTCATTTTTGAAGATGGAAATAATATACTCGGTGATGGTGGAGCCATAAATATTTCTGATTCTACTGTTCATATCTCTTGCTCTCAATTTTATAAAAACAAATCATCTGGAGATGGAGGTGCTATCTATATAGATAATTCGTATGCAAACCTAACAAATTGCGTATTTGTCCATAACTCATGTTCGGGAAGTGGTTCTGCTATTTCTGCTAATGAATCCACATTAAAAATTATACATTGCACATTTGCTAATAATATTAACCCCAATAATGGGAACATTAGTACTATAGATATTCAAGGCTCTACATCCATGATGATGATACTTAACTCAATAATTTGGGCTAACGAGGGAAACACACAGGTTCAAATAAATTATCCCGAAATTATTGCTCCGGAATATCTGATATTTAGCCATTCTATTATCCAAAACTTTAGTCTGCTATCTTTACCCCCCTCATTCGATAGTATACTCGATACAGACCCTCTATTTATTGAGAACCCGTCCGAAACATCAATTGGTAATCTAAATTTATCTTTAGAATCACCTGCTGTAAACCTTGGCGATCCAATTTCCCAATCTTTTGAATACGGCGCTGTTAATGAGGATATTCGTCGCAAACCCCGAATACTTATGGGAGAGAGTTGCAAGCCTGATGCTGGAGCCTTTGAAATATTCCCTGCCCCACCACCTAAAATTATACTTTTAGGGGATAATCCGTTGTATTTAACATTAAATCAACCCTATATTGAACCCGGATATGAAGCCAGAGATGGATGTAATGTGGATATAACTTCCCTTGTAGATATTTCCTCTAATGTAAATACCGAACAGTTAGGAGAATATACTGTAGAGTATTCGGTAATAAGCCCGTATGATCAGGGACATGTAGTAAAAGTGACCCGTAGAGTTATTGTAATCTCTGCTTCTCCACAAATCATTCTTACAGGACCATCGGATGTGGTAATAGAATGTGGAGAATTTTTTATTGACCCAGGTGCAGTAGCCTTCGACTCATTAGGAAATGATATTTCCAATGAAATTATTGTAACAGATAATGTTAATTATTCATCTCCCGGCACATATACTATTGAATATCAGGTAACGGAAACAGAAAACCATCCTGCCCTTTATGCTGTGAGAAACATAACTATTCAGGACACAAAACCTCCGATACTTATTCTAATAGGTCCTCCACAAATTACGATCCCTTGCGGTTCTACATGGACAGACCCCGGGTACATTGCCTTTGACCAATGTTCCCTGAATAATATAGAGGTAAATGTTACTGGTAGTGTTAATACTCTTTCTACGGGTACTTACACTATTACTTATACAGTCTATGACGAAAACGAGTTTTCATCTACACTCACCAGAAGCATTATCGTTGATTGTAATATTCCTCAATTACAGCAGTGCCAGAATCAATGTTCTAACGATACTTCTCCTACTGATGAAGATGGAGATGGGTTATCTCTTTGCATAGAAAATTGTTTAGGGACATCAGACCAGGATACAGATACCGATGATGATGGTATGCCGGATTATTTTGAAGTAACATACGAGTTAAATCCATTACTTAATGATGCTAAAGAAGATGCGGATTTAGATGGACTATCCAATCTTGAAGAATTTCTTATAAAGAGCAATCCTATTAATTCCAATTCTCCATGGGAAGCAAAATATGTATCGAATTTCGGTGATGATGATAATCCTGGCACATTAAATTCTCCTCGTGCATCTATTTCAACAACTCTTGCCAGCATAAATACAAACATACCTGCCAAACAGAATAGGCAATCTTCTATTGTGCTGTTTCCTGGAAGTTATTATGAGGATATTGTCTTATCCGAAAATATTATTTTAATTGGAATAACAGCACACGGTGAAAATAATCGTGCTACTATCTATGGAAACATTACTGGTGCCAATAAAGCAAAAATTTATAATATTGATATAAAACCTAATATAACTTCACCTTTAATGAATTCGGAAAAAGCAGAAGTCGCGAATACTATACTTCTGAATTGCGGCAATACCTCTATGCATATTCGAAATGTCCGTTTCATTGGGACAGGCTCTGAAATAGGTATATCCGTTGAAGGTGGAAATCCTTACAACACCATCATTGAAAGATGTCTATTTCAGGATTTAAGTATTGGAATTCTTATNGCTGATAGCATACCTGTTATAAGGAAATGCGTTTTCAAATCTACTCTTTCTACAAAGAGCAATCCTACCGGAATATATATCGAAGATAATTCGGGAAGTTCTAATCCTTCTAATTCTTTAGGTGATATTAATGACCCCAATTCAGGCTGGAATACATTTAATCTTAATGAAGGAAAAGCAATAATAAGTGAACGAACTGATGAGATTACTGCCCATAATAATGATTGGGGAACAGAAGATGCTGGAGAAATTTCAAATCAAGTTCAAGGGAATTTAGATACCCAATATTATCTGGGCAAAGGTAAAGCAATGATTGCCTCCTCACTTGTCTGTGTCGTATGGAATGCAAATAATAGAGACCCCATCCTGAATGCCACTGTAACTATAAATCCTTCTGTATATCCTCCATTAACACAGAATACAAATGGCGTTTATACATTTCCTTCTATTCCTGATGGAACATATACCGTAAGAATCACTGCCCCTAATTTTGAAACACGACAGGTTATTACAAATGTTCCCGAAGGAGATTTGAAATCTGAATCTGTTGCATTAAAACCTGTTACCCCTGTAGAAGGTGAGGGTACTGTTGAAGGCACACCTGAAGGTTCATCAGAAGGAACTACAGAAGGTTCTACAGAAGGAACAAATGAGGGAGAAAATGAAGGAGAAAAAGGTGTCCAAATTCCAGATGTAAAAGGAAAGTCTATTGAGGAAGCAACTCAAATATTGATTTCTGCAGGACTTCGTGTTTCCAATACGATAAAAGAAGAATATAGTAAAGACATTCCAAAAGGGAAAATCGTTCGAACAGAACCAGCAATTGGGACAGAGGTATCAAAAAATACAGAGGTAACTCTGGTAATTAGCAAAGGTGTTAAAAGACGGTTTATTATTTCCTGTGGACCTAATTATAATCAGAATTCATATTGGGGCGATATAATAATTTGCTTCTTCGTTTCTACCTTACTTTTACACAATCGTCAAAGAAAAGCACACAAAATAATAGATAAATAATATTCACTATTTTTGAGTAGACTCTGTTTTGATATTTTGTTTCTTTTTTATTGCTTTACGGTAATGAATGACTGCATCTGTGTGTGTATCCATATCTTTGCTAAATGTATGTGTCTTTCCGTCTGCATTAGATACAAAATAAAGATATTCTCCTAATTCAGGGAACAAGGCTGCGCGTAAGCTGGGTAGACCGGGATTTGATATAGGAGTTGGCGGTAATCCTTTGTATTTGTATGTATTATATAGAGAATCTATTTGTTTATCAGCATTGGTTAGTAATACACCATATTTTTGATTGGCATATTGTAATGTTGCATCAATTTGAAGAGGCATATCTTTCTTTAACCGATTATATATAACCTGAGCAATAAGAGGGCGTTCTTCATCTATTTTTGCTTCTTCTTCAATTAATGATGCTACAATAACTTTTTGATATTTTTCCTCATTGGAAAGTTCAAATCCATTTTCTCCCATTAATTTTTCCCATTCTTTCTCAAATTGATTTATCATTACATCTGCAAGGGTCTTTGCATCGGGAACCTCTTCAAATAGATATGTTCCCGGCATTAAAAAGCCTTCCACAGTCGGTCCCGGAATATTTTTTTCTTTTGCATATTCATTGGAATTTACGAGTTCTAAAAATTTTTGCGGATCTGGTGCAATTAAGGAAATTTGTTTATTTGTTAAACCCTCCGGAACGGTTATTTTATATGCATATATAGGACGGATGGGACCTTTTAAGAGAAGTTCATATATTTGCTTGGCTGAATACCCTTTTGGAATAGAATATATACCATATTTTATATCTTTATCTCCCCCCTTCATTTTTATTAAGATTAAGAAGAGAATTTCATGGGGGATAAGTCCTTTTTCTTTTAATAGAAAAGCAATATCCTTCGCAGTATTTCCTTTGTTAACTGTTATTTCAATAGGTTCTCCGGGAACACCTTCTCTTACAATATATATATATCCACCTACAACAACAATTCCTATTAACAATGACAAGCATATTGCTATAAATAAACATACAAGTATAATTTTTAATATGATTTTTTTCATATCTTTATATTTTTTATTTCCCTTTATTTAATTCCAAATATGTCTCTAACAGTTTCGCTGCCGCAATTTTATCTATAATACCTCTTTGTTTTTTCTGTCCTATACCTATATCCGTTAATGCTCGTTGTGCCACGGTAGTAGTTAGTCTTTCATCTACCATTTCAATATCTAAATTAATTTCTGCTTTAAGTTCCTCTATGAAACCCTTTACTTTTTCTGCTTGTATCCCTTCACTACCATCCATTTTTAATGGATAACCGATAATAACTTTCTTAACTTCTTTTTCTTTGATAATATCCTGTATCGTCTTTATAAAATCTGCATTTTTTCTTAAATCTATTACCATTAGGGGAAAAGCGAAAATCCGTAATGGGTCACTTATGGCGAGTCCTATTCGAACTTCACCATAATCAATGGCAAGTATTCTTCCTTCTTCCAATTTAAGTTCCTTTCTTATTTTATTACCAAAACATTTTATTTTATAATGGTATAAACTTGTTAATTTGTAATTGAATTATAACGCTTTTGGGAGTTCTTCATGCATATAGAAGACAGACCTATTCATTTTTCTGTTGAATTGATACATAATCCGACACCTATAAATAAAGAAATTTTGCAAAGGTTTTATTATGATTTAATTGGTTCTCCTGTCTCGTATGACAGCATTGATTTCAGTTTTCCTATGCAAACACGCTTCTACTCTACACGAGGGAATAGAAGTCAATCCATAGTCCTTTTTCTTTTAGACCGAACCATAATTATAGAAGAATGGACAACCATTACTTTTACTGAATTTTTAAACAAAGTAAAAGAATTAGGACCTAAGATATTACAGGTTAGAAACCAGATGGTTTTTCTTGCCCATACAGGAACTCTACGCTCAACATTTGCACTAACTCGATATGACGATGCAAAATCTTTCATTATGGAAAAATTATTAAATCAATCTCAGGAACTTATGATTGACCATTTTGGAAGACCCTTAGCAACAACAGGGATACGATTTGTTTTTCCAGAGTCAAATGATACTCCTGGAATATACCATGTTCTTATTGAATCTTTCCGTCACAGTAAAAAAGAACTTTTCGTTGAAGTGCGGGGAATTTTTGGAAGACAGCCTGTTCCTGCACAAAATATAGATTTAATAATCGAAAATTTAAAGGAAATGCGGGAATTCCTTACTAAACGATTGCAACCTTATCTTGCACAATATGATTGATTAATTACCAGCCTCTTAAACGATAAACATCCAGAGGTTCTCTATCCGTAGGCAACGGTGGTTGGTAAGATAGTTCTGAAATCTCCTTCCATTGTTCCATAGATAGTTTTAAATCAACACATTGTATTACTTCTTTGAATTGTTCTAAAGTCCTTGCTCCTAATAAAATGGAAGTAACCGTAGGGTTACTTTTTACCCAACTTGCTGCTAAAACGGCTGGGGAATAACCTTTCTCCTCTGCATATTGAACGAATTTCCGTGTAATCTCTTCATACATTGGGTTACTATAGCGCTGTTGGTACATCTTATTTTCATTTAATCTCCCCTTCTCCCCTTTTAAGTATTTTCCAGTTAACATCCCTGCACCCAGAATATTATATGGAACTACAGCAAGATTTTCTTGTTTGGCTAAGGGTAAAATTTCCACCTCTACCTGCCGTTTGATAAGACTATACATAGGCTGGATGCAAACAACAGGGGTATAATGGTATTCTCTTGCCACCGCGATTGCCTTCATTATTTGCCATGCAGAAAAGTTAGAAATGCCCATATAAAGAACTTTTCCCTGCATAATTAATGTATGGACTGCTTCTAAAGAATACTCTATGGATGTATATTCATCCCAATGATGAAGATAAAGTATATCAAGGTATTCTGTTTTTAATCGTCGCAAAGATTCCTCCACAGATTGTATGATGTTTTTTTTAGATAATCCTTCGTTATTTATCCCTTGTTGTGAGGGGAAAAATACCTTAGAAGCAAGAATAATATCTTTTCGCTTTTTACCTATCCATTCCCCTACAATCTTCTCCGTTTCCCCTTTATTATAGTTATGTGCGGTATCAAAGAAATTTATTCCTATATCATAAGCATAATTCATAATTTTGCAACTGACTTCTTTATCTGCCTCATTACCAAATGTCATTGTCCCCAGACAAACTTCAGAAACTTTCAAGCCTGATTTCCCTAATGGAACATAGTTCATAAGTTATCTCCCTCAAAAAGACCTTACATAAATAGAAAGTGGCGGCGCAGGGATTCGAACCCCGGACACGCGGATTATGATTCCGCTGCTCTAACCAACTGAGCTACGCCGCCATGGGGAATATAATTATAGCAAATGTGTTTTTTATTATACAACAGTTCGAAATATACCTAATCTCTCTAAAAGATAATACCTGTATATTTCTCAATAACGGTTCAAACTCGTTTTATTATAATTTTTTTTCTTATACTAATTAGAAATTTATCATGAATTTAGGAGTAAATGTATGACGGTTGTACTTTCATGGAATGTTAACGGATTTCGTTCCATATTAAAAAAAGGCTTTACTGAATGGCTTGAAGAAGTTTCGCCAGATATTATTTGTTTACAAGAAACCAAATTGAAACCTTCTGATATAAAAGACAACTCTTTCCCTATACCTTCACATTATCACACTTATTGGAGTTTTGCCAAAAAACCTGGTTATAGTGGAACTGCATTTTTCTGCAAAAAGAAACCTGCTCAAATAATAGAAATAAATGAGCCTGCTTTTACAGATGAAGGAAGGGTGCAAATAGCCGATTTCGGTGATTTTATTCTTATTAATTCATACTGGCCTAATAGTCAGGAAGAAAAAAAACGACTTTCTTACAAACTTGAGTTTATTGACAAATTGCAAAAAATACTCCTTGATTTCGTTAAAAAGGATAAAAAAAATATACTCGTGTGTGGAGATTTCAATATAGCCCATACAGAGATTGACCTTGCCAGACCTAAAGAGAATGAAAATCATGCAGGCTATTATCCTGAAGAAAGAGAATCTATGACAAAGTTTTTAAATGCAGGTTTCGTGGATACTTTTCGTATGTTTTGTAAGGAAGGGGGACATTATACATGGTGGTCCTATCGAACTAATGCAAGGGCTCGGAATATTGGTTGGAGAATTGATTATCATGTGGTAAATGAAACATTTAAGAAGCGTATTAAAAGGTCATGGATACTATCCGATGTTGTTGGCTCTGATCATTGTCCCATAGGTATTGAAATTATTAAATAGGTATTTTTATATGAAAAAATCTTATGTTACAACAAAACAAGGCGATACAGGAAAAACAAAATTACCCGATGGACACTGGGTCTCAAAAGACTCGGAAATTATCGAATGTCTGGGTTCTTTGGATAGTCTCCGTGCTAACTTATCTTATCTTCGACTGCAAATATTACAATCAGATAATCCCCATAAAATATTCCTTTCTGACATCCTTCTCTGGCTCATACATTGCTGTTTTATCACTGGTACCCAAATATCCGACCCTTCGGGTGTATTAACTCCACCTAATCATCCTCGACTAACTCAAAAACATCTGAATCAATTGGAGCAATGGCAAGCACAATTAGAAGAGCAACTTCAATTGCCAAGAAAGTTTGTTACATCTGCCAGTAATACTGTTTCTGCGTATGCAGATATAGTTACCACTGTGGCAAGAGAATTTGAACGCAGATTGATTTCTTTAAGAAAAAACCAACCTGATGAGACTAATGAGGTATTTATCCCGTTTTATAATCGGTTAAGTGATTTTTTGTTCATCGTTGCACGAATTTTGGATAACAATGACTTTAATACTGTAGACTATACACTTATCCAATAAAAATCTATTCCTGTCCAGATGAATTTAATACTCTCTCTACAAAATTTCTTAGTCCATTGATATATTTTTCCCCTGTTATGATAAACCCTTCGTTATGGTCACCTACAATTTCTAAAAACTCTTTTTCACACTCTAACAACTCAAATATTTTCTGCCCATGGTAATATTTTACAACGGTATCCTGGGGACTATGAATAACTAAAACAGGGGATTTTATTTTCTTCAACTTTTTTTTGGTATAAAATTCATTTCCTTTTGCAAATCGTTCTGGAAACCATGAAAATATATCTCTTGCCACATCAATTGTTGAAAGGAAGGTGCTTTCAAGGATTACACCCGCACATTCTACTTTCGTCGCTAAATCTGCCGTTACTGCACCTCCTAAAGAACGACCAAAAAGAATTATATTCTTGGGAGAATATCCTTTGGTTTCTGTTAGATATTTCCACATAGCTAAAGCATCTTTGCAACATCTTTCCTCTGAAGGTTTCCCTGTTGACTTACCATACCCGCCATAATCATAAACTAAAACACTTAAACCTAACTTTCGGAATATACCTACAGATTCCAATCGGTCTGCTATATTTCCTGCATTTCCATGTGAAAAAAGGATAACACCTTTTGATTCTTCATAAGGGATATACCACCCATGAGTCTGTTCTTTATCTACCTGAATCATAACATCTTCATATTTCCACTGATAATAATCTGGTGTCCTATAAATAGAAGATGTCCTTTGATATAGGAGATTTGGGAAAATATATTTAGCGAACAAAGAGAACGAAATCATAGCAATAACAGTGAATAATATTATAATGGTACATAAATATTTATATTTAACTATTTTCATTTATATATTTATTAAAAACACTATTTTTGTCCATAATATGCGTCTTTCCCCCATTTTCTTTCATAATGCTTCCTTAAATACACTTCTTCTAATGTTTTAATATTCCCTTCATTTATCATAATTGTATGGTATGCCATTTCTGCTAATTGCTCAAGGACAAAGGCTGTTTCAACTGATTTCTCTACATTCTCTCCCCAAACAAAAGGACCATGTCCCGGGACAAGAACTGCCTTACATCTTTCTACACCGTTTTGTAAAATACACTTAATAATCTGCTGTCCAATAGAATTTTCATAGTCTTCTGTATTTGGCATTTCAGTTAATGGGATATCTCCAAAAAAATAATCTGCATGAGTAGTTCCCAAGCATGGAATTGGCTTTCTTGCCTGAGCCCAACATGTGGCAAAATGGGAATGAGTGTGAACAACACCACCCGCATTGGGGATATTTCTATATATAGCCAGATGAATAGGTAAATCTACCGATGGTTTTAAATCCCCCTCAATAATTTTTCCATCCATATCTACAACAACCATATCCCGCACTTTTAGTTTGTGATAAGGAACTCCACTGGGTTTAATTACTACTAAATTACTTTCTCTATCTATACCACTGGCATTTCCCCATGTTAAAATTACTAATTTTTCCTGAACCAACTGTAAATTTGCCTCAAAAACTTCCTTTTTTAATCTCTCTAACATTATATTTTCCTTTTATTCGTTTGCATCTGAATGAACTATATCATTGACCTTCTCTGGATTTTCCATAACAGATATTAATATTTCTTCTATTTTCTGGGCACATTTAAGATTCATAATCTCTGTGCGTATCTTTCCAATATAAGGATAACCGTGCAAATAACCATTATAAAACTTTCTAAATATAGGAACTCCCCTCTGTTCGCCGTAATATTCAATATGCTTTCTAAAATGTATAAGGCACCACTTTATCCGTTCTTTGATGTCTGGATCAGATAAGTATTCACCTTTTTTTTCTAAATATAATTTACAACGCTTAAATAAAAAGGGGTTTCCGATAACAGCCCTGCCTATCATAACCCCATCTGCACCTAATTCAAAACATTTTTCAACATCCTGCGGCGTTTTTATATCTCCATTGGCTACAAAAGGAATCTTCGATTTTTCTTTTATTTTTGGTATCCATGACCAATCCGCATTCCCCTTTAAACCCTGTTGTCTTGTCCTTAAATGCACAGTAATAAAATCAATACCCACTTTATAAGCAATTTCTAAAACATCAAAAATAGTAATATTACTATCGTCCCAACCTAATCGCGTTTTTAATGTAACAGGTAGTTTTGTATTCGATTTTACCTCAGATAAAACCCGTTCCAATTTTTTTAGGTCTTTTAGTAAACCTGCACCATCTCCCCTATTTGCAATTTTTTTTACCCAACAACCTGCGTTAATATCAATGAAATCGGGAGCATAACTTTCGGCTGTTTTAGCCGCATTTGCCATTGACAATTCTGAACTACCATATAATTGAATACCGATAGGTCTTTCTTGTTCATTAAAACTCATTTTTTTCAACGACCTATCTACATTTCTAATTACTGCCTCTGCACTCACAAATTCCGTAACGACAACATCTGCGCCCCATTCCTTGCAGATATTACGAAAAGGATAATCGGTTATATCATCCATAGGGGCAAGAAATAAAGGTTTTTCTATTTCATACTTTCCGATTTTCATAGTATTGGGTGTTATTCATTAGTTTTAGAAAGTTTCATGGCACAAAATTTAGGTCCACACATCGTGCAATAGTTTTGATTTATTTTATTTTCCCCATTTTCTTTTATACAAGGGTTACTCTCCATAAACATTTTCAACGATTTTTCTGGATCTAATGCAAGGGCAAACTGGTCTTCCCATGAAAATTTAACTCTTGCCAATGCCATAAGACAATCACGAAGAAAAGCCGAGGGTAAACCTTTTGCAATATCTGAGGCATGAGCCGATATTTTATATGTAATTACTCCTTCTCTTACATCTTCCCTATCTGGTAATCCTATATGTTCCTTAGGTGTTACATAACATAACATAGCAGTTCCTGCAGAACCGATAAGTGTAGCACCAATAGCAGAACTAATATGGTCATATCCTGTTGCAATATCCGTTACAACAGGACCCAATGTATAAAATGGAGCGGAATTGCACAAATCTTTTTGAATTTCAATATTGTCTAAAATTTTATTCATAGGGATATGTCCTGGTCCTTCATGCATCACCTGAACATCAAATTTATCTGCTCTCCGTGCAAGTTCACTTTGAATTTTTAATTCTGCAAATTGTGCTTCATCATTGGCATCATAAATACATCCCGGTCTCAAACCATCACCAATTGAAACTGCCACATCATAAGTAGATAATATTTCACAAATCTCATCCCAGTGGGTATATGTAAAATTTTGTTGTTTATGTTCCTTCATCCATTGTGCAATAATTGCACCTCCCCGACTAACAATTCCTGCCAGTCGTTTTTCCACCAAGGGCAAATGTTCTTCCAGTAACCCTGCATGAATTGTAAAATAATCTACGCCCTGTTCTGCTTGCTGAATAAGAATATCTCGATATAATTCCCATGAAATATTTTCAGGGTTTCCTTCCGCTTTTTCTAAAACTTCATAAATCGGCACTGTCCCAATGGGAACAGGGGAATTACGAATTATCGCCTCCCTAATAGATTCAATTTCTTCACCTGTGCTTAAATCCATAACGGTATCAGCACCACACATCACTGCCCAAATCATTTTTTCGACTTCCTCTTTTATTCCACTCCGAATAGCGGAATTACCTATATTTGCATTAATCTTTGTTCGTAGTCCCTGTCCAATTCCCATTGGTTCTAATTCAGGGTGATTAATATTTGCAGGTATAATAATTTTTCCTTCTGCTACCTGTTTACAAATCCACTCCGGGGAAATAACTGCTTTCTCTATAATTTCTTCTGATTTTTCTTTCCATAACCACTCAATCCATATTTTATTCTGCGTTATCTCAATACTTTCACGGTATGCTACATACTCCATCTCTGGAGTAATGATACCTTTTTTCGCATAGTATCGCTGGGTTACCCGTTCTCCATGTTTTGCTTTCCGTATTGTCTTATTTTCTTTTTGAATAATTTGTACTTGTTCCCTTAATTTCATCCACTCCTCTCGTATTTTGGGAATTCCAATCTGAAAATCGGATAATTCTCCCATACTTTCATAAGGTCCCGCTGTATCATAGATATAGTATTCAGGAGTTTTTATTGGAGATTTTGTTTTTATTTCATCCGGAATAATACTTTCGTTAATCCTTATTTTTTTTACAGGTATAAAAAAATGAAAGTCTTTTCCTTTTATATTTACATATTCTTTTCTAATTTTGGACTTTAAAATACTACTTTTTATGAAGTTATTCATTTTTTCACCTAATACTTATTAGATTACAACCCAATTCTTATTATACCAATTAAAAATTAGAGATATTGCTAAATATTAACAAGAACTTCTATCTTTTGATTTCCTTCTATTACTCTATATTCATTCACATGAAGCATTGCCACAACATCTTTTAAGAGTATTTGACATACTTCATTCATTGCTGAAGGGCACTTAACTTCTATCTTTGTAACAGGTGCTGCCAAACTTATATTCGCATCGGCTTTTGCTTTTCTAATGGGATTAATCAGTGCAATAAGGACTTCGTATAATTCCGAATGTTTTGCTGTAGGAATACCATCAAATTCTTGTAAAGATGGCCATGGACTTCTGTGAACAGAATTTGCCATATCCTCGTCATCTGAGTATTCCCAACTCCATACTTCTTCTGTTATATAGGGCAAATAGGGAGCAAATAAACGAACAATAGCACGATGTATTAAACGCAAAGCACTACAAGCAGAAAGCCGTTCTTCATTTAATTCTGTTTGATACACACGAGGTTTTATAATTTCTAAATAATTATCACAGAAGACGCTCCAGAAAAATTCCTCTGTCAACATTAATGATTGAGCATAATCAAATTCTTCAAAACTGGTTGTGGCTCTTTGGATACATGTCTTCAGTTCATTGATAACCGCAATATCAATTGGGTTTTGTATGGCTTCTTTTTTTAATAATCCTCTATCAATATTTTGGAGTTGCATAATTGCAAACTTACTTGCATTAAATAACTTTGTGCATAGTTTTCTACCCACCTTAAAAGCCTGTTCATCATAAGCGGTATCTACCCCCAATCGGGCTTTGGCTGACCAATAACGAACGCTATCTGCTCCATGTTGCTCAATCAGAGGTTCGGGTGTTACTACATTCCCATGGCTTTTTGACATCTTTTTACGGTCAGGGTCTAATATCCAACCACTCAACACAACATTTTTCCAAGGAATATCACCGTCATGAAGATAGGCTTTTACAATAGTGTAAAATGCCCATGTCCGAATAATATCATGGGCTTGTGGTCGTATATCCATCGGGAATAATTTCTTATGTCGTTCTGGATTTAAGAACCAATGCGTTGCTATCTGCGGAGTAAGAGAACTTGTAGCCCATGTATCCAGAACATCCGGTTCTCCTGTAAAGCCATTGGGTTTATCTCTTTGCTCTTCTGTATAACCATCTGGGACATCTGATAATGGGTCAATTGGCAAGTCTTTTATATCAGGCATAATAGGTTTACTATATACTATTTCTCCATCTTCATTTATTGGATACCATACTGGAATAGGGACACCAAAAAATCTTTGTCGGCTTAAACACCAATCTTGATTCAATCCTTCAACCCAGTGTTCGTATCGTTTATACATATAATCGGGATACCAACTTATTTTTTTGCCCTGCTCAATAAGTGCCTCTTTTTTATCTATAATTCTTGTATACCATTGTCGTGTGGGGACAATTTCCAAAGGTCTATCCCCTTTTTCAAAGAAACGAACCGCATGGGTAATTTGGGTTTCGGGACGGTCAATTACACCATCCGTTTGATTTGCAATTTCGATAATAACCTTCTTGGCATTTCCTGTATATAGTCCTTGCATTTTAGAATATATTTCATTGGCTTTTTGAGGATTTTTTGAAGGAACTATTAAATGTCCCGTATCTGAACAATCATTTTTCTTTTCATCAACACTTACAAATTCCACATGCAACAAAGTACCATTCCTTGCCACAATCTGTCGCAAAGGCAAATTAAATTGTTTCCACCACTCCACATCGGTCTGGTCACCAAAAGTACACACCATAACTACCCCTGTTCCTTTGTCTGGTTCCGCTTTTTCATCAGCCATAATAGGGACGGGAACATGGAATAACGGAGTTAGAATTGTTTTGCCTATATATTGTTTATATCTCTCATCATTGGGATGCACCAGAACCGCCACACAAGCCGGGAGTAATTCCGGCCGTGTAGTTGCTATCACAAGATAATCATTACTATTAGGGAAAGGAAAACGGAAATAGTAAAAAGCGGAAGGAACTTCTTTATCTACAAGTTCCGCTTGGGCAATCGCTGTTTGATAATCTATATCCCACAATACGGGTCTTTCTTCCTGATATATTTCCCCTTTTTTATAAAGTTCAATGAAACTTGCCTGAGAGATTAGGCGACAATGTCGGTCAATTGTTGCATATTCAAGGTCCCAGTCATAACTCATTCCAAGTCTTGTCCATAAGTTCCGAAATGCCTTTTCATCTTCAACAATAACCTGGTCACACAACTCTATAAAGTTTTTTCTGCTCACCGCCAGAGGGGGTGTCCCCTTTTTACCTGGAGATACTTTTAGATTGGGGTCATAAGGCATTGAAGGTTCACAACGGACATTAAGGTAGTTTTGAACTCGTCTTTCTGTGGGCAATCCATTATCATCCCATCCTATCGGGAAAAAGATATTTTTACCTTTCATTCTTTGATACCGAACAATAAAATCTTGATGGGAATAACTAAACATATGCCCTACATGTAGAGAACCACTTACAGTGGGAGGAGGTGTATCTACCACGAAGGTTTCTTCGCGCGTTTTTGAAGGGTCCCAACGATATATCCCTGTTTCTTTCCAGGTTTTTATCCAATTTTCTTCAATTTTCTTAACATCATAATTTTTGGGTAAATCCATAAAAAACCTTCCTTTAATAATATAAATCTCTTATAAACAAAATCTGGAAAATCAAAAGGACAGGTAAATAGTATACTAAATTAGGCTATTCTTGGGAAAATGATTGAGTAAAAAATGAATGCTCCCACCTTTAAAGTAGATTAAAGCCTTTCAATCCGAAAGTAAGCAAAAAACCTGCTATATAATGCAAAGGAGGAGAAATAATTCGTGAACCTAAGGTTATTGCAATAATAAGTCCAAAAGGTCCCATTTGTTGTAAAAAACGCTGTCCTTCCGGAGGGAGAAAATAATTTAAGACATGATGTCCATCCAGAGGGGGTAAGGGGATACAATTGAAAAGAAGCAAAACGAGATTTATCATAACAATTGAAATGGATACCAAACAGGCTGGTGAAGCAAACATTTCATCTGGGGTTGAAATGCCATTTATTATTACAGTTAGTCTTAAAACAAAAGTAAATATTATAGCCAATAACAAATTTGCTGAAGGTCCCGCCATAGCGACAAAGACCGAATGAAGTCTCGGATTTCTTAAATTCCGAATGTTTACAGGAACGGGTTTTGCCCATCCAAATAGAAACGGAAATTGTGTTATCATCATCATTAACGGCAAAATAAAAGTACCTAATGGGTCAGCATGCTTTATAGGATTTAAAGTTAACCGTCCCAACATTCGCGCAGTGTGGTCACCAAATCGGTCTGCAGCAGCCGCATGTGCCGCTTCATGTGCCGACAGACAGAATAGCAGACATATATATTGCACCAAGATTTGTAAAATACGGTCAGCCACTTAAATAACCCTCGTATAATGTTGTGTAAGTATACTTTATATATAATATGACATGTCAAAAAGATATAATGTTTCCAAAAATTAACTTTTCAATAAATGAATATGATTAATGCTTTATTATTGAAAACATATATTTATATTCTTTTAGTCCTTTCTAAAGATAAAAGCAATCTATCTAAAAATTTCATCTCTTTTAACGATTTTTTACAACTCTTTTCCCAACCAAAACTTACTCTAAAAAACACTAAAGATTTCTTAAATCAGGTAAAGGACTGTTTTAATCTTCATATAGAAACTGGAAATGGAATTCATTCAGTTCATCTGAATATTGATGAAACAATCGTATTAAATTGTCTTTCTATGTTTAATAAAATTATTGGTAAAAACATTCTTTCCATTCATTATGAGGAAAGTCAAGAAGTTGGTTTTTTAATTCCGAAACTTATTGTTTTTTCACCAAATAACTTAGAACAATTATCAAACTTTGTTTTAATTAATGACTTTTTACCCTTAAATACTTCATTAATTGATATGCAATGGACCAAAAGCACAAATGGTGGGAAAATACAAGTTAATCAAAATCAGATTATCTTCAAACTTGCTGGGTTTAAATTACCAGATAACCCTAATAACCTTTTAAGTGAGTTAGACCCTGCGTTCTATTCCCTATTAGAAAATGAAATCGAAAGATATATCCAAAACAATATATCCACATGGAATTTGAATAAGACAACTGATATACATATATTTTTTAATTCTATATGGGAATATTTAAGTCCGTTTATTAATAATCCCAATAAAATGGAGATTAGGATAGATAAATCCATTCCTATATTAAAAATACCTGAACTCACTTTTTCTTCAATACTTCTTTGTAGTATTTCTCCTTTTATTATCTCTCCTAACTTTCAAACAGGGATATTCAGTATCAGTTATGAAGCAACAAGAAAATACTTCGTAATTGAAACCATGATAAGGACAGCAAAACCTTTTGAATATCCATCAATTGCTCATAGAGCAATCAAATATTTTATGGAACAGATAAAAGGGAGTGTGAACATTGAAAGTAAACAAATAAAAAATGACTACACATTAATAATTGTGCTTTATATTCCAGATAATATTGGGATGTTTTTAAACAAAGAATTACCTGGCTGGGAATGTTTGGCAATAGAAAGTCAGGATATTCTGCGACGATTAAGTTCTGATCTTTCCATTCCTTTTGAACACCCATTTATTTCGGAACTCCTACGATATGAAGTAGAAAATTATTTTCACGAACTTTTCTCTATGCCGCTATTTATTAATCTTTCACACGAATTATTAGAGAAAAACAAACGACACACTAACCCTGCTATAAAATCTGTATTGGAGGAAATAGCAAAAGGGAAAATTAAAAGGAATTCGTTAAGTCCTGCACTCGTAGGACAAATAATAGAAAACTTCCTGATTTTGCCTTATGTTGAAGATAGAATATGTAAATTTTTTAATACAAATATAGTTAATAAAAAACATTTATTGGAACTATCGAAGGCATTAAAAGAATTTCCTTCATCAGCCAAATCATTAATGTTAACTTTAATTCTTTTTAAACAAAATATAAGAAAACCAAATCAGTAATATATCTAAACTTTTAATGCTTTGATAACATTATTTATTTCTTCCGCTAATAACGGATATATCTCTATATCGCTTTTATCGGAGAATTTTTCTCGATATTCTTTCGTGTGAATTGATAATTGTGTTTGATTATTAAGAATGATATAAATCTTTATATTAATATTGGGGTTTGTAACAAACATTCCGGCAATGGAATTTCCTAAATCTCCTATGGGAATTCGGTCAATATTCGATAATACAAAAGTCAAAACTACTTTAGCTCCTCCTAAATCTTTACTTCTCCCAATAACGACTTCTCCACCGGCTCTTTCTGCTGAACTTTTGGCTAAACTTAATCCCATACCAACTACTTTTGATGTTTTTGTTGTATAAAATGGGTCAAATAACTGTTCTTCTTCTACACTAAAACCTTTTCCGTTGTCCTCGATTGTTAGTGTTAGCAAATCGTTTTCTTCGTTTACATCCAGCAGAACTTTTATTTCATCTGCACCTGCATTAATCGAATTTTCTATTAAATCAAGAATATGTAATGATAACTCAATCAAATTCTGTTACCTCCAATACTGTGTTTTTCTTTATTCCTTCTTTAATACTGTTAAAAGAAATACTATCAACGCATATTTTCGTTCGAACATGTCCAATCTCATCAAGAGAATGGGCATCGGAAGAAGTAATTATTGGAATATTTTGAGGTAGTGAGTAAATAATATTTCTCAAAATAAATTCTTTCTTCTCTACAACTCTTTTAATTGAAATTGGAGATATTTCTAATACATCGAACAAATCTTGAGGGATAAAACCTAATTGATTTGTTATAGAAAAGGAAGGACGGTCTATATGACTGGCAATAATAATTGCATTATGTTCCCTTAATAAGGCAATCACATTTTCTAAATTGAAACCTGATGCTAAATACAGAGGTTTTTCTTCCTCACCTATAACTTCTCCTTCAGAATTAATAACTAATTGAGGTTCTAAAAAGTCTTTTTTAGTTATCTCTTCACTCAAAGTTTCCCTTACAATATTTCCAACATGTTCTGCACACTCCAAATCAGCAAATATTCCTAAAATATGCACTTCTTCTTCAGTTGTAATCTCTATTCCTGGAAGGAATAAAATCTGAGGAAATCGTTTCTGTCCAAATTCATAAAATGCTCGCACATTCATTGTACTATTGTGGTCACATATAGAAAAAACATTTATCCCTTTTTCTATTAACTTTGGATATATATATTGGGGCAGCATCATGCGGTCTGCACAGGGTGATAATACAGAATGAATATGTAAGTCAGCAAATATTACGGACAAAATATTATCCTCTTATACCCAACTTATACAATTTCCCAACAATATTAAATGCCGTATCGGATGATGAAAATAACAATATTTGTTCTTGTTCTGCTTTCTTAATTACATTTTCTTCAGGCATACGGTTTTGTATAAATATAACCGCAGAGAGTTCCGCATGAACACATACTGCTATCACATTGATATGTGTCTGTAATGTAATTAGAATGGACCCTTTTTTAGCATTTGCTAAAACATCACTTAATAAATCTGATACATACCCTTCACTGACTTCTCTATCTAACAAACCAGCAATCTCAGGGGTAAGGAGTTGTAAGTCCAATTTTTCACAAATTTCTTTTAATTTCATACTCATAAATCTATCTCCATTTTTATGTTTTGTTCAAATATGGACAACCATTGATGTCTTTCTGCATCACTACAATATCTTCTGCAAAGTTTAAGCATGAGGGTGCACCACAAACCCCACAATCATATCCGGGCAATTTTTTATTTATTTTTTCTATCTCACTAAGTTTCTGAATGGCTACTATTACATCCTCATCAAGTCTTACACCTTTTCTCGAGTTGATAGTAGACACCCTGAATATAGCATCTATTTTTTTCTTTTCATACCTTTGTCTTTGTTTTTTCCAAAACGAATCAAAAATAATCTTTGCCATTGTGGGTTCTTCTATCCAATACGGAGAACCAAAACAGCCATTATAGCAAGCATATAATTCCACTGTTTTTATATGGATAGGTAATTTTTTCTTTTCCATATTTTCTAAAAATGTTTTAACCTGTTCTATTCCAGACACCGTTATTACACCATCACTTTCATTCTTCTTACCATCTATATTATGTATTTTATCTATCTCCTTTTTCTTGTTAATACTTTTGCATATATCCTTTATTACTTCATACGATTCTTGTGGAGGAATCATGTTAATACCCATATTTGAATTTTTATTGCTATTAATCGCAGACATTTGTGCGGGACACGAAGGCACGAAGGAAATATTTCTTTGTTCAGGAAAACTATTTATTGCCGTTTCCACAGGTCCTAAATAAGGGGCAATATTTTCTATTAATGCGGGATATTCTGTTTGTATCCAATATAAAACTGCAGGACAAACAGGCAATATTAAAGGAAACTTTACTTTTTCATTGTTCTCAATATATCTTTGTGTCTCTTCTATCAATACATCTTCCCACAAGGCTAATGGAAATATTTTAAATCCTTTTTTATGGTATATTTCCTCTTCAAACTCCTCCCATGAGTAATTGATTAAAACTGAGGCAATCCACGGTGAAGGTGCAATAAATATCTTCTGTTTGTCTTCCTTACAGTTTTTCTCGTAGTATTTCAAATCAAATACTCTTGTAGGACATATCCTGATACATTCGTTGCAATTGATACAATGGTGGGATAAAATATGTAAGTTGTTTTCATATAGTCTTATGGCTTCGGTAGGACATCTTGATATACATCGCAAACACTTTTTACATTTTTCCACTGTTACATGAACATAACTATCAACTTTTGAAAAATCCTTGTCTGATTTTACAAGTATAAGTATTTTTAATAAAGTACCTGTGGGTTCACTATGAATAACAAAGTAATCTGAATTTTTCTTTATGTTGGGTAAACCCATTCCTGCTCCGAATCCCATTTCTTTTGCCTCATCAGGTGCCGTAGAGTATCCCTCTTGAATAGCAAGGTCAATTCGTGGAATGCCGGGTCCTGTATCTTTAACCGTAACTTCAATCTTCTCGTCATCTATTACAAAACTAATTTCTCCGCCGTAAGAATGGATAATGACATTCATCTCTGCCTCATAAACAGCAATCATAATCTTTCTGATTATTTCTGAGGCTATTCCTAACTTACTTAATATCTCTTTAATTTTTGAAGAAACCTGTCCTCCACTTAAATAATCGCCTTTTTTCACTGAATAAGAACCTGTAATCATTGATAGGTATTTCCCTTTTGAAATATTGCATAAATAACCCCACAGGTTTCGTACATCTCTAAGGAAGATACCAAAAGAAAGGCTTTATTTTCCTTCGCACTTTCTATTAATTCACAGATGGGGTCTGTATCTGTAATAAGACATATACCAGGCACCTCAAATATATTAAATAACTGAACAAGGGATATGTGATTTAAATGTGTAATTATCAATGTCCTTTCGTCAGCAGAATGAATTAAATCACTAATTCGGTCTCCTGCAAATACCCTTTCTATATCCATTTTTTCCCCGCTAACAACAATCTCTATCCCTGATGTCTTTATAATATCCTGTATATTCACTTAAAAATACTCCAAAAGTATATATCTATTCTATCAAAGATTTACTTTGGAGTGTATTTGAAACAGAAATCATTGCTCTGCGTTGTATTCTTTATCCTCTTTATCATTTCCTCCGTTTATTTTCATCTTTTCCATATATTCATCTAAGCTAATTCCACTTTCTCGAATATTTTCGATATATTTTGATACTGCATCGAAGTAAGTAAAATCACATTTTTTCAGCCCTTCTTTAATTTCATCAATATTATTTCCCTCATTCTTTTCCAAAGAGCGTAGTAAGCGATTTTCAAATTCCATTTTTGCAAGCACTACTTTATACTTTTTTTCTGCAACTAAATCTGTTTTAATTGCAACCTTATCTGGTGGAAAAGTCCTTTCATATTCCGCATTTATTCCTGCCCACTCGGTTCTACTCCAGCCATATTTAAGTAAATCTACCAGATATTGCTCTATTTGTTTTCCCGTTAATGTTATTTCAACCAGTTCTTTAGCGCGATGTCCTGCTGTTAGGTAGACTGAATTGTAATCTAATTTTGTGGGTGAAAATGTGCTACGAATAAGTAATCGTGGATGACAAAATGCGATATCGGCATTGCTTCTTTCTTTTATCGCATTAGCAGCTAGTATTCCAATCTGACTTGTATTAATCAGTTTTTTGTTATTTATCAAAAATTCGGAAGCAATTGGACAAATTCTCTTCTCTTCCGCAAATACCCAATCTAAAATTTCTTTATCGGGTTCTACAATGTCGTGTTTTAGTTCTACTATCTGGTTTGTATATCTGGTAATCTTTTGTTTTTCATCATCTACCATTAATTTTAATTGTCCTGCATACATAGCATACGAACCCGCTTGAACGATAATTGCATTGGTATCCGAACACAGTCTTGCATCTTTTAACAATTCATGTGTATGCCCTGAAATAAATATGGAGATTTCAGGGATTTTTTTAGACAGTTCTGCACAGGTATTGCTTCCCAGATGACATAAGGCAATAATAAGATGGCAATCCTGTTTTTTTAGTTCTTCAACTGCATTTTTCAGTTCGGGTATAGCCTCTCTGGCAACTTTCAGTTCTTCACCTCCTAATTTTACAACACCTACAAAACCTATGGATAAGTTACCTATTTTTTTTACAACCCATGGTTTGTAACAATGTTCTAAACCCTCTTTATAATTTGTTCCTACAAATTCTACCGAAGGGGCTAATTCTCTCAATTCGCAAAGTCGTTTAATTCCTTTATCATAATCATGATTTCCAATGACCATCACATCATATTTCATTTTCTCTACAACTTTATACATCATTTCTCCATCGGTTAAATCTGTTACCATATCCCCTTTATCCATTAAATCACCTGCATCAAGCAACAACACATTCGGGTTTATTGCCCTCACTTTATTTACAAAACCTGCAATATAGGGAATTCCTCCAACACCCATATAACCCGGGCGAATATGGTCATGAATATCATTTGTATAGACGATATTGACTTCTACATCTTCAGAAAATAAATTAAAAGAAATAAAAACCAGTAAAATTACACTTAGAATCACCCTTAAATAATAATTTTTGATATTCTTTGTCAACATAAACTACTCCTTTGATTGTTTTACAAGTATATATGCATATTTGACTATAATTACTTTTTTTAGGTTTAATTTTCTTAAATTAATAATTTTACTATTTTTAGAAACTCATTTAATAAGGAATGAAAATGTCATTTTTTACAAAACAGCCTTTTTTCCTAATCATAACTCTGTCTCTTCTTTCCTGTTCCAATGCTATTGTTCAGGAAACAAAATTAAAAGGGGAATTTAAAGTTTTAGAAGTCCAACCTATATCTGATCCAATTAATAATATTATTAAAAACGGTGCCTTCATAGAATGGTTATCTGGGACACGGGTCCCTTCGGGTTTTTTGCCCCCGTTTTCTCAATACTCTTATGTAAATAAAAGGGCAAAAAAGGGAACGGGCTATGAAGTTGTTCAGAAATGGATAAAAGCAGATGCGGGTGTTGATATTGGTAATATGTTTCGCACTTCTTTATCTGATTTACAGCCAAATAATTATATCTTTTCTGTAAATGCCACATTATTAAAAGGTCCAAAAGTTAATATAGGCGTATGGAAAATATCCGAACCCGGGAAAATGGAACCTTTTATAGACCCTCTCATAGAAATTGCTGGTGAATTGAATAAACCTATTCATCTTGAAAAGGAATTTAAGATAGAACAGGGAGACACCTATTTTTTCTGTGCTTATGCACCTGATGGAACACCACAAATCATCTGGTCGGACTGGATATTATCCGTAGCACCTGTAAATAATCAGTAATTCTGCTATTCTCCTGAAACTATAATTCTTTTTCCTACAGAAACTGATTTTTTGGGCATTGTTATCTTAAGCAAACCCATTTGCATTTCTGCATTAACTTTATCTTCCTCTATCTCATCAGCGAGTTCAATAACTTTTTCAAAACTCCCATACAGGCATTCACAGAAAACTGTTTTTTCATCATCTTCATCTACTCTTTTTACTTTATTACCGCGTACACTCAACTTGTTTTTATCAATAGTCAATACAATATCTTCCTTCTTTACTCCCGGCAATTCTACAAACACATAATAATCTGTATTTGTTTCGTAAACATCGGCAAGGGGTTCCCATGGCTCACCTTCATTTAACCCTGTATTTAGACGACGCCATACTTCCATCATCAGTTTTCGAGGTAGCACTCGTAATGTATCAAATGGTGAAATAAACATAGGGCATTCTCCTTTTTGTTTGTATATCTACTACTATTATATACCAATAAAATTTAAATATATTTCATTTTTTTTATTGAAATATATAATTAAATTTTAAATAAATAACCCTTATATTTTTACATTAGATTAAATAGAATTTTTTGAATTAACGAAACATATCTTTTGCAGAAGAAAAAAGTCTTGGGATATCTAAATGATAGGGACATTGTTGCATTGCAGTTTGAAGATGTTCCACAGATAATTTTTTCACATATTTCTCAATATCCCGATAACAATATCGAGCCCATTTTTCATCTCCATACCCCTTAGCATACAGCAAACATCTCCACACATCTTGCACATGAAGTTCTTCCTGCATACCATTTTCACAATGGTGGTTACAACCTGCACAATAAAGATGTTGGGTCTTTTCTGCAATATTTTTCAGTTCCTGTTTCTCTAACTCTGTTAATTTCATAGGAGTTATTGCGGCATAAGCATTTTCATGTACATGTTGGACATTCCCCATTTGTGATGCAATACCTGCGATTCGTTCATCCTCCCATACTGCTTTTAATTTTGCCTGTATTTTTGTAAAATTTTTTGATGTCCAGGGGATTAATTCTTCGCCATCATCGGGAATACTACCCAATGTTTTCATAGCTACCAAACCTATTCCTGCTTTTGCACATGCATCTATAGCCCGATTTAAATTATCTTTTCCCATTTCACGGAAACTATACTTAAACATAATTACATCAATTCCACCTCCTAACTTGCTGGCTTTCATCATAAGTTCATGGGCGTTCCCATGATGAGCACTAAAGCCAAAATAGCGAATTTTACCTTCTTTTTTTAATTTTTCTCCCATTTCAATAAATTCCTTATCTAAAAATCGCTCGTGTTTAACAATATGCATGTAAAAAATATCTAAATAATCTGTTTCCAATTCTTCAAGAGAAGAATTTATATTTTCTACGAATTTCTCGGGAGAGGCATTATTTTCTGTCTGATGGACTTTGGACGCAATGATTAGTTTCTTTCTATCCCCGATTTGCTTAATAAAGGGTGCTATCGTTTTATGGGATTGTCCTTCTGCATACATTTGAGCGGTATCTAAATGATTTACACCTAATTCATAAGCACGGTGTAATCTTCGATCGTATACAGGGTCAAGATTTTGACAACATCCCATAATCAGGATAGGTGTATCAATGTCTGTCTTACCTAATTTCTTTGTCGGGACTTTTGTTCCCGGAGGTATTTTCCATGAAGATTGTTTCTTTTCAGACTCTTCTGAAAAACCTACTTTAGTTAATATGCTTGCAGTAGTTACTGTTTTAAGTGTTCTTTCAATAAAATCTCTTCGATTCATTTGTTATCTTTCTCTATTTGATTTTTCATTAAATAATTTTATATAAAGTTTAATGTTAAGTCAAAATTAATTAAAGGAGATTACTTATGCCCTTATTGAATTGGAATAGTTCATTAAGTGTTGGAATTCCCTCTATGGACGCTCAACATCAAAAACTGATTAACATTATAAATCGGTTGCATGATGCTATGCGTGAAGGGAAAGGGAAAGATGTTATTGCTCCTGTCTTATTAGAACTACATAATTACACTGTTACTCATTTTACCGCAGAAGAAAAACTAATGGAACAATGTAAGTATGAAGGACTGGCTTTGCAAAAACAACAGCATTCTAATTTTGTAAACCAGATAAAAAAATATCAATCGGATTTAGAAAAAGGTTCTTTAGCACTTCCGCTTTCCGTTTCTAATTTTTTGAAAGATTGGTTAGTAAATCATATTCAAGGTATGGATAAGAAATACGAATCCAGTATGAAATCAGCAGGCATTAAATAATCAAATAGGAGAGTATATCATGGCTTTTCTTAATTGGAATGATAGCTTGAATATAGGAATACTTCAAATTGATGCTCAACATAAAAACTTGGTCAATATGATAAATCAATTATACGAAGCAATGAGTACAGGAAAAGGAAAAGAAGTTATTGGGAAAATCGTTAACGAAATGGCAGGCTATACGATTACTCATTTCGGAACTGAAGAAAAACTGATGCAGCAACATGGTTATCCGGAACTTCCACAACATAAAAAAGAACATGAACTCTTTGTTAAAAAAGTTCAGGAATTTAGTAGTGAAGTTCAAAAAGGAAATCTTATCATCACTTCAAATGTTGCAAACTTCTTAAAAGAATGGTTGATAAAACATATTCAAGGAACGGATAAAAAATACGGTCCATTTTTAAAAGAAAAAGGGGTAAAATAGAGGCGATTATATATACAATTTTATATTATGTTATAATCTCATCTCATCAACTCTTTACCTGTTATTATTATGTTTGATCCTAAATATATTTCTTTAATACTTTTTATTTTTACATATCTACTTTTTTTCATCTTGCCTTCGCGAAGAAGTATTATCGCGATTATTGGCTCTTCTATTATTTTGTTTTCAGGGATAATGTCTCCCACAGAGATTTTTTTCGCCATTAACTGGAATGTCATGGGTATTTTTGTGGGTATGCTTTTTCTCGCTGATATTTTTATTGATAGTCGTTGTCCTGCCTTTTTAGCCACTTATCTTATTCATAAAAAAATGAGTACTCCCGTAGCACTTTTGATAATTTGCGGACTAGCTTCATTTATTTCTGCATTTGTGGAAAATGTTGCTACTGTCCTTATTATTGCTCCTATATGTTTTGAATTAGCAAAACGGTTAAAAATTGACCCGCGAGAACTAATAATCGGTGTTGCAATTTCAAGTAATTTGCAGGGAACCGCAACTTTAATTGGTGACCCACCTAGTATGATTCTAGCGGGGTATGCGCATCTTAATTTCTTAGATTTCTTTTTTCACCATGGTAAACCTGGAATTTTCTTTGCAATACAAATAGGTGCTATTACTTCTTTAACATTTCTTTATTGGATATTCAAAAAATATAAAAGTGAACAGGAAGTTGACATTGAACCTATCAAATCATGGATACCTACGATCTTTCTTGTATTGTTGATTTTTTTACTTGCCCTTGCATCTTTTTTTGAAGAAACCTTTTTTACATCTGCAGGATTTATTTGCATAGTAATTGCTTTTATTGGGCTAATCTGGGCAAAGTGGTCAAACAATATTTCGATAAGAGACACTATTAAAGAACTGGATTGGCATACAACATTCTTCTTGATTGGCGTTTTTATAATGGTTGGCACCTTAAATAAATTTGGTTGGACAAATGATATTGCAGAGTTTATATACATATCTGTAGGAAGTAACAAACTCGTAATATATATTGCTCTTATCATTATATCTATAGTTTTGTCCGGATTTATTGACAATGTTCCTTACCTTGCTGCCATGCTTCCTATCACAACAGTCCTTGCTGAAAAAGGAGGTTTTAATCCGACATTACTTTATTTTGGTTTACTTATTGGTGCCAGTCTCGGAGGAAATATAACACCCATTGGTGCATCCGCAAATATTGTGGGAACAGGATTGCTGAAAAAGGAGGGGTATCATGTATCTTTTATGCAATGGATAAAAATTTCTATTCCATTCACCCTTATTGCAGTTATTCCTGCATCTATATTTGTTTTATTCGTTTGGTTGTAAGTATGATTAAAATGAACATTAAAAATTTCCTATTTGGGAGTTTTCTTATGACTTTATTTTGTTTACTCCTCTCTTCATGTGTCGTTTTACATAATCCTCCTATAATATCAACCGAAGATTTTATATCAGCAGTTCAAAATGAGGGAGGAACTGTAAATTATGTTTTTGAAGATGAACGACCTTTTAAAGAATGTCATGCTTCCACAATAGTTGAAACAGCAGAAGGGGAAATCCTCTCTGCATGGTTTGGTGGGACAAAAGAAAAAAACCCGGATGTGGCTATTTGGCTATCTCAATGGAATGGCAACAAATGGACTTCTCCAAAAATAATAGCCAAAGTTCGTGAGGAGGCACATTGGAATCCTGTTTTGTTTAAGGACCAGGATAATATTATCTATTTGTTTTTTAAAGTGGGAAAGGATGTCCCTAATTGGTCTACTTATTGGATGAAAACGGAAGACAATGGGAAGACATGGACAGAACCCATAGAACTTATTCATGGAGATATTGGCGGTAGAGGTCCAGTAAAAAACAAACCTATTATCCTGCATGATGGAACCTGGCTTGCTCCTGCTTCAACTGAAATCAAAGTTTGGCATTGCTTTGCGGACAGGACTAATGATAAAGGTATCACATGGATGCGAAGTGATGATTGGGATTTAGAATCTTCTGGAATTCGTGGAAAAGGTGTTATACAACCGACTTTCTGGGAATCCCAGCCTAATCATGTCCACGCCCTCATGCGTTCTACAGGTGGTTGTATTGCAAGATGCGACTCTGAAGATGGGGGAAAAACATGGGGAAAAGTTTACCGAACAGATTTACCTAACAATAATAGTGGGATTGACCTTATTAAAAATATAGATGGCACCTTATGGCTGGTTTATAACCCTATCGCAGGAAATTGGGGACCTCGTAATCAATTAATGCTTGCCTATTCTAAGGATAACGGCAAAACATGGACAGAATTTGTTTACCTTGAAAAGGATTTAATCCCCACCCACGAATATTCTTATCCTGCAATTATTACTACTCGGAAGGGGATTGGCATATCGTACACATGGCGACGGGAACGGATAAAATTCTGGGAAATTCCAAACAATGTCCTAAAAAAATATATAGGTCAATAACAACTCCTATTCCTCTACAAATTCTCGCATATCTACATTTCTCGCGAATAATCCTATTGAAACAATTTGTTTTTTATTCGTGTCTAATATAAAAAAATATCTGCTTTAAGGAGTTTATTATGGCTTCATATACAATTAAAAAAACATTTCTATTCATCTTTTTCTTATGTCTATTCTCAATTACTTTTGCCTATTCTGAACCTGTATTTAAAGCAGGCTTTGCTATGGTAGATATTACACCACCTGCAGGTGTTCCAATGTGGGGATATGGAGCAAGACATGATTTGCCTGCCGAAGGCACAAAATATCCATTGAATTTCAAAGTTGTTGTATTTGACGATGGAACAAATCGTCTTGCTGTTGGTGGAATGGATTTAGGTCGTTCTCCTACACAAAGGTCTATGGAAAAGATAATAGAACAAGTGAAAAAAGATTGCAGTGTTTCTTATGTTATGCTTGTTGGTTCACATACCCATCATGGACCTGTTATCGAATTAATTAATGAACCCGATTGCGGACAGGGTAAATTTGATAAAGCCATACAATATGTCGAAGATCTTGAAAATAAAATTTGTATGGCGATATCCGAAGCAACGACAAAACTTGTCCCAGCAAAAATCGGTTGGACAAGCGAACAGACCGACTTAAATCGCAATCGTGTTTCAAAGAAACCTCAAAAAATGCGTGACCCTGAACTAACCGTAATTCGTATAGATACTATAGATGACAAACCTATTGCAGCAATGATTAATTTTTCTGCACATCCGGTACTTGATGATATATTTGACCGTCGTTGGAGTTCTGATTGGGCGGGTATTATGCAGAAGAAATTTGAAGAATTACTTAATGTTCCGTGCATATTTCTTCAGGGTTCTGCAGGAGATATGTCCCCCAATACCAATGACCAACGCAAAGGAATGATTGGTTTTGGAAACGCTATCGGAGAATATTCTGCTGAACTTTATAAAACAATTCATCCTACTGCTCCTACACAGCCATTAATACAGTTTAAATCTGAAAGATTTACTTATCCTTCTCGCATGGATACAACAAATTCTCTTACTATGGCAATATATAAGCAGGGATTTTTTCCGGAACTTATCAACGCGTTGTTGAAAGAGTTTTCTAATAATACCGTTTCTGTAACTCTGACAACTGCCCTTATAAATAGAGAATTATCACTCGTTGGTGGTTCTGGCGAATTTTTCTCCGGACTTGCCGTCCGTTTAAAAGCCAATTCTTCAGCAAAAAAGACACTATTCTTAGGATACTGTAATGGGCATTCTCTTTATATCCCCACAGTAGAAGCCGTTGAAGAAGGCGGATACGGAGCCGACCCTATGTTTTCATGGGTTCCCGCAGGAACAGGTGAAGAATTAATTGATAAAGCCTGTGCCAACATCAAAGAAATGCTAACTCAAAATCTTAAATAACTATTTATTCTCTTTTACAATTTATATTTCACATAAATCAGGAATTTTATTTTTAAAATAAACACTTCCATAATTTTAAATATAAATTAAAATGGGATAGTTATAATAAAAGAAGTTCCATTTTCTGGAGTAGATTGGACAGCAATTTCTCCCCCATGTAATTCTACTATTCGCCTTACAATAAATAAGCCCAAACCTGCTCCTTTTTTCCCTTCTGGAGTTTTGGTATCATATCTTCTGAACCGATGAAATAGCGAAGTTATTACCTGGGGTTCGATAGATGAACCATCGTTCCAAACGATTAATTGAATTTTGCCCATATCTGTCCGCGTTGCAGAGATTTTAATATTTCCGCCTTCTTTACCGTATTTAATAGCATTTCCTAATAGATTTTCATAAACAACTCTCATTAAATTTATATCCGCAGGCATTGTAAATTCTTCTGTTACTTCATTTATAACATTTATATGTTTTGCTTCCAGTAGTTTTGACATTTCACTCAAAATGGGATTGATCACATCATTTAATAGATTCACTTCTCGCTTTTCAAAATATAAATCCCCCTGTTCCAAACGAGACAATTGCAGATAGTTATTGGTTATCTCTTTTAAGTATTTCAGGCTATCTTCAACAATGTCAAGACCTTCTTTTACCTCTGTGGAAACTTCTCCGAATGCTCCTTCCTTTAAGGAGGCTATGTTGAAGAGAGCGGAACCCAAGCTATTTCGTAGTTCATGGGTTACAAAACCTAACATATCGAGGTAGTTTGCATTGGCTTCTTCAATTAGTTCTTGCTGTTTAATGAGTTGTTCTCTATCTTTCTCTATAGTCTCTAACATAGAATTAAAAACTGCAACCAACTCGGATATTTCATCTCCAATAGTATCTCCTTCTGCCCTTATAGAATAATTCCCTTTTGCAAACTCGTTAGCGGAGTTTCTTAATTTATAAATTCGCTTTAATAATCGGGTGGTCTGTTTCAACCGAACAACCAGAGCGATAGACATAGTAAATAAAATAATTGCGACGGTTATAAATACAACAAATGTTCGGGTATCTTTCGTTAGGGCTTCTAATTCGCCCATATATAACATACCAATAATGTTTCCGTGTATATCGCGTATAGGTTCGTAACAAGCCAGGTACCAGTTGTCCAAGACCTTGGCTCTTCCTATCCACGGAATGCCTCTTATTAAGGTTTGCTCTTTTACCTCTTCGGATACCTGTGTTCCGATAGCCCTCTGTCCATCCGGCAATAATACTGTAGTAGCAATTCGTTTTGAACCATTGAAAATGGTTACTGTGCCGACTCTTCGTCCTTTATAAAAGCGATCTTCAAACACAAGATTTTGAATTTGATCCACAAAATAGTTGGCTCCGTCTAACCAACTACCCGCAATTAAAATTACTTCTTTATTTTCTCCCTTATTATGCTCTAAAAGAATTCGTCTGTTAGAATAAATTGAGATAAGTTTCCCCTCAGGGATACTCTTTACAGATTGAAAACTAAATGGAATCTTCTCGGTGAGTTTTGTGAAGTCTTTTTTTATATATCCTGATGAACTTTCAGGGTTTTTCTTGCTAAAAAAACTTTCTATTTCCTTAAATATATTTTCATCTGATTTGTATATATCAGTTGGAATTACCCAGAGATAATCAATATCTTTGCTCTGTGCATATTTTGACAACAGATTTTGCATATCCATTGAAATTACTTCAATATTACCCTTTTGTAAGAGGATATGATGTTGCAAAAAATCAAGAATAATTTCTAATTTCCGTTTTTTTTTCTTCAAAGTAATACCAACCTGACCTTATATTTAATTTTATTCTTTCATTGGAAGCCTTAATGACAAGGTTGTTTATCAAAAATATCTGTAAAATAGAAATAAGCAATGTTAAAAAAACAAAAACGACTATTAGGTTGCCAATAAATCTAAATTTAATACTATTTTGTTTTATTTTCATATATTACCTCATTAAAATCGGTCCATTTGCCATACATACGGAAATCTTTTCGGAAATATTGCAATCAAGAAATTTCTTGCATCGGAGGAAATAGAAAATCTTTTTTTATCTAAAATATCTGTAACATATATATATCCTGTTAAAAGTTGGGCTAAATCCACTTTATCCATCGAAATTTTGTTTCTACCTAATTTTTTAATGATACTAATGGAGCCTTTACGATAATGGATACAATAAGGCGCACCTGAAATAAGTAGAGTTAGTTCATCATCTTGTTGAATAAATGTTTTCTGCTGTATTTGTTTTTCCCATTCGGGAATCATACATTCTAAAGTTTCTTCTTCGTTCACAACAGCCATCATTCCACCTTCATTTCTCTTATAGTGAATTTCCTGAATAGAATAATGCTTAATTAAGAGACGAGCAAGAGGGTGACATGGAGGAGATGCAATTTGTATTTTTCCTACCTTTTCCTTTTCTGCCAATTTACCAATAGCGTATAGCACTGCTTTCGATGACTCTATATCCGTTGACCCAATTTCTTGTATAAATAGTGTATCGCTATCATTTTTCCTGGGTAAAAAATATCCTAATATTTTTCCATTCATGTCTATTATTGTTTTTCCATTTTCCCATTCTATCCATTTAACTGCAAAGTGTGCCTGTGTCCTTATTAATGAACATGCAATATCTTCATCATTTTCATTATGAATTTTTCGCAATAAAAGAATGTCCCCAGGCTTTATTTTTCGGACTTTATGTGGAACAGGTTGGATATTCAAAACTTCTTTTGTTGTTATGTTTATGTAATATTCGGGCAATGTAGTTGCGAAACCAAAACGATGATAGAAATTAGGGATACCAAAGAGCATGGAGACATGATAGGCGTTGGCTTTCATATATTGAACGGCATTTTGAATTAATTTACTGGCAATGCCTTTATTTCTAAAATGTCCTGCGGTAGAAACCCAACCGATTCCACCCATTTTTAATCTTGCTTCGCCTATACGAATTATATCGGTGGTAATTCTTAATGCGGAAATGATCTTTCCGTTATATATGGCTATGCGAATATGTTCATTCTGGAAGTTTGGGTATTTCGCACCAATATTTACCAGCCAATCATTGGCAACAAAAAAATCTTGTCGGGATATACTTGCCATTAATTGGATGGCTTCATCTACTTCCCTTTGTGTCTTTGCGCCTCTTATTTCGATATCCTCTGGGAACATATTAACTGCTTTCTAACAATTTATTTTACTTACTAATTATATATAAAGGAGGGTTAAAGTGCTAATTTAGTTTATTCGTGTCTAAGTGCTTCAACAGGATCCATATTTGCAGCGCGAAGGGCTGGATATATCCCAAAAATAATACCAATACCTGCAGATATACCAAACGCCACTAAAGGACTCCATAAACGAATAATAGTAGGCATAGAGGCGAAATATGTTATCAAATAAGGGATAAATAAACCTAATCCAATTCCCATAAGTCCCCCTGTTCCTGACATAATAATTGTCTCTACAAGGAACTGGAGAATAATATCTCTTTTTCTTGCTCCTAATGCTCTACGAATACCTATTTCTCGAGTTCTTTCCGTAACGGTAGCAAGCATAATATTCATTATTCCTATACCACCGACTAATAATGATATTCCTGCAATTGTTCCTAAAACGAGGTTGAAAATTTGTTTGGTTCGCTCTGCTTGTCGTAATAATTCTAAAGGTATTGTTAATTCATAATCCCTTTGCTTGTGGTATTTTTGCAAGATACTATCTACAACCCTTGCAACCTCTTCCACTCTATTTTCCATATTTACCATAACAATCAATTCATGTAATTCAACCCTTTCTGCCTCAAATGTCCCTGTGGTTCTTCGGACTAATGTTTCACCAAATCTCTTTTGTGCGGCGGTAATTGGAATGTAAATTCGATATTGAGGTGTAGCCCCAGGTCCTTTCCCTTCATCCCTCTTTCCCATTTTCCCTTGATAAGACAGATTTTCACTTCTTCTCTCTGTTGTATTTTTAGTTTCTGAAGTTTGCACAAGGAAATTTTGTGATTGAGACGCTGTTCCAATACCTCCCTCATCTTCTATAATTCCAATTACTTTATAATAATCTGATCCAATGCGAACACTTTTACCCACAGGGCTCCCATTGGGGAACAAATCCGTTATTGTATTTATTGATAAGACACATACATTTTTTATACCTGCAACTTCTGGCTCAGTAAAATATCGTCCCTCTATAATTCTTAACTGTCGCATTTCAGGATACCAACTTACTGTACCTACAATTTGTCCATCTACCCTCCATTGAGTATTCCAAACAACATCGCGAATAATTCTATTAGGAACCAAAACTTCCACATCAGGAATAGAAGAGCGTATTCTTGTGGCATCTTCCCATGTTATCCCATATTCAATAGCACGGCTCCGTTGTCCCGTGGCTTTTTGTTCTAATGCAGGTTTTACACTACGCACAATGATATTCTTGCTACCTAACCTTCGAATTTGTTCTTGTGCTACCTGGCTTGCCCCTTCGCCAACTGCTAACATAGCAATTACAGAAGCGACACCGAATACTATTCCCAACATGGTTAATAAGGAGCGTAGTCTATGTAACCACAGACTTTTAAAGCCCATCTTAATTATTCGTATCCAGCGATATATTGATAGGAAATTTAACATTTTTTTCTTTTATGTTGTGGCGCCTATTTTTGATAGCACCCGTTCATCTTTCTCGATTAAACCATCTTTTAAGCGGATTATTCTTTCTCCATATCGAGCTATATTTTCATCATGGGTTACCATGATAATTGTTTTTCCCTGTGTATGAAGTTCAATAAAAATATCCATAATTTCTTTTCCTGATTTTGAGTCCAGATTCCCTGTGGGTTCATCTGCAAGAATAACTAATGGATTATTTACTAAAGCACGGGCAATACCTACTCTTTGTTGTTGTCCACCGGATAGTTCCGTGGGTTTATGATATAAGCGTTCTGCCAACCCCACACGAGATGCTATTTCAATTGCTTTCTTCCTACTCTCATTAGGTGAAACACCCTGATAATAAAGAGGTATTTCTATATTTTCGACTACAGACAATTGTGGAATAAGATTGTAGGATTGAAAAACAAAACCAAGATAGTTACATCGCATATCCGATAAAGTATCATCATCCAGTAACGAAATATCACAACCATTCAAGTAATACTTACCTTCTGTAGGCTTGTCCAAACAGCCCAAAACATTCAATAATGTTGACTTTCCACATCCAGAAGGTCCCATAATAGATACAAATTCGCCTTCCAATATTTCCATATTTATCCCTCTTAAAGCATAAATGTCAACACTCCCCATTTTATAATTTTTTTTCAAATCTTCTAATTTTATTACACAATTATTCAATGTTATCCTTTCTTAATATTCCTTAATTTTCTTCTGTTCTTGCAGGAATTGATTGGCCTGGTGTATATAAAAGGACCTTTTCGCCTTCTTTTAATCCTTCTTTTACTTCAATAAAAGATTCATTAAATTCCCCCGTTTTTACAATTCTCATTTCTATTTCATTTCCCTTTTGCACATAGCAGACCTGCTGATTATCAATATTAAAGACACTTTGTAATGGGACATATAGCACATCTTTCAGTTCCGCTACCTGTATTTCTACTTGAGCAGTCATACCGGGTTTTAACCAGGAATGCGTTCCATCTATAATTATGAATGTATCGTATACTTTTAAATCAGGATTCAGCCATCTATTCTGGGCGTTGGGTAAAACTGCCACTTTTTCAACTGTTCCAGTTAATAATTCATCGGGAAAAGCATCCACGCGGATTCGCACCTTCTGCCCCTGTTTCACTCTTTTTATATTTGATTCGTGTATTTTTGAGCGCACCTGCATTACAGAAGTATCGGGTATTGTGATTATAATTTGCCGTTCTCGTACAGAAGTGCCTTCTTGTATTCGTTCTTGCATAAAACGGTCTTCCTCCCCGCCATATACGACCAATCCCGGTTTTGTTGCCCTTATGGTACATTTTTCAATTTGTTCTTCAAGTTCTCTTTTTTTGCGGGACTCAAGAGCAAATTGAGCTTTTGCTGAATTTAAATTGGCTTCAGTTTGTGCTAAGCGTGACTTTGCAAGTTTTTGTATTCGAATGTATTTCCAAACTGCTTCAATATACTCAGAAACAAGTCTCTCTGCTTGTTTAGGAAATTCATATTGGATAAAAAGAGATTTATTGGTATTCGATTGTTCTAAGGCTACCTGTTTTCTTTTTAATGTTAATTCATCGGTTTCAAGGTCTGTTTGTGTTACAAAGGCTTTTTCAAATAATCTTCGTGTTCCTTCTAACTTTTTCTGAGATAGTTTTACATCCTCTTCTGCCAATATCACATCTGTTGTATATTTTTGCAGGGTTTGTTGTGCAACACCATCACCTAATAATGCGGAATCTGCATATTTTTTAAAGTCAATACCTTCAGAAGTTATTGAAGAAATGAGTAGTTTTGCAGAGTTATTCTCATCTTCTGCTTCAAGATTTACATCTCTATCCTCATTATTTTTATCAGAAACTTCTACATCATTATTTTGATTTTGCTCTGTGTTGTTTTCTTTTTCGTTCTTTTTCCTCTTTTTTTCTATTCCATTTTTTTCATTTTCTATATCTCTGCTTTCTTTTTCCAAAAGAATTAATTTTTGGATACTTTCCTCATCTATCCCTATTTTCTTTATAATTTCATTTGTTGTATCAATACCTAAATATTTTTCAATGTCCATTCGAGCGAATTTGACCGCCAATTCGTTTTGCCGAATATCTATTTCATTTTGATTTTTCTGGATTTCATGTTGTTCTTCTGCATTGGCTAAACTTGCTTTTGCATTCTGAAATCGTAATTCCTGTTCTGTTTGTTGGTCCAATAATTTTTTTGCATCCAACTCCACCAATATCTTTCCCGCCTGAACATCTTCCGGGGTAACATAATATCCCTCTTCTACGATACTTAATATTTTGGTTTCTCCTTGAACTTCTGATTTAATCTGTAGGGATTCCTTTGCTTCTATACTTCCACCTTCTAAAATAGTTACTTCAAAATTGCCTTTAGTAACGGGAAAGACTACATTTATATTCGTTTGAGGTTTGTTGAAGGTTCTTTTGAAAAGAGGATACAAAGTTACTATTGTAATCCCTAATAAAACAGCAAGCCATAGGTATTTTTTTCTTTTACTTTTTACATTATTTAACATCTTTTATCTCCTCCCACTTACCGTCTGGTTTAATGTATAAAATTCCAATATTTTTCCAGAATTCAAGACGGGCTATGTTGTGGGCTATTATTGCAGAGGTTAAATTATTTTGTGCTTTCGTTAAATCATTCTGAGCATCTACCAAATCTAATGCCGTTGCTCTACCCAATTCAGCAAGTAGATTTTGTTCTTCTACACGGCGTTGACTCAATTCAACACTTTTTTGGGCTATTTCATAATTTCTTCTTGCTTGTTCAAGATTTCTCCATGATGTTCTGACATCAAGTTTTACTTCGTCTTCTTTCAAGGATAATTGCCGCTTTACTCTTTCATAATTTATCAAAGCAGTTCGGTAAGCATTTCTTTCTTCTTTCTGGTTCAGAGGCAAATCGAGATTTAGCCCACCACTATAAACACCTCTTCGAAAATCTAAATCTTCAAAATTGGTTTTTCCTTGATTGGTTACTGTCCCTTCTAAAAATAAGTCAACACCAGGTTTTAAGGCGTTTTCTGCAATTTTAATCTTTCTTTCTGCATCTTCCACAACATCTTTCTGTGTGTATATTTCTAAGCGTGTAACCAACGCAACCTTTACCGCTTCATCATCGGTAATTTGGGGATGTTTTAATCCTTCTTCTTTTAATTTTACTAATTCCTTAGGGTCAAGCATTACATGACTGTCTGTAGATAAACCAATGGATATTTTAAATTCGTCTAATGATTCTTTATATCTTCTTAATGAATTTATCCATGTGTCCTCAGAACTCAATAATGCCTGTTGAATACGACCTATTTCTGTTAAAGTCTTTCTGCCTTCCTGTGCAAAAGCATTTTCACGGTCATAACTCGCTTTGAAATTTAAATAACTCTGATAGTTATTTTTTACAATATCTCGTTGTTCTAAGACGGAATAGTATGCTTTGCATATACGGACTACAAACTCCTGACGATATCGGGTAAAATCGCGTAAATCATACAAAACATCCCTTTCTGCTTGTGTTAATCGCTCCGCGGAAATTTTTCTACCTCTTCCTCTCCACAAGGGCTGAGTAAATGAAGCTGATAAGACACTTCCTGCTTCTTCATTGGCATCTCCGTTTATAAATCGGAAGAAATTGTTTGTCAGTTGTAAAGCCAATCTTCCTCCACCTAATAACAACATTGATACACCTGTTTGTAAAGAGCCTTTTGCTGATTGTTTGTCTATGATCTCAACATCGGGCTTTGTCCATCCGGCAACATCTCCCGCTTGTTCTAATATTTGATGATACTGTCTTAACAATTGTGCGGATGTTCCCGTAAGAGATTGGATATTAGGTATTGAAGATTCGAATGCGTTTAAAGCACGGGTATAATCAGAAGGGACATTCTTATCGTAAGTTTGTTGGGTAATAGTAACTTTATTTCTATTTGAAAATATAGGAGTATATTTATACCGTTCTAAAGTCAAATTCAATGCAGAAAGATATAATGTTTCTTTTCGAGTTAGATATTCTCTACTGCAATTCATTGCTATTTCAAGGGCTTTTTCAAGTGAAATCAGGTAATATTCCTGACCTTGATTTTTACTTGCTCCGAAGGCTTCATCTGTTTCTATATATATGGGTAGATTTTCTAATGGGTTATAATCTTGTTTTGCTTCTATGTTAAATTCCTTTAACATACCCGGGACTTCTTCGCTTTTTGTTTTGATTATCTGTAGTGTTTCTTTATCGGCTGATTTTTTATATCTATCTTTAGAACAGGAAGATAAGGACAGAGCAATAATTATACATATAAATAAACTAAGCGATATATTAAATGAGTATATGATTAGATTTAGTCTTTTCATGGTCTTTTTTGTTCGATGTTTTGTATAAAGACTATTCCATTGCTTTTATGGTTTTATAGAATTCTTATTCTTATTGAAATATTGTTTAATATATTCTACATCTTCCCGTATAGCATGAATAAGTTCTTCTCTACTTGAAAATTTCTTTTCGGGTCTTATATGTTTGTGAAAAACGATTTCTATTTTTTGTTCTAATATCTCTTCATTAAAATCAATAATATGGGCTTCAATGGCAAAATCTTGCTGTCGGATGGTAGGAGCAATCCCGATATTTACTGCTGCAGGGAAAATCCTTCCATCTTCAAGTATACATTCTGCAGAATAAACACCATGTGGAGGAACGGCACTATGAAACGGTGAAATATTTGCTGTGGGAAAGCCTAATTGCTGACCTATTCCCCTTCCTTTAATAACTCTTCCTGAAAGGGAATACCTTCTCCCCAAATAATCAACTATTTTTTCCATTTCTCCATCCAACACCAGTTCTCTAATAAGAGAACTACTCACTCTTTCTCCCTGAATAATTAAGGGTGGAATTTGTTTTACCTTAAAACCGTATTTCTTCCCATATTTTTTAAGTAAATCAAAATCACCTTCTGCATTTTTGCCAAATCTAAAATCATGTCCAACCACGACTGCATAAAGATGTTCGAAGTTAAGGAGGATTTTTGTTATAAACTCTTCGGGTAATAAATTAGCTGTTTCATGGTTAAATGGAAGAATAGTTGTAATTTTAATTCCGTTTTGTCTAAATAAACTTTGTTGTTTTTCCTCATTGGTAAGTATTTTTAAGGGGAGATCCGGAGAAAAATAAGTTCGTGGATGGGGACGAAGCACCATAACACATGGAGTTCCATGATTTATATGGGCTAAAGATACTACTTCCTTTATTATTTCAATATGCCCTAAATGAACACCATCAAAACTGCCAATTGTTAAAACAACATTATCATCGTTTATTTTTGTTTTTCGTATATCTTTAATGATTCTCATATTATTTCTATTTAACTAAATACTTTTTTGGGGACAAGGGAAGGACCTACGGCTGTTTTTGTAACACTTGCTATTCCTAAAAACATACCTTGTTTATTAAACACCTGAACAAGTTCTTTAGTTCCTTCGTTCATTTCTAAAATTTCGTCTGATTGAACTTTGTTCCCATGAATGAATAAATTTTCTCCGAATGAGGAAAGTATAGTACGCGGTAAATCGAGAGATTGTTCTATACTTATGAGTCGTTTTTGAATCTCTTCTTTTGTTTCAAGTTTTTCAAGAGGGACTGCATTATCAACACTATAGTTTCCAATCTTTGTTCGTTGAAGTTCTGTAAGAACTGCCCCACATCCTATCTTTTGCCCTAAATCATGGCATAAAGTCCGCACATAAGTTCCTCTGGAACATGACACTCGAAACCATATATCGGGCAACTCTGTTTTTAGTACTGAAAACTCATAAACATTAATCTTCCTTGCTTCTCTTTCTATGGTTAAGCCTTCCCTTGCTATTTTGTATAATCTTTTTCCACCTACTTTTATGGCACTGACCATAGGCGGAACTTGTTCTATCTCTCCTATAAACCCAGAAATGTATTTTTTTATTTTATTTTCTGTTATACCCGTCCACGGATTTTCTTGTAGTATATTTCCATCAATATCATGTGAATCTGTAATTATACCTAATCGCATTTTCCCTTCATAAGTCTTATCTAATGCGACAAAATATTCCGATAGTTTTGTTGCTTTACCTAAACATAAAATAAGCAGTCCTGTGGCATTGGGGTCTAATGTTCCTGTATGACCAATCCTTTTTATCCCCGTTTTTTTTTCTTATGTAATCTACAACATCGTGAGAGGTTATTCCCGAAGGTTTGTCTATTAGTAAAATTCCATCCATGTCCGCCCTATTAATTCTCATCATTTATTTCTCTTTCAATTGCCCGCAATATTTCTTCTTTTGCTCTTTCTATTGGCATATTTAAGGTTCCACCTGCTGCGCAACGATGTCCACCTCCTCCGTATTGAGTTAGAAATTCTCCAGCATGGAAATCTTTTCGGGAACGAATGCTAATTTTTGTCTTTTCGGAATTTATCTCTGTAAACAAAATACCTACAGAAACGCCTTCTATATTTCTTAAGTTATTTACTAAATTATGACAATCTTCTACTGTTGCACCAATTTGTTCGAAATCTTTTTGTGTTAAACAGCTGTAAGAAACTTTTCCACGGACTTCCAATTTTGTTCGACTTAACATTCTCTTTAGTAGTTCAAATTGAGGAATGGTCATTGTATCAAATATTTTTTCATTTATTTCTTCAAGGTCAAATTGTGTTTCCATAAGGTAGGAAGCAATCCGATGGGAACGAGCATTTGTATTAGAAAATCTATATCCTCCTGTATCTGTTGCCTGTGCTACATATAGACATATTGCCGACTCTTCTGTAAAAGGTGTCTCCGTATTGAAAAATAGTTCTGCGATAATTTCACCACAAGCCGCATAAGTAGGGTCTGCAAAACCCATTAAACCATTATCTTCTAATGTCTCATGGTGGTCAATGACCAATACTTTATGCTTTGTTTGAACCTTCTCAGCAACCTCTCCAATTCTTTCTAATGACGCAACATCTACGATAATAACAGTATCAACATCAATCCGTGGAAGTTTTTCATCATCTAAATAATATACTTTATCTGCTTTGGGGAGGAAAGAGTACATTTTAGGGATAGGTTTTTCTATTAATGGGATTATCTGATTTTTCCCTTGCGATTCTAACCAATACCAAAGCCCTATAAGACTCCCTAAGGCATCTCCATCCGGTCTTTCATGGGTAGTAATCATAATGCGTTCTGCAGATTTTATTTCTTCAATTATTGTGGGTAAGTCTAATTTTATAAAAGGTTGTTCTGTTTTTTTCTGGTGAA
>AWNW01000003.1 GCA_000493945.1 Candidatus Hydrogenedens terephthalaticus JGI OTU-1
GACTTCTCGCTTATATACTTATTTGTAACGACCCTGTTCCTTACGGCTTTTCACCATCACCCTATCAACCTATTAAATGGGATGAAATTGATGTTAGCGGGATGTATGCTCTGGATGCATTAGATAGAGCAATGGGTTATGCACCAGGAACACTTTCTTCCTGGAACCCATTTTTAGTTCGGGGAACCACTCCACCTACAGGATGTAAATTAATGCTACCTGCGGGTGATGGCACAAAATTATTAGCAGTGTTAAGTGATCCATCTATTAAACAAGCCGAAATAGTTGCATATAGAGTTAAAAAAGGTGAAACTGCTTATCATATTGCGAAGAAATATGATATTTCTGTTAGTGAATTACTAAAAGTAAACGGTTTCAATAGTGTCAAATCTATAAAGGCAGGCATGGAAATACAAATTCCTTTATCTAAAAAAGGACATTTTAGTTTTGCTAAAAGTGAAGTTAAAAAAGAAAGTGGACAAGAAACAAAAGATTACCATCTTGTTCAAAAAGGGGAAACCTTATTTTCTATAGGGAAAAAATATGGCATTGAAGTAGAAAATTTAGCGGTATGGAATAATATGAAAAGCGACCAGAGATTGAAAGTGGGAGATAAAATATCTTTAAAGCCACTTTCTGTTCAAAATATCGAAGTATCCCAATCCATTTCCCATGAAGAAGGAAAACTGCGAACAAAAGATATTTATCATGTAGTAAAAGCGGGAGACACTATTAATGCAATTGCTAAAACCTATTCTATAAAGCCCGAAAAGATAATGGAGATGAACAATCTTTCAGCAAAGTCAATATTACATGTAGGTCAAAGGCTTATTATTGGAAAAGAAACAATCAAAGAAACACAAGAAACGAAACCAACAGTAGTTTCCACAGATATTCCAGAGAATACCAAAATTGCCGAGGTAAAAAGTGAAAACAAAGTCCACGAAGTCCAAAAAGGAGATACCCTTGGAAAAATTGCTTCTCTTTATAAAACTGATATAAGTAAATTAAAACAGTGGAATAAATTAGATGATAATTCCACTCTTAAAATAGGACAGAAAATATATTTATACAACCCTGAGATAAAAGAGAATATCCAACCCAAAGAGGGAAAATATCAAGGAAATATATATATTGTAAAACAAGGAGACACACTTTCTAAGATTGCAAAAGAAAATAATACAACTATAAAAAGTATTTTAGAGTTGAACAACCTGAATGAAAATTCTAATTTACAAATTGGACAAAGACTTATTTTATCTCGCGAAATGACAAGTAATAAAAGCAACACTCCCCAAATATCAAAAGAAAAAACATCCGTAAAAGAAGATATTACCCCAACAGATTTTATTATATATCGTGTGCAACCCGGAGATAATTTGTGGTCAATAGCGAGAAAAAACAATATCTCTGTAAACGAAATAACTCAATGGAATAATTTGGATACATCGAAACAATTAAAGATTGGTCAGGAAATAAAAATACGAGCGGTGGCAAAACAGGATGTAAATACAGATAAAAGAGACAGGATACAGGTTTCTGCAGTAACTACTATAGCAGAATCACAAGTTACTCCATTGCAAGATAAAAAGCAATCTCAAACAGACACATACACCGTTCAAAAAGGAGATTCTTTATATTCAATTTCTAAAAAATTAGGGGTTTCATTAAAAGAACTCATGGAGATTAATAATTTTGATGGAAAAAAAGTCCTTCAGGTGGGAGAGACAATTCGTATTAAAAAATAAAAAACTGTTGGATTAATAATATCAGGGCATATTTACTTTTATTCAATAACTGATTTATAATTTATTTATAAGAATAGGTTTTAATAATATGAAAAAGCAATGGTTTCTTTGTTTTATTTTCATATTTATATTCACTTTGTATATATGGAGTGAAAATAGTCAAAACAAAGGAAATGCAGATATGGCAACATCTCGTTTAACTATTACAAGTTCAGCGTTTAAGATGGGTTCTACCATTCCAAAAAAATATACGGGAGATGGTGTTGATGTTTCCCCACCGTTAAGTTGGGATGGTGTGCCGGAAGGGACAAAGTCATTTGCACTAATTTCAGACGACCCGGATGCTCCTGTGGGAACATGGGTTCATTGGGTTATTTTTAACATTCCTTTTTCGGAAAAGGGCCTCCCCGAGGGAGTTCCTAAGCAGAATACACTCCCTAATGGTGCTAAACAGGGAATGAACGATTTCCGTAAGATTGGATATAATGGTCCTGCTCCACCTCCCGGTAAGCCGCATAGATATTACTTTAAATTATATGCTCTGGATATAGTATTGGATTTGCCTGCAGGTATAAAGAAGTCAGAATTGTTAAAAGCAATGGAAGGGCATATCCTTTCCACATCCGAGTATATGGGGACTTACCAAAGGTAGTTTCTTAAGAAAAAATAATGTTTATACACTTTATTCAGAAAGTAGGGTTTTTTTAAATAAAATAAAGAATAGAAAGGAAAAAATAAAATGCTTCCGTTAGAAGTAGAACATAAATTACAACACCGCCTTGAAGTGATTAATAAATGGCGTTATGGAAAAATATGTGATATTGATTTGGAGATGTCGGCAACAATGGAGCATTTCAGAACCCCTCCAGAACATCTTGAATATAATCCTGCCCCTGTTGGTTCAAAATGGGGTAGCCATTGGGAGACTGTCTGGTTTCGTGGGCAAATAGAAATACCTAAGCAATATAAAGGCCATCGGATATATTATAGACACGAAAGTATCGCAGAAAAATTGTTGTTTGTGAATGGAAAGCCCTATGCTGGGATGGATATAAAACATCCAGTAGTATTATTAAACCCTTATTCCAAAGGTGGAGAACAATACAATATTTATATAGAAGCGTATTGTGGACACCCATTTCCCGGGGTGGAAGGCTATGATATTCGGGTGAGAACCTTACATTCGGTAGGAGAAGCACCTGAAAGTGAGCCCCCTCTTGAATTAGAAGCAAGTGAATTATTATATGAAAGGGTGCATATAACACAGTTATATTTCGATGCTCTTGCTTTATTCCAAACAGCAAAAATCCTTGATAAAAATTCTCTAAGACGAGCCAGGATATTAAAAGGGTTAAATGAAGCATTAGACATTATCCCGATGCATTGGGAGACAGAGGAAGAGTTAGAAACTGCGGTAAAGACTGCTCAAAAAGTAATAAACTCTTTAATAAAATGTCATAATGGGACTACAACACCTTTTGTAGGTATTGTTGGACATGCTCATATTGATATTGGATGGCTCTGGCCTGTTAAAGAGACAATTCGGAAAGCGGCTCGTACCTTTTCAAGTATGTTATTACTGATGGAGACCTATCCCGAATTTCGTTTCATACAGTCACAACCTGTTTTGTATCGAATGATAGAAGAAAATTATCCGGAACTTTTAGGAAAAATAGTAAAAAGGGTAAAAGAAGGGCGCTGGGAACCTAATGGCGGAATGTGGGTTGAAGCAGATTGTAATATTTCAGGGGGAGAATCCTTGGTTCGACAATTTTTAGAAGGAATAAAAGCAGTAAAAAAATATTTTGGATATGTTCCAGATACATTATGGTTACCTGATGTATTTGGTTATTCCTCTGCTTTGCCCCAAATTTTGAACAAATGCAATATAAAAAACTTTATTACAAGCAAGATAAATTGGAATGATACAAATCGCTTTCCATACGATACATTTTGGTGGCAGGGAATAGATGGCTCTCGTATATTTACACATTTCTTAACAACCCGAACCAATGGCTACAATGCTTTTCCCAATCCTATTGTTATAAAAGAAACATGGGATTATGTTCAACAAAAAGAAATCCAGAATGCAGTTTTATGTTCTATCGGATATGGTGATGGAGGTGGGGGAACTACTTTAGAAATGATTGAAATAGCCAGACGGTTGAAAGATTTGGAGGGATGTCCCAAAGTTGATTTTGTAAATGTTTCCGAGTTTTTATCTAAACTTCGAGAAGATATTAGAGATGAGATTCCTTGTTGGGTAGGCGAACTTTACCTCGAACTTCATCGGGGCACATATACTACGCAGGCAAAAACAAAGAAATATATGCGCAAATTAGAATTTTTGTTGCGTAATGTGGAGATTTGGGCTTCTTTGGCATTTATTTATGGGAACGAATATCCATCGCAAAAGTTAGAAATGTTATGGAGAAAATTATTAACAAATCAATTCCACGATATACTGCCGGGTAGTTCAATCCGTGAAGTTTATCAGGATGCAGAGAAAGAATTTGAGGAGATAGAAAAGGAATTAAAAGATGTTCAAGAAAAAACTATGGAATTTTTAGGAACAAAAATTCATTCTGATCCGAATAACAATGGATATTTAGTTTGTAATTCCTTGTCATGGGAAAGAAATGACACTGTTTTTGTTCCCAATAAGGAATATAGTGCTGCTATTGATGTAAACGGCAATTACTTGGAAACCCAAAAAAACCAGCAGGGGCTATATGTTTCTGTTTCAATGCCACCGATGAGTATTGTTCCCATCGCCTTAAGAAAAATAGAAACTGTCAATCCAAGTCCATTTGTCAATATTAATGACACATTAGAAACACCTTTTTACAAAGTAAAATTCGATAAAGCAGGTAGAATTATTAGTCTATGGGACAAAGAAGCACACCGAGAAGTTGTAAAAGAAGGGTATTCGTTAAATTCTCTTTATACGGCAGAGGATATCCCTGTTTGCTGGGATGCATGGGATATTAATTCGGATTACAGAGATAAAATACAATATGAAGAGAACCTCGTTTCATCAAGAGTAGTTGAAGATGGACCTATCATGCATGTAATTCGCAGAGAATATAAGATTGGGAAAAGGTCGAGCCTTATTCAAGATATTATCTTCTATTCAAAAAGCCGACGGATTGACTTCAAAACAGAAGTAGATTGGCATGAAAAACATACATTATTAAAAACAGGGTTTTACTTTAATGTTCTGGCTGAGGAATTTAAAAATGAAATTCAGTTCGGTCATGTAGTTCGGCCTTTACACCAAAATACTTCATGGGATAGAGCGAAATTTGAAGTTTGTGCCCATAAGTGGGTAGATGTTTCAGAGGCAGATTATGGCGTTGCCTTGATTAATGATTGTAAATATGGACATGATGCCTATAATGGCCGTATATCACTAACACTTCTTCGTTCTCCTATGGCTCCCGATATGGAAGCAGACCAGGGTAAACATGAGTTTACCTACGCCATTTTACCTCATAAGGGAGATTTTAATGTTAAATCTGTTGCCCGTTCTGCTTATGAATTAAATGTGCCTATAGATATTTATGCACATCAAGGAAAAGAGGAACCGACCCAAGAAAGCATATCCTTATGTTGGGTTGATAATCCCAATGTTATTATTGAATCTATAAAAAAATGCGAATTAGATGAATCTATAATAATCCGTTTCTATGAGGCGGGAAAAACAAGAGGTTCAGTTAATTTATCATTCCCATTTCGAGTCAAGAAAGCCTACGAGTGTAATCTATTAGAAGAAAATATCGTTTCTTTAGATGTAGCGAATAATAATGTTAAAATTTCAGTTAGTCCATTTGAAATTAAGACAATAAAAGTATATTATCGTATATAGTATGGATATATAAGAATGAAAGAAAATAATATGGACCAAAAAATAATGGCATTTTCTCAGGAATGTATCCGCTGGGTAGTTCGATTTCTAACTATTGTAATGGTTTTTGTTATTGCCTATTCTGCTCTTGATATTGTTAGTGTAGTTTTGTCTAAAATATGGAATGTTCCTAAATTCTTCCTCACGGTAGATGACCTGGTAGATATTTTTGGTGCATTTTTAGGGGTATTGATAGCCATTGAGATTTATGAGAATATAGTTATTTATCTTCGAGAAGATGTTATTCATGTCCGAGTTGTTGTTGCTACCGCACTTATTGCTGTTAGCAGAAAAGTAATTATCATGGATTTTAATAAAATGGACCCCTTAAATGTTTTTGCATTAGGAGCATTAGTAATTGCAGTTGCTGTTGCATACTGGTTTGTTCGCTCAGAAAAGAAATCATTAAGAAAAGAAGAAAGAGAGACATAGATAAAACAATACAATTGTATGAACACAATTGCAATCCTAAAAACAGTTCATTTAACAAAAAAATACTCAGGACTTTCTTCAAAAGAATATTATGCTGTAAATGATCTTTCTTTTGAAATATATAAAGGGGAGGTTTTTGGTTTTCTTGGAAGGAATGGGGCGGGTAAAACAACAACAATAAAGATGATTTGTGGATTGTTAATACCTACATCAGGGAAAGTATATATTAACGGTATTGAAACTATAGACCCCAATTCGAGAAAAAATCTTGGATACCTCCCTGAACAACCTTATTTTTACGAATACCTTACACCGAGGGAAACTATCGAGTTCTATTGTAGATTAAAAGGAATAGACGCAAAAGAAAGACAACAAGAATGGTTAAGACTTTCTGAACTTCTTGATTTAAAACCAATTGCAGATATCCGATTAAAAAATTTTTCCAAAGGAATGAGGCAGAAAATAGGTTTTGCTATAGCCTTGGTAGGAAATCCAGATTTCTTGATTTTAGATGAACCTATGAGTGGGTTAGACCCTGTAGGAAGGAAACATATCCGCGAACTTATTCAACAGCAAAAGGAGATGGGAAAGACTATATTTTTCAGTTCCCATGTTTTAAGCGATGTAGAACAATTATGTGATAGAGTAGGTGTATTATCAAAAGGCAAATTGGTGGCTATAGGGCATGTTCGAGAGGTATTACAGCAAGATATTCGGCAGGTCGAGGTAGTATTTAAGAATTTAGATACTGCTCTAATATCTTCCTTACAACAAAAAGGCACTTTAACCCGAACATGGGAAGACTATTTCCAATTCCGATTTGAAAATATTTCTATTGCAAATCAATTCATAACCGAATGTCTTCAAAAAGGTGCTGTTATCATCGAATGTAGCCCACAAAGAGAGACATTAGAAGACTACTTCATGAGAATGCAAATCGTTGAAGATAGTCAGATAAAGAAAAATGACATTTACTATTCCCGAGTTGAGGAATAAAAAATGAGAATTTTAGCAGTAGCCCAAAATACATTCCGCGAATCCGTTCGCGATAAAGTCTTGTATGTTTTATTACTTTTTGCAGGGGTGGTTATTATTGGTTCAAAAGCAGTGGGCTGGATAAGTATTGGACAGGATATAAAGATTATTAAAGACCTATCATTAGCGGGAATGTCTGTTTTCGGGGCTTTAATTGCTATTTTTGTGGGAACAAATCTTGTTTACAAAGAAATTGATAAACGAACGATTTATACTATCATTGCTCAACCTCTGCATCGTTATGAGTTTGTTATCGGAAAATATTTAGGTTTGTCTCTTTTAATTTTCGGGGTGGTTGTATTGATGAGTATTATATCTGCAATATATATTGTTATTTTAGGTGGAGATATTAATCATTGGTATTTTATCGCTTCGTTCCTTGTGTTTATGAAGTTATTATTAGTAACAGCCCTTGCTGTTCTCTTCTCTACCTTAAGTTCTCCTATTTTAGGGGCAATTATAGTATTTTGTTTCTATGTATTTGGGCATTCAACGGGAGTGCTAATTGACCTTCCACCGAATTTTGAAGGAACATGGAGTAAACCCCTGTTACAAGCACTATATTACATATTACCCAATTTTTCTAATTTTGACATCCGTTCCGAAGTCGTTAATGGGGTTCCTGTGTCCTATTTGTATGTGATTTATACAATCGTATATGCAATCTTATATTCGGTGTTTTTTATTTATCTTGCGGTCTTAATGTTTCAGAGGAAAGATGTTTAAAACTTATTTCGTTAGAAATAAAGTATTCCATTTATTTCTTATTATTACATTGCTGGCATTGATTATTTGTGTCCAGTATCGAATCGCATCATTTTCAAAAGTTCAAAGTAAAGAATTGCTATATTTACCCAATGAAAAGTTATTGAGGTACTTTACCGCGGGATTGGACACAATCATTGCTAATTTTTTGTGGATACATTGTTTGTTATATGTAGGTGCTGAAATTCATGGGGATTTTTCTTTCGAGTGGTTAGAGAAAATGTTAAATGCAGTTGTTCAATTAGACCCTTATTTCAGGGAGGTATATCGTTTCGGTAGTGTCTTTTTATCTTCATTACGAGCAGATTCTGATGCTGCTCTGAAATTACTCCATCGGGGTATTTACTATCGTCCAGAGACATGGGACTTACCATACGAAGCAGGTATGATATATCTCCTAAATAGAGGCAATGAACCTAATTCAAAAAAACTTGCCGGAATGTATCTTGCTATGAGTTCTGCGACGGGGAAAGCACCGCAATTTATAGTAGATTTGGCAGAAAAATTAAATCACGAGCACGATTTAATAGAAATTGAGAGGGATATGTGGTCAAATTTATTAAAGAGTGAGGATAAGTTATTACGCGATTTAGCCGAAAGAAAATTGCTAATGGTGGAAATTAAACAAATCTGTCGTGAGTTAACATCCCGAGTGCAAAAATATAGAGAAACAAATAATAAATTGCCGGAAAAGTTAGAAGAAATAGGGCTGTCTTCGGATTCTATTCGCGACCCATTAGGTGGAAGGTTTTTTATATCACAATCAGGTAGGGTAGAGAATACTACAATTTTAGATGAACAGTTGGAACGGAACAAACATTTATTGGAAAATGGAATAAAAGTGTATTTTGAACGATTTGGAACATATCCTCCCAGTCTTTCAGAGATATTAAATAGAAATGTTATGACTTTCTTACCCGAACATCCTTATGAAGATCGTGAATGGGATTATAATCCCGAAACAGGGACTCTAAGTGAGCGTCAAAAATAATTTTTAGATTTTTATTCTAAAATACCTTCAGGGGACATTACGCAATTTTCAAGGTGTGTGTTTGCAGGAATAGAAACATTATTTAAAACTACACACTTTTTTAATGTGCAATTATCCCCAATAATAACATTATCTCCAATCACCGTGTTATCCAAAGAACAGTTGTCCCCTAATTTGCAATTATTCCCAGTTATGTATGCTTTTCCCTGCCTCGCTAATTCATAAATACAACATGTGATAAGGTCTTTAATATAAGTTAGATTTACATCCCATTCAATAACCGAAAGTGCTTTCACAGGATAACCAAAATCAATAAGAATTTGAATAGAGTCTGTTAGTTCATATTCATCTCTTAATGCAGTGCGTGGCGTTCGTCGAATACCTTCAAAAATCCGTTCATCAAACAAATAAATACCACATCCTTTCAAATTTGTCTGGGGATATTTGGGCTTCTCTATTACCTTCGTTACAAAACCGTCCTTAGAAGTATAAACACTAAAATTTTTCTTTATATTTTCAATATTATCTTCTTCTTTTGTGGCTAATACGCAGGCACATTGATTCTGTAACATAACTTCACACATAAGGTTCAAGTGCGGAGCATGAAAAAATATATCCCCTAAAAGCAGAAAAAAAGGACCTTTAATATGAGGTTCTAATTGTCCGACCGCATGTGCCAATCCCAATCGTTTTTCTTGTTCTACATAACGAATATTAACACCCCAATTACTTCCATCTCCTAATGTTTGAATAATTCGATAGCCTAAATGCCCAATAACTACAATGAAATCTGTAACACCAAGGGCTTTCAATGCTTCAATCTGATAAACAATCAAAGGTTTATTCGCAATAGGGACAATCGGTTTGGGATTTTGTTCGCCGAAGGGTCCAAGCCGTGCTCCGTGTCCTGCGGCTAATATTACTCCTTGATACATAATTTCTTCTCCAATAATTTAAAGCAATTTAATAAATATGGGAACCCGAAGGCAAAACGCGAATAAGTTCTTCAAGGGTAGTAATCCCTTTTCTTGCTTTTTTTAATCCATCTTCCGACATAGTTTCCATTCCTAAAGAAACCGCAAGATTGTGTAATTGTGAAGCGGTGGGATGTTTTAATACCAATTCTTCTATTTCAGATGATACAGGTAACAATTCACCTATACATGCTCTCCCTCGATAACCAATATATTGACACATAGAACAACCCTTACTCTTAAAAAATACTTCTTCTTTATCGGATAAGTTAAAAAACGAGTAGGTAGAGATATGGGGTATATAAGTTTCTATACAATCAGGGCAATTAATTCGAATAAGCCGTTGTGCTAAAGTAGCAATTACTGAGGAAGCAACTAAATAGGGTTCTATTCCCATATCCAGCAATCGAATAAAAACACCCGCTGCTGTTCCACTATGTATAGTACTAATTACAAAATGTCCTGTAAGCCCTGCCTGAATTGCGATATGTGCTGTTTCATAATCGCGAATTTCTCCTACCATAATTACTTCCGGGTCTTGTCGTAGAATGGAACGCAGGGCATTGGCAAATGTGAAGTCAACATGAGGATTGATTTGTATCTGTGAAATTTTATCCATAGAATATTCTACAGGGTCTTCAATGGTAACAATATTAGGCAAGGAACGGTTTGATTGTATCATTTCCTGAATAATGGCATAGATAGTCGTGGTCTTACCACTACTACTGGGTCCTGTAAGTAAAAGTGTTCCTTGATTCCTTTTAATTAGTTCTTTGAGTTTTTCCTCAACATAAGGTTGAAAACCTAATACATCAAGGTGAAATAAATCCTGAGATTCTCCTAAAATGCGAATAACAACTTTTTCCCCTTTGATAGTAGGAACAATGGATACCCGTAAAGGACGTTGACAGGTAGTTTTATTGGAATCGATCCGACCATCCTGAGGAACATCCTTCCGGTAAATGACAAGGTCAGATAGAATTTTTATTCGTGCTATAATTCGCGACTGATATTCTCGAGGAATAAGTGCAACCTGATGCAGCATTCCATCAATACGATACCTTAATGCTAAATGCTCAGACCACGGTTCTAAATGTATATCGCTTGCCATGTGATAGGCGCCCTGACTGATGATGAAATCCACAAATTCTGCAATCTGATTTTCATCATCATTTTCTATCGAAGATAACATATACCTTTGTAATTCACTCAAAGGAACGATTTTATTTTCCGAATTTTTTTCTATTTTTTTTCTCATCAATATAGCCCTCTTTTGGTATAATATAACAAAGTTGAATCGGGCAATGATAATAAATTTTATTAGGGGTTATAGGTTTTATGAATATATACTACCCGCGTTTAGAGGAATTTATTCCCCTATTATGCTTTGTCCTTTTTCTTATCTTAACGGGGAAAGTGATAAAAAGTATTCTATTACAAAGAAAAGAATTATCAAAATTTTCATTTATTCTCTTTGTATGGATTATGGTCATTACCTCGTATGTCTTATTTTCAGGATACTTATATGTGAATGCAGAACCCCCCCCGTCGTTTAATTATATTAGGTTGGTCTTTGCTTTTTTGGTTTATACCTATGTTTTACTATTCTTTTTTCTTTGTTAATGTTGTATCTTCCCAGATAGTAGAACAAATCAGTCCTATAGGAGATAAAATTGGTGACCCATCTCCTTTTGCTAATGCAAGAAAATTAGCACTTATGGGAGATATAGATGGGGCTATTGCATTATATCGCAGTTATAAGAATAATCAGGTTGAGGCTCTTTTTGAAATATTTCGTTTATTAAAATCAAAAGAAAGACATGAAGAGGCTTTTCAAACTTTACAAGAGATTATTGATAACTACGAAGACCGAACATCCGCATGGATAGAAGCAAAATACTATCAGGCAAAGATAAAGTCCGCAATATTCAAAAAATATGATGAAGCCATTCAATTATATAAACAAATTCTGAGAAAGAGACCTAAAACCCCTTTCCATACAATTGCAAGTGCTGAAATTGCCCGCTTACAAGCAATCTGTAAAACAGATTCTTCTGCGGAGGAAAATTCAGATACAATGAATACCTCTACTGTAAAAAAAGAAACAGTTCAGAATCTTGAGGATTCGCATGTCCAACATTTTTCAAAAGGGGAGAAGAAAAGATATATTCTTGCCGTGGAAGATACTTTGCTTGGTGGCTATGTTCCTCCAGACCCTTTTTTCAAGGGGGATATTAAAAAAGTAATGAAAGATATGGAAGAAAGTGCAAAAGAACCCAAAAAGAAAAAAACAACTTCAAAAATAGACAAGAGAACTAACAACCGAAGTGCCAAACAAAAAGAGTTTGTAAAAAAACAGAATCCAAAGAAAGATACAAAACAAAAAGAGCAAAAAAAGAAAAAAACTTAAAAAGTTTGATTTATTTAATAAACCCGTAATAAACACCCATCCAATAGGGAAGTAAAAAGAAAGTACCTTCTTCTTCAACTACACCATCTCTGCCTGAGCAACTGCTGAGAGAAAATGGGTCATTGTCGTTACGAATATGAGGACTTTCTTGTATGGGTATTGCATATCCATCTACTCGCCATCCACGAACTTTTTCGGGATGTTTATCTGCGTCTAAAATGATGTCAAGCCTGTGTGTATTGTCCATGCAATAGAATAGTAGGTCTAATGGGATGCCTTTCAATGTTTCTAATGCATGTTCCAAAGCAATCGGATTGGNTTTGTCAAAAGCCTCTAATACCATGGGAACTAATCCGGGAACATCAGGATATAAAGACTCAAACTTCTTTGTTTCTAAATGTCGGGCAAAGTTTTTTACACTGGCAAGGTATAAGAAATGCCAGAAGGGTTGTCTCATTCTACTTGCATGTTGCCATGCATGGTCTAATGCGATTCTCCACATCAACAGTTTTTCTGCATCCTCTTCATAACAAAATATTCCATACCAACTCATCAGGCATAGATTGTTATCCCAGGGAACTACATAATCAGGAGGAAAATACATTTTAGACTGCATGGCATTGGCGTGATAAAAGTATTTATTACAAAGTTCATTAAATTTCTCATCATAAATCTTATCTCCAGTTATATGATGAGCCACCCGTAAGAATGATAATATCATCATAGAGTTTAGCCCCCGTTGTTCCCAACCTTTGAGTGAATGAAGTGTTTCGGGGTCAAAAAATGCCCATCGAGTAGGTTTACCATCATGGTCTATTAAACAATAATTATTATTGATGAGATGGTCAGTTACCGCTTTAACCACTTCCCTTACAGGTTGTTTCTCTTCTTCGGTTTCTGCCACAAGGTCATAATATATACCATAAAAAAAGTAATGACCAATTAATTCATCGGAACTTGTGTCACATTTCCACATATATTTGCCGTCTGAAGAAGTTACAAAACGGGGAACAATCTGTTTCCATAGAGGATCTGTTATCTGTCTACGAGCATTGTATTCTGCCCCCATAATTTCATTTACAGGTTCAGGCCAATCTATGGGTATTATGACGCGTGCAGGCATATCTCTACCCGTAATATCTACAAGTCGTTTGCACGCAAAAAAACTTCTCTTAGCAATTTCTTTGGACTTCGGGTCTTTTGTTACGGCATAACGGAAGGCGTGCCCTGCTCCATACATGGCTGTATAAAGTCCGTCATTATCGGAAATAGAAGGAACCCATGTTTCTACATTAAAAGGTTCTTTCAGTTTACAAAAAGCGATATATCCATCTCTATTATGTCGCGTTTCTACTTGTTGTATAAAGTAATCTGATTTCTCATCAAGGTTCATTAGTTTTCGTTCAATAAGAGAAAGCCCTTTGGGTGTAGCAAGCCAGGAATTCCCATTGGGTTCTACGGCAATTGAGTTAACGAAATCATTCATTAACCAGCGATGACTGAAACGATAATCGAATTTCCCTTTCTCATGTCGAATAGCCCCCCGAGTTGTTGCAAACCATACAACATCCCCTTTTTCACCTGAAACTGCAGAAAGAAATTCGTTCCACGGTAAACCTTCGGCTCCTGTATATAGTGTCCATGTATTCTGATTGTATTTGCCTACTCCCTCTTTACTTCCAAACCATAAATTTCCTTCCTTGTCAAAAGTAAGAGCCTTTACATCGCGAGGTGCCCATCTACGCTTATTATCTTCTGGTAAAAGCCAAACCCAATCTGTTTTTGAAGAATCAAAAAGATAAATGCCTTCCTGAGTTCCGACAACAATCTCTCTATTTTCCCCTACAGCAATAGAATATATTTCTGTTCCGGGTCCTTTTATCTCTTGAGGATTATCTGAGTTAAGCCCGCAATAAATTACTTCTGTTTTACAAATTATATAGAGTTTCATCTCTTTATCTGATGAAATGGTAGCATGTAATCCAGTGATTTCCTTCTGTATCGGCAGATTAAGAATATTCCATTTTTTTTCATCAAGGTTATACTGTGCTACTTGATTATTATCGGAAATAAAAATGATATTTTCTGCACCTGTCATATAAGTAGGTTTTATGGAAGTATCATTTGAAATAGATTGCCATTGATTATCTCTATAAGTTTGTATATCGCCAGAATTGGATAAAACAAAAACGCCATAAGATGGTAGATAAACTACATGTTTGATATTATTTTCTACCAATCCTTCTTTTTCTCTAAAAAATGTTCTTACCTCTTGAACAAAAGGTTCATTTCTTTGTGCAACAGCAAATGTTTCATGGCTGAGGAAGGATAAAAAGAGAATGATGAGAATAAATTGTTTTTTCATTTTTCTATTCCTTTTAATGTTAAAAATTTTTTACCAGTTTATATCAAGCTTTTTTCTTTTATTATCGTAGAAGTTAAGGATAAATGAATGTTCGCCGTTGTCTTTAATCATTTTGATAAATATTGAATTTTTCCACTTACGCAAAGATACTTTTGCTTCAAATATTTGGACTTGAGGGAGGGAAGTCAGGTTTTCAAGAATTTTGTTATTATTAAACCATAATGTAAATGAATTGGAAGTCTCTATTTGTAAAATTATTTCCTCCTTATTTTCATAGGTAAACTCGGCAAAGGCAAATGCTACACCGCTGTCCTGTGTAAGATGAGAAGGGGTTAAAGGAATAGACAAAGCCTCATGAAAATCAAGTAGATGATTTTTGTTTATATCAGTATAATAGGGTTTCCAGCGTATTTCCCCGTATTTGCCCCAGTATGTTGAGGTTATATCCATAGAATCAACATCGGGATATGATTTGTCTTCCTCTTCTTTAATAATAAGAGGGAATTCCCCTATAACCATCCACTTCCGTAATTTTTTGCTTCTTTGGAATCGCAATTGTTCAAGGATATTTTGAGGTAATGGAATATCTGTATTGGAAGGAATTGCTCTACGAGCAAAATAATTTACCATGTTGATAAACAGATGTAGTGCAATAGGGTCTTGGGGTATATTTTCTAAAACTTTAAAATAAACAAAAACAAGTTTCCCCACTCCATAGCGACTTACAAGGATATCAGAACCCCAAAAAGGTTCTACATCTTTTCCCTGAGGAATAACAAAACACCCACAAATATCTTCATCCCCTTTCTCTAAAAACACTTTAGATGGCAGAATATTTCTATATTCTTGTTTCATTATACAGCGATTGGGGAGATTAAGAAATAGTGGGTGAGGTTTTACATAATGAAAGTGTAGAAATTCATCAGGATATTCGAGATTAACTGATGTAAATTGTGTACAATTGGGCAACAATTTACTTAATTCATTCCAATCATCAGGAGGAGAGAAAATGATAGCAATGGCTCCGTATCGAACATGTTCCATCATAGAAATAAATTCAGTTTCATTATAAGCAAAAACGGAATTGTAAATCGGTGGAACGATATAGATAGGAGGAAATGTTGTAGGTTCTTCTACCCAAGGAGAACATATTTTGGAAAATTGTCCACTTGTATCAATAAATTTGACGGGAATATTTGTGGGTTGTGGAATAGGAAATACATTGATACTGCTTTTGATTTCAGAAATAATCTGATTATTCAGTGATAATCTTGCCACTATCAAGTGCTGGCCTATGTTTCCAGAACCTGAAATATCTCCTACCCAAAGTTCTTTATTGTCTTTTTTTAATTTAACATCCTTTTTCTTCTTCCATAACACCTGTTGTGTGGGGCTCGATATTTGAATAGATAAAGATGCCTTAGTTTCTGTTTCGTTAGATAGATATTCATCATTATGAGAGACAAAAGAAACATTAACAGCAGTTTCTTCATCTTGTAATATATTTGTTTTACCTAAATTAATTACCAGTCGAAGGTTATTATTTATTTGACGCAATTGTCTATGTAAATTTTCAGGCAGTTTTAGAAAATCTAAAAATCCGGCGGAAGAAAAGATAGCTTTGTCTATTGAGTTTTGTAGACAATATCCCTTTATTTTAGGATTCCACAGTATGGAGTTTACATACGACTGTAAGTTGGTTATGTAAAGTTCTTTTATTTGTTCCAGAAAATTATCTATAGAAGTAAATGTTAAACTTAAGTCCCGTTCTGTAAAGCCATCCTTAATTTTTGATATACAAGATTCATATTTATTCCCAATACCGATACTTTGATGTTCTCTTTTTTCTGACTGGATCTGGATTGCAAAATTAAGGGTATTGTCATCTCCAATATGTTCTAAAAATTTCTGCGTTGCATTATTTAAATAGTCGCAAGATTGTGTCCATATCTGCTTTGTAGGTAATAAATGTATGTTATAAGGAATACAAGAATAGGAAGGGTATTTAGAATAATGAGAGGGTGGATATATTGTAATTAATCTGCTTCGGTCTGTTTTGCGAATATTACGAACAAAGTTCGAGATATTAAAATTTTTGGATGTATATTCAAACCACATCCATACAAAAGAAGGATTGTTAATATAATTATTCAGCAATTCATCAATTTCTATTTGCGCCAGTTCCCTCCATTTTTTTGAATTAGTATCATGTTGTATTGAAGGAGTTTGTGCCACCATAACACCTGTTTCATCACAAATACGAATTATCTTTTCAGGCAAAGGTCGTCCATAAGAAAAAATTAAATCAAAATTATCTTTACGCAGTTTCGAAAAAAATTCTCTTAACGGGTTTTCTGAATAAGAAGAGGTATTTAAGTCTTTTATATTCCAATCAAAATAGAATGCTCGAACAAAGGATGGCTTAAAGTTTAGTATGAATTGATTATCGTTTATACTAAAATCCCGCATTCCAAACGGAATTATTGCAAAATCAGAAGATGTTTGGGTTATATATTCAATTTGCAGTGTATATAATTTGGGAGAAGAGGGGCTCCATGTTTCGAAATCTTCCATCTGTATTATTAATTTAGGCTTTTTACTTTTTATTTCAATATTTAGTTCAGGTATTTTTGCCCGTAGAATACAATCTTTGTAATTTACATATACATTGGTTACTATTCTTTTACCACGAATATCTGGTTTTACCTGAATATTTTGAATGTAATAACGAGGAACGAACTCAATGTATATCTCCCCCCAAATTCCCGGAAATTGCACCCAGGATAAATCATATATCGTAGTAAATTTTGATAAGTTTTGCCATGAGAACGGAGATACCTTAATTACAAGTAAATTTTTCCCTTTTTGCACATATCGGGTGATGTTAAAATGGAATTTGGTAAAGGCGCCCTCATGAACCCCTATATATTGTCCGTTTAGCCAGACAACGGATTTAAAATTGACATTTTGCAGGTGCAGAAGTAGAAGTATATCATCCTGTAAATTTTCGATATCGAATTCTTTAATAAACCATAAAGAGGTGGAATCTGTTATTTCATAGATAGGTTCTATCAGAGGAAGCGAAATTTCCACTCCCTTATCAATCGGCGGATTTAAATACCACTGGCTCTCTTCACCTTTATTTTCATGGTCAGGGATGAAGAGCCAAACTCCATTCATATTCAATTTTTGTCGGTTCGGGAACATGCAAAACCCTTAACTGTCTCGAACTTGAGGAATACAATTTTACTTTTAATCGAGATATAAGGTCAAATTATACTATAAAAAGTATACTACAAACATAAAAAGAACAATTAAGAGGATATAAAAAATGAATACCATGTTACTTTGTATTATTTGTTTTATTAAAACATCAACTGCAAATGAATTTGTATTACCCGAAATTGAAAAGAATCTCTTACAAATCGGGAAGAAGTTTTTAAATTACGAAGTAATACTTCGCCCTGATAAAAATGAACCTGAATGGTGGGCAGGTGCTCCATCCGTAGTAAGAGATAAAAAAGGAATGTTCTGGCTTGCATGTAGAATGCGAACTGCCGAAGGACAAAGGGGTTTTCGTGGATATGAAATACGAATCCTGAATAGTAAAGACGGTGTTCATTTTAATAAAGTAAAAAGTATCCGAAGAGAGGATGTCCCTGTCCCCGGTTTCGAACGACCGTCTATCCTAATAGACCCGTTAACAAGTAAATTTAAACTGTATGCGTGCGCACCTGATTCAAATAATATATGGTCAATCATAAAATTTGATGATGCAGGTAACCCCGAAGAGTTTCAACCCGAAACTGCAAAAAAAATAATATCACCCCCCCGAAAAAAGATTTGATAGAGATATTCGTCCTCGTGGATATAAAGACCCAGTTATTTTTATTCACGATGGCATCTATCATTGTTACACCATAGGTTATATACGCGAAAACGAATGGATATTCCATTTTACAAGCAGCGATGGAGAAACATGGCTTCCTGAAGGAGATGAAAATGAGCCGATAATGAATTTAAATGGCTGGCATAATTTCTTTGTAAGACCTACCTCTATATTACCCATAGGAGTTGGTTTCCTATTCATTTATGAGGGTTCAAATATAAAATGGTATGACCCTGTTTACAACATTGCAACAGGATTGGGATTTACATTCGATTTGCATAATATCATTGATTTAACTCCAAATTCTCCGTTATTAATAAGCAATACTCCCGGAGATATGTTTGCTACATTTCGATATTCTCATTGGCTCTGGGTAGAAGATGAAATATGGGTATATGCAGAAGTGGTATGTTCTGACAAAACACATGAAATAAGATTATATAGAATCAAAAAATAATTATTAGCAAAAAACAAAAAAAATTTTAAAAAAGACTTGACAAATACTTTTTTTTTTTTGTATAATGAAATAAGATGATCAAAGAAGTAGTAAGTAGTGTTTTTTACAATTGAAAAAGAACAAACCTCAAAAGAGGAGGAAAAGTATGAAACGGAAATTGTATCTTTTTATTTGTATAGTCATTGTAAGTAGTTTTTTCTCTAATGGCATCTATAGTCTAGACACGGCATATTTGCAGAAGGTAAAGACAGAAGAACAGAATGCGTATACGGAGATAAACGAAGGGAAAGTAAAGGAAGGATTGCGCCGTCTTGTTCAATTATTTCGAGAAGCCCCTCTGGACGATGCACAATATATAGAACCGTTATTAGGACCTTTCCAATTATTTTGTTATACCTCATCCCGTCATGATTGGGTTTTGAGGACATTATCAGAAGGGGGAATAAGGGATACAGAACCATTATTAGAGCCATCAGTATATCCCATAGACCGTTTATTACTGACAGGTGCTTATACGATGAAAGCACCTGTAGATATGATGAGTAAGGCACAGATGTATAGTAATCTTTCCAAATTAATCAATAGTGAAGAGAATATGCCGCATGTAGTTGGAATAGGGCTGGGTCTGTTAACATTTCCAGAAAAACAAGAAGTAATGGGAATATCAACAGATTTTTATCGAATATTAAGTGTTCCATATATGAGAACAAGCAATACGGTGGTTCAACAAATGTTCGTAGAGATACAGGTTTTGCAGCAATTAAGAGAACTTATAGAAGCAGTAAAGGGGTTGGAATGTAAAGGCAATATGGATTGTATAGGACGAGAAATCCAGAAATGGTCAAAAGAGGGGAAGACAGCATTATTAGGCAAGATGAAAGAGTGGGGTATTACATCCGAAGAAGTATTGACTCTATCGCCAGGTTTGAATTCTATATCAGTGGGCTTACCCACAATGGATTTGAAAGATATGAGCAGAGAAACTTTTAAATTATGGTCAGATATGTTGAAGAATTCTACGGATTCACGAATTCGTTATATGCTATTGTCCTTTTTAAAATTGGGTTTGTGCTTTGAAGATATAAGGGAGGAAATAGGGAGCGTTTTGGAAGATTTGATTAAGGAACCGGGTTCAATCATGACTATGGAAGGCATATACGCACATTGTATTCTTGCAGATTGGGATATACAGAGGCACCGAGCAAAAGAGTTATATTTTCGGAGTAAGGAGTTAATACAAACCGGGGTATTACCGGGTGTATTCAGTCCCCGTAGTTTATATGAAGAGCGAGAAAAAGTGTTACGGTCTGCATATAATTATTTTGTGAAACTATGCTGGTATGAGTATGCAGTAGAATTAGGTGGACATTTGAAAATGCCGAACTGGATGGACATAGAAATATTCAAGCGAGAGCCATTATTTATAAGTATGAAGATGATAAAAGAAGAAACAGCTGGCTTAAGATTTAGGGAGAAAGAAGAAGAGTTAAAGAATTATTATTTAGAAATAGCAGAACATACCCCGAATGCGGAATTGAAGTCCGAAATGATGTCTCTAACAAAAGAACCGTTACGCGATATAGCTCCTCGAACAAGAAATAATACCCCTCCACCAGTAGGTGATATAATGATGGACCGTATACGAGAAGAAATAACAAAAAAGGCTTCCAAGTAAAAGTAAATAATTATCAAGGACAATAACAATAAATAAGGAGGAAAGAGACATGAATAATTGGGAAAAATCAATAAAACAAAGGTTATTAATGTTTTGTCTGGTAGTAATAGGAATTGGAATAGTAATAAGTATGAGTGGATGTCCATCGGAAGTGTGTGAATGTGGAAATAACATACAGACAATAGTGAAAGGGTCAATTCCTTTAGGGGCGGGGAATGTATCATTAAGTCCAGATAAACCCTCATATACCCGCGGAGAGTTTGTTACTGCAACATTTACACCAGCAGAAAACTATAAAATAGATTATTGGATAGATTCGAGCGGATGGTTTAACCTTTTTCCTGCTAATCAAACTTATATATGGGTTACAGAAAATATAATATTATCGGCTGTCAGTTCATGGAATAAACGGAAAATACATGTTTACTGGAATCCTAATACAGTGAATGTAACTATTCCAGGTGATGCTATAGAACAAGGTTCGAGTTATTTCATAGTAGAACGAGATGTAGATAGTTTAGCAACATTTGCAGGGGAAATAAGAAATGACTTACCTCCATTACCACCAGGTCTTGTAAGAAAGATGATATGGGAACGAATAAACATGCCGACACCCGTAGGTCAACGGTGGGACGAGACAGGTTGTTCAGTTATAGTAGAAGGACCTTCTTCACCACAAGCACAACCTATGTATGTACGTGCAGATATAGAAGTAGTGGAAGAATCATTACCGACATATTCAGTAGAAATCTTTCCTATAATGTTTAATGGTGAAGGGAGTTGGCAAGGAACAATATATTGTAATCGGTGTCCTTGTAATATATGTAGTTGTCTGGCAGTGTTTCCTTATGACTATGCAAATAGTGCGGGAATAGATAAAAAGTCATTTTCATTTTTTATGGAACCAACACCTAATTTAGCATTTGTATTATGGCTTAGTGATATAGGATATAATTTACAACAATCTACAGGGTACACATTTCCTGGGGACACAGGGGGAGATAAAAATATATTTGGTATATGTGCGGAACGAATTCATTTGTCGCCAAGTGTAGAAGGACAGGGAGTAATCCGAATTGTATCAGGAAAATACAATGAGGTGTGGGGGGTACGACCCATTGCCGTTTAATGTAGGAGGAGACTGTTCAGGCTGGGCAGGAGTCTCTATAGAAAATTGTGCTAATATAATAGGGAATGAAGTAAAATTGAAAGCAGAACCCTGTAATCGTAGTTGGGAATTTGACTATTGGGAATATTATGATGAAGATAGCCAGAGTTGGATATCATTAAGTCATTGGGATAATTTGACAGCATATATGAACTGGTGGGGGGATTTGGATCCTGTTCCGAATCGCATACATGTTCCTTGGGGAACTACTAGCTATAGGATAAAAGCCGTTTTCCGGCAATTAAGTGCTCTGGTTGTGGAATCTAAAGATGTCCCACCGATACCTTACTTGGTCGCAGATGACTATCTTTCAGCGTTTTGTTATAGAGTAGAACATTTGTTATCATGTGGTTCTGAGACAGAGGTTTTAGAAAAAGTTACGGAAAATGATATTTTCTGCTACAATGGTCATGGGAGCTATGCAGGATATCTTGGTCTTGATAGTTCTGTGATCAATGATGAAACGATAATTGAACCGTCAGAGGTAGAGCAATATAATGGGTTACATCCTTATAAATTTGTTTATTTAAAAGCTTGCTGTGCAGGTTGGCTAATAGAAGCATGGAGAGAGGCTTTTAATGCAATTTCTGCAATAGGATTTGAAGAACCAATTCTTACTACTGTAGCTTACCAGTTTGATATAAGGTTTTGGGAAAAAGTTTTTGTAGATGGTTATGATACTTTTGAAGCAGCAAGGAAAACTCAGGATGAATTGAAAGAGGCAGGTTACGGAAATGTTCCTCTTGTAACTGCAGGTGTTAGTATATGGCTATAAGGAGAAAAAAATGAACGAGGATTTAAAGAAAAATAGAATTTGGATGATTGCTTTTTTTATGAGTATGTATTTTTTGTTTCAGATGATTTCGGTTTGTGAAGAAGCCGATATAATGGAAAAAGACAAGCAGATAATAGAGGAATTTATGAAAAAGATAATACATACAGATGTAAAAAAAATTGAATATATGGGTGGTCCTGAAAAAGAAAAACGAAAATTTTTGCTTCCCAGTAGAGCATGTATTAATTTTAGAGGTTACAAGGTAAATTATATGAAAGATAGATTTGCAAATCCTAACACAGGTTCCTATGAGGAATGGTATCAAGTGTGGATAGCAGAAGGAGAAGATAAAGTTTTTAGTTATTTGAATATGCCCCAAGAATGTAGTGGGAGGAGTAAACAATCGAAATTATTATCTACTCAGGAAATATTAGAATCTGCAAAGCCTCTTTTTGAATATCTGGGCATACAAGGAGAATGTAAAGATTTATCTGCACCGATAATAAAGGAGATGAAATATGACCCGGAAATAAGGATAACGAGAACGGCTTTGCTAAATGGAGTTCCCTGTAGATATAAAGGATTAGATTTAATAATATCAAGACTTGATGGGAAGATAACCAAATTTTTAATGACTCCCCCTGTAATACCTAAGAATCGTAAACCGCAAGAAGAATGTCCAAAAGATAAGGTATTAAGTATTGCTAAAGATTGGTTAGAAAATATTTTTTCAAACACGAAATATTATATTAATCCTCAATTAAAAGCGGAAAATAAACAAGATGTAATGTTGGTTATTGCCCCTGCATTTAATATTTTTGACGATTCTGATAAGAGGTGGAAGGATTTGAATTTTTATTATGCATGGGAGATACCTTTTTTGTTTTATGAACTAATGCAGTGTATTGATTGTCCCCCTGAAAAGGGAGAAGGTGTAATCTGGATAGATGCTCAAAGTTATGAAGTAATCGGTGCTGGAAGAAATATAAGAGCAGATTGGGATTATAAAAAGGAAAAATGACGAGATAATTTTAAAAATTATTTGGTAAAAATGATGGAGAGCCTTGTAAATATTTATCTCTGTGCTGGAAAGATATAAAGAAAGAGAGATATATTTTAGACCCGAAGTTTTATTTATGATTATTTTTTCCTTTTTTATTTTGTCCAATAATTCGTCAAATGCTGGGTTTTAAAATTTAGGTTGAGTTATTTTAAAATATTACACCAAAAAGGTTTCGTCTTACATTTCCCTCCATTAAGAAAGGAAATAAAAAAGTGGAAAAAATTGTAAATTTATGTAAAAGAAGAGGATTAATTTTTCAGTCCAGTGAGATTTATGGTGGTATTAATGGTTTTTGGGATTATGGTCCTCTGGGTGTAGAATTGAAAAAAAACTTAAAAGATGATTGGTGGTATGTATTTGTTCAGACAAGAGATGATATGCTTGGATTGGATGCCAGCATTATCATGCACCCGGATACCTGGGTAGCCAGTGGACATGTGGCTGAATTCCATGATATGTTAGTTGATTGTAAATCGTGTAAGAAGCGATTCCGTGTTGACCATATTGAAGGGGACCGTTGTCCGGAATGTAAAGGGGAGTTAACAGAACCACGAGCATTTAATAGTATGTTGAGAACACGCATCGGGGTAAGTGACGATACCGCCGTGGATACCTATCTTCGTCCTGAAACCTGCCAATCTATTTTTGTTGACTTTAAACAAATATATAGCACAAGCCGTGTTAAGGTGCCATTTGGTATAGCCCAGATGGGAAAGAGTTTCAGAAATGAAGTAAATCCGCGAAACTTTATTTTCAGAAGTAGGGAATTCGAACAAATGGAAATCGAATTTTTCTGCAGGGAAGAGGAAGAAGAACAATGGTTTGAACGCTGGCAAGAATGGATTTGGCAATGGTATTTAGATATTGGAATTCATGAAAATAAACTTCGCTGGTATGAACATCCGAAAGAATCGTTAGCCCATTATTCCAAGAGAACAGTTGATATCGAGTATGAATTTCCTTTTGGATGGGGCGAACTTCAAGGGTTAGCCAATCGGGGTAGATTTGATTTGACACAGCATTCCAATTATTCCAAAAAGGACCTTTCGTATTTCGATCCAGAGAAAAATGAAAGATATATTCCCACTGTTATAGAGCCATCTGCAGGTGTTGATAGAACTATCCTTGCGGTCCTTTGTGATGCGTATGATGAAGAGATGGTAGAGGGAGAACTACGAATTGTCCTTCGCCTTCATCCGCGTTTAGCTCCAATCAAAGCAGGTGTATTCCCATTAGTGAAAAAGCATGGGCTTGCAGAAATTGCTATGGACCTTGAAAAGAAATTACGAAAGAAATTTGTTACTTTCTACGATGATTCCGGGGCTATTGGACGAAGGTATCGCCGTATGGATGAGGTAGGGACTCCTTTCTGTATTACGGTTGATTTCCAGACGAAAGAAGATGGAACAGTAACTATTCGTGAACGCGATGCAATGACACAAGTTCGTTTACCAATGGAAGAAGTTTCTGGTTTTATAGAAAAACACATTACACATGAACGCTCATAATCTTTTTTCATGAACCTATTTGATACTTGTGCTGAGCAATACGACCAATTCCGCACGGGAAGTGCCCCTTACCTTTTTACAGCAATATCCCTCTTGAAACAGTTTAAAACAGAAGCCTTACTGGATTTGGGGTGTGGAACAGGAAATCTTTTTTACCAATTATCCCAACATTGGAGAGGAAATTGTGTAGGACTTGATATTTCTGTAAATATGCTAAAAAAAGCGTATGAAAAAAATCTCCCTGCAACTTGGATTCGTGCGGATATACAAAATATCCCATGTCGTGATAATGCTTTCGATGGTATTACAGGGATTTATGTTTTACATTTACTAAATAACATTCCGCAAATGTTAACAGAGTGTAGAAGAGTATTAAAAAAAGGATGGATATTTTTTGTTTCTGCTCCACATCATTTCATAAGAAATCATCCTTTAAATCAATTTTTCCCCAGTTTCTCTATAATAGATGGTCAGCGTTTTCCTCAAGAAGAACAAATCGTAGATATGCTCAAAAAAGCGGGGTTTTATAATATCCGTCAGGAATATTATATATCCGTCAGGGATTGGCTATCCGAAGAATATCTGCAAAAAGTCAAATCAAAATTTATTTCTACATTGCGACTTATCCCAGAGGATGAATTTAACGAAGGGCTTATTAAAATGCAAGAAGAAATGGTAAAAAATTCGTCTCCGAAACTTATTCCATGGGAAAGTGTTTTAATAATAGGCTTTTGTGATTAAATCCTTTAACGGTTTGTACCTTTGGGTAATAATTCAATCTCAAAAAGGGTATCCCAATATTTCCCCGTTACCAGAAGGTGGTTATTATCATTGCGAAATGCCACTCCATTTAATACATCTGCCTGATTAGGATTTAATAACTGATTTTTTAGCCCATATAAATCTATTTTTCCTACTACATCTCCTGTCTCAGGATTAATTACCACAATAAAATCCTTATACCATACATTAGCACAGAGATAACCGTCTATGAATTCGAGTTCATTCAATTGATTGACAGGTATTCCTTTTTCCTGAACAAGGATTGTTTTTACTATTTTGAAGGTTTCGGGTTCATGAAAGGAAATGTATGCTGACCCGTCCGACATAATTAAATGATTGCCATCATAAGTAAGTCCCCAGCCCTCTCCGTTATAGAAAAAAACTTTTTGCAAATCGAGATTAGCCCGAGAATAAACAAAACAAACCCCTTCCTTCCATGTTATTTGATATAGCAAATCCCCAATAATTGCTATTCCTTCTCCAAAAACTCTATTAAATGTCTGTCCATTGTATTCTTGGGGCAAACTTTTTATAAGTAATGGAACTCCCGTTTCTAAATCCACAATGCGTATAGACGATTGTCCGTATAATCCGGTGCTTTCATAAAGAACACCGTTGTCCCATATCAAACCTTGAGTAAATGCGGTACTATCATGTGGGTATTTAGAAACAATACGATAAGTTAAAGTAAAAGGATGTTGTGAAGGCCAGAATGTTGATGGGATTGGCAATTCACCTTCCCCTTCCTGTGGAGGGATTGAGTTTCCTTCTCCCTCGGCAGCACTTATTTGTCCTTCCGATGTAGAAGGTGGAGGTAAATGTTCCCCTTCGGCAGGTTTGTTATTATCACAGCAAGAAAAGAACAGCAAAGAATTTAGTAATATAACAATGACATGTCGTTTCATATTTGTTCGAGTTTCGTTTATATTTTCAAGTAAAATACCTATTTAGGAAAGTATAACAAAAGAAATAACAGATAGAAAATGGTTATCCCTCAAAGAATACAAATACAAACACAAACAGGTTGCAATGGCCGTTGTGTCTTTTGTCCCAATGAGCAATTTATACAGGCACACCTTCCAACGGGAAGAATGCCGAAAGAATTGTTTTGTTCCATTATTGACCAATTGGCACCCCTAAAACCACATCGAATTATGCCCTATTTACAAAATGAACCACTGCTGGATGAACGATTACCGGAACTTATTCAATACATTCATCAAAAAATGCCTAAGGTAACAACATTGGTCGTAAGCAATGGAACACGATTGACTAATGAAATGGGAGAGAAACTCATTGATAGTGGCTTGAGACGATTGAAAATAAGTTTACAATCCTTAAATGATGATGTTAACCAACAACTTATGGGCTACCCAGCAAAGCCTGTCATTGAAAATATTGTGAATTTTTCCATTTTATTAAAAAAGAAACATTCCAATATGGATTTTAGAGTATCTACAATAGTTACCTCTAAAAATGAAAAAGAAATTGAGGAAATGAAAAAAATCTGGGGTAAGCACGGTATCCGTCTTGTTTTATCATCCCTCGAAAATCGCGGTGGAAATATTTCCAATGTATTGGAATTATCCAATACTTCCGAAATGCGTTCGAGAAGGGGCTGTATTCGTCCAACCCGTGATATGTGCATCCTTTTTAATGGCAAAGTAGTTTTGTGCTGTGTAGATTGGCTAAGAACAGTTATTTTAGGCGACCTGAATGAAAAATCAATAACAGAGATATGGAATACCCCCCGTCTTCAAATGATTCGTGAAGGATTAAATATGGAGGATTGCTGTCATTTGCCGGAAATATGCCGAAATTGTTCCGAAGCAGTAGAAAACTTTAGAAAAACACCTTCCTGGTTAAAACAAATCAAAAACTCCTTCAAACAAGTATTCCAAAATTTAACACAATAGGTTTTGTAAAGTAAAAGTTCTGTCTAGAAAGATTTAATAGTAGAATTGTAGAACTCTTAAGATAATATAATTTTACCAATTATGAAAAATTAGTGAACACTTTGAGCCACTAATCTTCGATACTATAATCATATAAATGAAGACTACTTAATATCAAAAGTCACCTGAAAAAATGATAGAAAGCTACTACAAGGATAGATCTCTTATCAATCTTTATTTTATCACGACCTGTAAAAACCAGATACTTAATCAAAAATTATTTTAAATTTATTAAATTGGTATATTTTTAATTACCGTATTACGGAATAATTGAAAGAGATCCATGCCATGACATTAGCCATACCCTCATTTACGGGTTGTTTTGTTGGGTATCGGACAAATTCGACATGACCATCAAGATACAGAATATTGCATCCACCGGGTAGATGATTGAAGAGAACAGTATTTCCACTGGAGCCTAAGAGGTCAAACATAACAAAAATATTACTTTGTGCTTTTGCAGAAGCAGCAGGGTTATTTATATCAGTTATCATGAATCGTTCGACACCTTCTCTGAGACGGTGGACAATATCTGTGTTTCCATTACCGTAGCCGGAAATTAGTGAACCACTGATATCGCTATCTACAGCGGTATTTAGGCTTGCGATTTGTACCGGTGAAGGTTGTCCATGGTTAATGGCTGTTGCTAACGCTGACGGAGCTTGCGGATTGTTTAATGCTAATTGTGTAAAGGTCAACGGTAATTGTGCAGGAATAAGTTGGTCTCCCGATAAGTCACCATTACCAAAAATAGTAATAATCAACTGGACCTGAGGTGGCATTTGGTTGATGGATAAATAGTCACTCGAATTGTCCCCCATTTTATCAAGCACCCAACCGAGGTAGCCATAGCTTTCGTCTATTACATTTACACCATCATTCCAATCTAAATAATGGCCAACATGAAAATCATTAGGCGTTATTCCTAATGAAGGATATGATTTTCCTTTTAATGGCGTTTGTTGAGGGTCTGATGGACAGAGAATAATAGATGGGTCGGTTAAATATTCAGGATAAATAGATTTTACCTTTGGTCCCGGTCCTATATATGCATTCCATTGTCCATTATCTTCGCGTTGGGCTACTTCAATTTGTATTGGGGGAAAACGTTCACCTTTAGATTCGTTAGCATACATTTTGAAAATTAGCCCCCATTGTTTGAGGTTGTTCTGGCAACTGGAACGGCGCGCTGCTTCACGAGCACGGGCTAATGCAGGCAATAAGATTGCTGCGAGAATACCGATAATGGCAATGACAATTAATAACTCAATCAGTGTAAATCCTTTTTTGTTCATCTTTTCCCCTTTCACTATTAAGTTAAAATTATTTTTGTTGATATGGAGTTATTATATTACAAATATTATACAAAAAAACAAAATTATTATTAAAATAAAACATTAAATAAATTTTAATACAAATATTATTAATATTTAATATGTTTACAGATGTTATTTTATTTTTTTGTTAAGTTCACAGAATAAATTTTATTTAAGATTGGTATAAGATGGATTATATATAAGGAAAGGGAGAAAAAATAAAATGAAAAAAGAGGGAAGTATTTAGATATAAAACAATAAACAAAAAGAATCGAGTACTCTGAACAAATAGGGTTTTTAGGTTTTTGGTTAAACTAAAAAATGATTATACCGTTTTTAGAGAGGAAAAATCGCTTTGGGAAGGAAAAATCTTTTTCTTATACACAATAATTAAATTTTTTCTTATCGTTTTTTTGTTCTTTTTTTCCTCCTTTAACCCACTCAGGCACACACCTCTTGCAGACCCCGCTTTATCATCCCATACCACCGCTTCAAATTATACATCGCCATCAATAAAAAGTGATACGTCCCGTTCTTTTCTAAACCCCGAAACCGACATCCCCGATACCCTATCCACCTCTTTAATATCGCGAAGGGCAATTCCAAAATCCCTCGAACCTTCGCTATTTCCTTATTCTCTTTCCTCACCGACTCCGATAATTCCCCTTCCCCTCGTACACGCCTCTGTATCACCCGATACTTTATACCCCGCTCCTTACACTTCGCCTCCCGTTCCTTCGACATATACCCGCTGTCTCCATACAATTCCTCTACCTCCACACCTTCCAGCAATTCCTCCAACTACTGACTATCATGCACCGACGCCGAACTAACCTTCATTTTTTCCTCTATCCCTCTCCTGTCCTTCGATATATGTACCTTACACCCATAGTAAATCTACTCTCGTTTTTCTTCCTTACTATCTAATCCCAACGTGACGAAAGATTTTTCGCCTCTACTGTTGTCGGATTTACTATATCAATCTTTTAGTCACGCATTAACCACCCTTGTTTATTCCATCTTACTTTGAACCAATTCAAATACCCACTTCATTAATCTCTTGCTCACCATCTTATTCCGAAACTTACATATCGTCGTTTCGTCCGACACCTTCCCCCCTACTTTTATCCCCAAAAAGGCTCGGAATAACGGCATCGTCAAGATCAATTCCTCCGTCTGCGGATCGGATAATCCATACCACGACTGCAAAAATAAACTACCGACTAATACTTGACACGGATAGGATGGACGACCTTGCTGTCCCCGACTCGGCTTATACAACCTAAGTTCGATACATTTCCGCTCTATCTCTTCCCACGGAACCAATTCCTTCATCTGAACTAAAAATTGCCCCATTCGGGTTTACCTGTATAAGGATAACTCATACTCCGCAAAATTCATCTGTTGCTTTTGTCCTTGCATATTAACACTCCTCTTACGAAATCTTATTAGGTTTCTATTACTCCCGATATTATCAATACCCCTTTATCTCTCTTTCGTTTCATTTTTCTTCCAAACTCCCTTTTTATTACAATATGTAAAAAATGAAACATCTGTTTAGAGATCACAAGTATTTGAATTAAAGAAAAAGTAGAATAGTAAATTTAGTAAAATACTCAAAAACGAAACAAAAAATATGAAAGGATTATGATGCGAGGGTTGTTTTTTCTGCGGTTGGGAGTAATGATTCTTGTTGGGTTTATTCCTATTTTTTTATATTCAGAAGATATTCCAAATTATATTGATGATGATTGGGAATCATTAAGTCCTAACTGGACAAACGGGATTATAACATCTGTTGTCATAGATGGTAGTGGAACTGTGTACTGTGGAGGGACTTTTACATCAATAAACGGTGTGAATGCTAATCGAGTTGCAAGGTGGAATGGAACGATTTGGCAAGCCATGGGAAGTGGTTTTAATGGTGCCGTAGAAAAAATGTGTATATCCCCAGGAGGCGATGTTTATGCTGTAGGTCAGTTTACTAAATCAGGGTTAGATACAAGAAATAGAGTGGCAAAATGGAATGGTTCAAGTTGGCAAGCCATGGGAAATGGTTTTAATGATGTTGTATATACAGCAATTGTTACGAACAGCGGAACAGTTTTTGTAGGAGGAAAATTTTCACAGTCAGGTTCTACATCCATTAACCGTATAGCATATTGGGATGGTTCTCAATGGAGAGAGCCTTATTTAGGAGTTAGTGGAGGTTCTTCTCCTTATGTTTTGTCTTTAACATCAGATTCTAATGGAAATGTGTATGCAGGGGGGCAATTCCAATATGCAGGTGTAGTCTCTGCCGCCAATATAGCCCGATGGGATGGAACGAATTGGCATGCACTCGGAAGTGGTATTAATGGACCTGTATACTCTCTTGCGGTAGACGAAACAGGGAAATTATACGCAGGTGGAAGTTTTACCCAAGCGGGTGGTGTGAGTGTAAGTAATATAGCCGTTTGGAATGGCTCTTCCTGGAGTTCTTTAGGTGGTGGTGTAAATGGTATTGTATATTCAATTTTGCCTCAATCGTCACAATCTATTTTTATTGGAGGTAATTTCTCCAATGCAGGTGGTAGTATGACTGCAAATGGATTAGCATGGTGGTATTCAGGCAATTGGCGAAGTATAACATCGGGAGTAAATGGTTCCAATAAAGAAATCAGGTCTTTAGTATTCGATTCACAAGGAAACCTGTATGTAGGAGGGGATTTTTATACAGCAGGAGGGAAGATAAGTTATAACATTGCAAGGTTGAGAAAGCCCCCGATATTTACACTAACTTATACTGCAGATATTGGGGGAAGTATATCAGGGAATACGGTACAAAATATTATGCGGGGTAATGATGGAACTGAAGTAAATGCAGTAGCCGATAGTGGGTATGTTTTTGACCGTTGGTCTGATGGACTATTAACTACCAACAGAAGAGATACCAATATAACTGAAAACAAAAATTTTACAGCCTATTTCATTTTGTTAAATGAAGGTTATAGTGAGGGAGAAGGAATTTCTGAAGGAGTTTCTTCAGAAGGAGAAGGGATTCCCGAAGGAGAGCCGGAAGGAAACATCGAAGGAGAGGGAATTCCCGAAGGGGAGCCAGAAGGAATCGTTGAAGGAGAGGGAATTCCTGAAGGGGAGCCAGAAGGAAGCGTTGAAGGAGAAGGGATTACAGAAGGAGAACTGGAAGGAAGCCCAGAAGGAATATCAGAAGGGGAAGGGACTTTAGAAGGTGAAATGGAATTGACAGCATGGATAGAAGGGGACACATATATTAATAAAACTGTTGGGGAATCTCATCTCTTTACTGTTCATGTGGAAGGGGCATACGGGAATATAGAATATGAATGGTATTATTGCAAAGATTACCTTTGTTCCAATCCAACAATTATTCAGTATGCATTGGGTCAGGAACTTTATATTGAAGATTTATCCCTTGAAGATTCAGGTTGGTATTGGTGCCTTGTTTCGGATGATTTTAATGTAGTGGAAACGCCCAAGGTTTATTTACATGTTTCGCATGGTTTGAGTATGAACAAGATTTCCTTCCTATTCACATTCTCCATTTTATTGTTTGTTTTTGTTTTGCAGAAAGGCAAAGTGTATCATAAGTGATACATCTAAAATTAAAAAGACAATAAACCTGTCTACGGAGATAACTGTATGAAAAAATTGCTCTTTTTGCAAGTATTTTTTATGTCTGTTTTATTTATCCTGTGTGCTAATGGGAAAGCCGATACAAATAAGTCCATTTTAGATTTAAAGGATTTTAAAATTTGCCTTATTGGAAAAGACAAAGATGAAATTTTAAATAATATAGTTCAAGTTCTATCGGAAGAAATTGAAAAACGAACACATATTACATTGAAAAATACTTCAGAATTTTTACCCGATGGGAACTGTATATTAATTACAAATATTGACTCTTTATCTTCTATTTATGAAAAACATTTAATCTCATTTACGATAGAAAAATTGCAGCAACTTAAACCCGAAGGCTTTGCTATATTTAATGAAGATGTTCAAGGAAAAAATCGAATTTGGATTATAGGTAAAGATAATCGGGGAGTTTTATTTGGAGTTGGAAAATTATTACGGATAATGAAATATTCAAAAAATTCATTGAAAATAGAAATCCCCATCAACATTATTGAAGCACCTATATCTCCTATACGCGGACATCAATTGGGTTATCGGGCAAAAGCAAATTCTTATGATGCATGGAATATAGAAAAATATGATCAATATATAAGGGAATTAACTTTTTTTGGTGTCAACAGTATTGAAAATATCCCTTTTCAAGATGACCAACCAGCCCCTTTAATGCCTGTTTCCCGAAGGGAAATGAACCGAGCAATGAGTGAAATATGTAAAAAATATGGATTGGATTATTGGGTATGGACACCAGCAGATTTTGATTTAAATGACAAAGAAAAACGAGAAAATATGCTAAAAAAACACGAAGAATTGTATAAAGATTGCCCTGTTATAACGGGTGTGTTTTTCCCGGGAGGAGACCCCGGAGATAATCCGCCAGAATTAGTTCTGCCATTTTTAGAAGACCTATCGAAATTGTTAACGCCAATACATCCCAATGCAAAAATATGGCTATCCTTACAGGGATTTACTACGGCTCAGGCTGAGTTTGTCTTCGATTATATTAGAAATAAAAGACCTCAATGGATGGGAGGGCTTTGTGAAGGACCATCCAGTCCGCCAATAGCCTATTTACGCCAGAAATTGCCCGTGGAATACAAACTACGCATGTATCCGGATATAACTCATAACAAACTTTGTCAATACCCTGTTCCCTGGTGGGACATCGCGTTCTCATCGGTAATTGGTAGGGAAGGAATTAATCCGAGACCTGTTCAATATGCTTATATTCATAATTGGTTTCAACCTTACTGCGATGGCTTTATCACTTATTCGGATGGTATTCATGACGATGTAAATAAAATAATATGGAGTGCGATGGGATGGGACCCGAAACAAAAAGTTCGAGATATTTTGATTGAGTATTCAAATGTATTTTTTGATAGTGCAATTGCAGAAAAAGCAGCAGAAGGTATATTGGCATTGGAAAACAATTGGCGGGGTAGTATTATAGATAACGGAGCCATTGAAGGGACTTTAAAACAGTGGCAGGAATTAGAACAAGAAGGACATCTTGAACAAAATAATTGGCGTTGGCAAATGTGCCTTGTCCGTGCTTATTACGATACATATATCCGTAGAAAGGTTATATACGAACAAGAACTGGAAGAAATGGCAAATCAAATATTGCGAAAAGCGGAGGAAATCGGTGCAGAAAAAGCGATGGAAGAAGCAATGAACATTTTAAATAGAACAGTTACAAAACCTATTGCTAAGGACTTAAAAGAAAAAATTATACAGTTGTATGACGCACTATTTAATAGTATCGGATTACAATCCAGCGTAGAAAAATACAAAGCCAGTGGGGGAGAGCGCGGCGCCTCATTAGACTATATTGATATTCCATTAAACAATCGCTGGTGGTTAGAAGATCAATTTCAGCAAATACGACAATTAGATTCAGAAGGGGAAAAAATAAAAAGGTTAAACATAATTGCCCATTGGGAGAAACCCGGATATGGTTCTTTTTATGATGATGTGGGGAATACTGCAAAATCGCCTCATATAAAACGGTGTGAAATTCGTTATACCAATCCTGCGGAAGAAGCCTGGCAGGAACCTACTTTATGGTGGTTTGATAATGGGAAAACACGAAAACGAATTGCTTGGTTGAGTTCTTTAGAATATGGAGAAGCACAATATCAAGGATTAGAACCTAACGCTCAATACATTCTTCGTATTACAGGTTTGGGAAAACCGCAAATTATGATTGATGGTCAAAAGATAAACAATCCCGATGAAAAAGGGATAGAATTAGGAGAATTCAAAGACTATGTCGTCCCGTCAGAGAGTATTCAGGATAGAGAAATTATTGTAAAATGGACACTTCCCGTAGAAGATTTGAAAAAGAATTGGCGACAGCAGTCCCGAATTTGTGAACTATGGTTGTTAAAACAATAGAACGAAATGGAATGTGAGCGGATATATAATATATGGTATTAATAAAATATTTGAATGCAAAAAGAAAGGGAAACTCTCTATGTTAGATATGAAGGAATTATTCAAACAAACTAATAACGATTCGGAAAATTACATTTATATAACACCTACAACCATTGCAATGTGGATTATAGGTTTGTTTTTAATAATATTTGCGGCTATAAATGGCTTTTTCTAAATCATGCTATTTGAAATTAAAAAGTGAAATCTTTCCTTTTGCTAAGTAGAATATTTTTTTATAGTTGTTCGGGGCTTTGTTTTCTTTTAATCCCCTTATTTCTGTTACCATCATTCGTTGATGAAATATTAGGTGCAGGGCGTAAACCTATTCCCCCTTTATCTTGGGGTGAGGCAGGTCCTCAATGGGAAGAAAATATACTTGCAAAATATGAGAAGAATGAGGTTAATTATAACTCTAATTATGTTAACGAATATATCAAGTCAATTGCAGGAAAACCCTTATTAGATTGGAAGAAGCACGGGAAAGGTCACTCCCCGTATGTATGTTTAGCAAAACTTGCCTGTGGTCAGGAAGTTAATGAAGTAAATGAATATCTGCAACAATTAGAACCATGGTCTGGTAGTGGTTCTACCTGGTTTGGATATAAAGGGGATTATGATTTTACTGAGGTAGTGCTTACAAAAATTCTGTATCTTTTCGGACATAAACAGGAACTTATTTATCCCGAAACATTGGAACATTTACTCAAAGTCCTTTTGGTAGAAGAGGGTGGAAAGCCCCGGGAAATGGTGCCGAGGTCATTGGGATGGGTTCGTGATACAGAAAATCACCATTTAATGACAGAAAGTAGCCGATACCTGAAAAATCAGTGGTTATTCAAGTATGGAAGCACCACAATTGCACCCGGGAAACATGAATACGACAATAAAATTAATGGATTAGAAAAGTGGCTTGTGAATTATCTCGATGAGATGCTTTTGAATGGCGAATATGAATTTAATTCCATTCCTTACTTATTATATGCGGTGCAGGCTTTATTAAATCTGGATGCATATCCCGATTCAGAAGAGATAAGAACAAGGGCGCATAAAATTCTGGACAGTATCAATTGGAAGTATGCTCTGGGCAGTTCGCAATTTCGGAGATGTGCTCCTTTCCGTCGCAGGTTTGAATACGCAAATACAACATTATTAGTGATTGACCCACACACAGCCTTAATGCGATGGTGGTGTTTGCCCGAAAGCGATAATGCCCCGGGAAAAGAAGAGACGAGATATTCGCGGATTCTTTTTGCTGTTTTATCTCCATATACTGTTCCCCCGATTGTAAAAAAATGGGCAATAGAAAAGCCTTATGATTATTTTGTTCAGATAGGATATGGAGAGAATAGCACTCCCGAAATATACAGTGGAAGTAGTGAATACTTGATTAGTGCGGGTGGTGTATATCGAGGCTTGCGAGCCATGATTATTCCGAGGCCTACCACCTTATTATTAAATGATGGAGAGATAGACATAAATAGATGCTTTCATATAAAAGGACGGGGAAAATGGTGGTGCTGGAACAATACAGGTGTTTATAAAAAATTCGCCGTAGGCAATGCTTCCGTACATATTCCCCCTCAATACTCACCCATTATTCAGGAAGGACTGTGGGCTATCTTTGAACCAGAATGTGCAAAAAATTTCTATATTTGTATTTACAATGATAGAAATTTCGGATTAATATATTTGTCCGACAATAAAGACCTTTCTCCCAATCAGTTGTTAAGCGAGATTATTAGTAAAAATCCCTCGAAAGAAGAAATCTACTCATCTTTTGTATTTTTAGATGGAAGAAAAATTGAATATGATGTAAACGCACCTGCTGGAACATGGGTAATTAAATCCGTAGATGGCAAAGAGGTAGACAGACATTATGACAAGTGGGAAAGATGGAGTGGAAATATTCCCGTAAATTTATATCAGGAATAGACGAAAAATAAAAATTGAATGGTTATTTTATAATTTCTCATAGAAAAATTTATACTAAGTTTTACAGTATGAGGGTTCCTAATTCATTTTAATAAAGCAAAAAAGAAGGAATATAAAATGAAAGGTTTGTCTAAGATAATTTGTTATCAGAAACAGATGGTTATTTCCTTTTCTATAATTTTTATTCTTTCCCCTTCCTTATGTTATACAGAGGATGTTGTATATTTAAGTGATATTTTGGAACACATTACTTATATATCACAGGGTTGGGGAGAGACAGGCTGGGATGTTTCGGCGCATGCGTCCGGACAGACCCCAATGGGGTTGCAGATAGGAGACAAAAAATATCAGAAAGGTATAGGACATCATGCCCCTGGAGAAATTGTGGTAGATTTAAATAAAAGATATAAATATTTTGAATGTGAGGTAGGGGTTCAAAAACAAAACAGTTCGAATACGGGTAGTGTGGTTTTTCAAATAATAGTAGACGGAGAGAAACGATGGGATAGTGGTATTAGGCGAGAGTTAGACTCTCCTTTGCCTGTTAGGATTGATTTAAATAACGCCCGTGAACTTCGTCTGATAGTTAATAATGCAAACGATGGCATTACCTGCGATTGTGCTAACTGGGCTGATGCAAAACTGATTTTAGTGGATGATAAGGAAAGAGAAAATATAACGGATAATCTGGATATTGCATTATTTGCGGATATAGTTACCTGCGACCCGAGGCGATATGATGGGGCGCGTTGTTCCAGAGTAGAGGAATTTCCGCCTGAGGATATTTTCCTGGAGAAAAAAGTATATCCGCAGAATGATGGTGCATACGAAGTTCCAAATTATGATGGACAAAAATGCATTGGGTTGCGATGGCACGAAAGACGGAAATTAACAGACCTCGCAATAGAATTTGCTGATAATAATATACCGTCAAAAGTCAAAATTGAAGCCTGGACAGGAGAATCTCCGTGGCAGGGTAAATGGCAAAATGTAAACGGCAAGTTTGAAGTAAACGGGACACAATGTTTTTTGCATATTCCCTGGCGGGATAATCTTTTTATCTGGAAAGGCACAGAAAAAGTCCGATGGGTTTTTGAAAGTGACAAGCCGTTATATATTAAGCAATTGAATGCATATAGCAATTCATCCTGGGATAGGACTTCCATAAGATTAGAAAGCGAAAAAGGAGATGTAAATACTCAGGCAACCCTTCAGATTTATAATGGAAAATTTCTGGAATCATCGAATCCATTCAGTCAGACTTGGAAGATTTCAGAACCACTCGCCCTCCATCTTCTTTATAGTGTTCCGCGAAGTGATAAAGGAGATAGAACTTTATTATGGATTTCTCTGCCGGACATAAAGTTTTGTATTGCGATAGAAGATATACTTACCCATCCCGGTGTGTATGTTCCTTCTGCAGGTATTTTTGCAGTATTACAGTCTTCATCACTTACGGTTAGTGAATATAAAAAGATGAAAGAAAACGAGAAAAGTGTGCTTGACAATGTCCGCTCACTCCCAGAACAAACCTTTTCAAACGCAATGGAGAAAGTCCGCCGTCCTGTTCAAGACAATGGACCCACCATGCTATCCCTTGCATGCGATAATAATAAATTTATTGTGGAGAGAGAAGGTTCTATTCAGTTTAATGACTTTTTTATGAAGGTTCGCATGGGAAATACCGAAAAATTTAAACGCACTCTTTATAAAGATTGGTTGCCTATTCCTGTTATAGAAAAGGATGATAATGGCATTACATATTTTTCAAAGACATTTGTTGCTCCTTATAAAGAAAAAAATTCATTGTGTATCTCACAATTTGAAATAAAAAATAGTGATGCAAAAGAACTGCTTTCTGATTTTTCCCTTTCTTTTTATTCCAATAAAAAAGAGTGGGAAAAAGCAGAATTAGAAAATAAAAATCAGACTATATTCATAAAGAAGGATAAAAAAATATTAGGCATTTGTAAAGTGGAGAATGAAATAAGCGAGATAAAGGAAGAAAATATTATTATAAAGCGTCCCATATCTTCGGGTTCTTCCCTTAAATTGGTTGTAATCATTCCGTCGGATATAAATACCAAGATAGAAGAAGTAGAGCAAATAAAAGAAGAGGAACTTTTAGATAAAACAATAGGATATTGGGAAAACTTATTTGCAAACTCTATGAAGATAGATATTCCGGAGCCCTTACTGAACAATGTTATTAAAGCGTCACAGGTGCATTGCTTAATCGCAGCGCGTTCTGAAGGAGATTTGATTGCTCCATGGATAGCATCTATGTCTTATGGTCCTTTGGAAAGTGAAGCACATTCCATTGTATATGGGATGGACCTTATGGGCTGGCATGAGTTTTCAAGGAAATCACTGGAGTATTTCATCAGCAAGTATAACGATGCAGGCTATCTGACCACAGGCTATACACTGATGGGAACAGGCTGGCACTTGTGGACATTAGCCGAGCATTACAGACTTACGCGGGATAAAGAATGGCTAACGAAAAACGCAGAGGAACTATCACGAGTTTGTGATTGGATAATGGCACAGTGTGAGAAGACGAAAAAAGTAGAAGTAAATGGGGAAAAAGTGCCGGAATACGGGCTTATGCCCCCTGGTGTTGGTGCCGATTGGAACCGTTTCGCATATCGGTTTGCTATACAGGCACATTTTTGTGCGGGACTTAATGGGATAGGTTCTATATTAAAAGATATAAATTACCCATTGGCGGATAAATATATAAAAGGGGCAAGGGAATTAAACGAGTCTATTTTAAGGGCATTTAATTGGAATAAAGAGCGAACGCCTGTTTTACCACTTTCAAATGGGAGATGGATATTACCTTATCCACCTAACTTGTATACTTATGGTACCTCCGGTGAAATGTTCCCAGGAGAAGATGCCGGCAGAAGTTGGGCATACGATGTCGAGTTAGGACCGCACCATCTAATCCCTTTAGGTGTGCTCGACCCATATAGCCAAGATGCAGAGAATATTATCCAGCATATAGAAGATTACTGGTTTCTTCATTCCGATTACTGGTTTGCCTTTAGCGGTGAAGGCGATTATCCGGAAGAAGGAAACAAGAGAGACCCATTCAATTTAGGTGGATTTTCAAAAATTCAACCTTATTACACACGAATAGTAGAAACTTATGCTATGCGAGACGAAGTAAAGCCTTTTATCCGTTCATATTTCAATGCTATTCCTTCATTACTAAATACTGAAAATCTCTCATTCTGGGAACATTTCCATAATATCGGAGCATGGAATAAAACACATGAAACAGGTTGGTTTCTCGTTCAGACAAGAAAAATGTTCATCCGTGAGGATAAAGATTCCCTCTGGTTAGCACCATTTGTTCCATCCTACTGGCTCGAAGCAGGAAAACAGGTTACTGTTAAAAATGCCGACACCTACTTCGGAAGGGTAAGTTATGATTTGCACTCAAAGTTAGATAACGATGAAATAGATGGAAGCGTGTATCTCAAAAAAGATATAGATTTTAGCAAAGTTATACTCAGAATCAGGCATCCTTCTAACAAATCCATTAAAAAGGTCTTAGTAAACAGCACTGAGTATAACAAATGGGATAGTCAGTTAAGTGTTATCTATCTATTTCCTACCCACAGCAAGATTGAAGAAAAATGGTCTGTGAAATGTATGTTTTAATTGAAAAATCATTAGCCATAAATAACACTACAGGGTTTAATGCTATGGATTTTTTCGTGCTTTGATAAAATTAACAATGCTCAAAGAATATACTAAAAACATAGACAACCAGCAAGGTAGTAGATAAAATTCGCTGTATAAAAAATCTGTTGCCTATATCGTATAGGTTATCAATTCTTTCCACTAAAATAAGAATTTTCTCAGAACAAATGCAGAGAGGAGCATAAAGAACATAAAGATAAAAGAAAACCAGACATAAAATTTTCTCGCAGAATTAATAGATACTGCAAGTCCTTCCTTTTTCAATTCGGAATCCGGTTCAGTAGGTTCAACAGGTGTGTTCTTTTTAAATATTCTATTCCCTGCGAGCACCAGTCCAATCAAGGTTAAACAGTTGGAAAACCCTAACACTAACAATCCTTTACTGGTGGGTCTTATTTCCTTATCAAATACTATATGTCCCGCCAGAAAACTTGAAATAGTGGAGAAGAAAACATAACAAAGAATAAATAAAATCCAGAAATGACGGATAAAGAAAATATTTTTATCAAGATTTTTTGGTTTACCTATCTTAAACCATAGGTCATTTTTCATATCACTTGCATAATTACTCACACCGGTGTATAAGGTATATACACAATTGCCGTAATATTCTTTCCCACCATAAAAACTTGAATGTTCGGGAGAAACCTTATGTTTATTTTTAAGATAGAAATAGGAAAGATTCTTCTCTCCACCTGAGGAAAACACAACAGGTTTTGCGAAATATAATAAAATCTCAATTATCTCCTGTCCATACAAACTTGTAAGCAACATCGGATAGTAAATCTCATCCGTCTTAAACTTCACATATACCTGAAGTGTATGGTTGGAATAGCCTATTTTTTTATTGGTACTCCCAATATTTTTCAAATATTCGTCCAGATTCTCTATCCAGGTTACAACAAATGAATAATGCTTACCAATGTATGCTTGAAAGGTCCCCTTCGCTTCTTCAGGAATATCCGCACCTCTTTCTTTTATATAATCGTAAAGGGCATTTCCATCTGTAGCCGTAATTATTTTAGTAGTCAAACCCATTTTATTAACACTCATATACTCCGTAATACTACTACTGACATCTAAGGATATTCCCGAACCCTTTAATTCCATACTCCGGGGCCTGAGTAATGGAAACAAGAGTAATAACGGGGTTGGAAATATCTGTGAGGTGATTGTTAAGCCTGCCCACCAACGCATATTCTCCATCACCTTGTTTCCAATATTTATCCCCTCGTGAAACATCTTAAAATCTTTAACAATATCTATACTAACATCTTCCGGTTTTGCTGGTACTGGGAATATCCAGACAATATCCTTAATATCCTCCTCCTTACCAGGTTCAAAACCTGTAACTACACTGATAATCATGTGTTGAATTCCATCCTCATAATTTATATACGCTACTTGTTTGTTCTCTCGCATCATTGAAAAATAAGGGCTATCTTTTGTAGTTTTGAATAACACACCATCAGAAAAGCCCATAAACGGCAATGTAATTACAAGAAGCACTAAACAACATACACTTATTTTGATGGTATTCTGTGTGCTCATAGTTTTGTCCTCCTCTTCAAATTTTGTTTATTATTTTTGAGTCTAAAAATTTCATATATGGGAAATTCCTGAATAATATTTACATTATCATATATAATTATATATCCTTCTTCATAATATTTCAATAATTTCATATAAATTTTAAAGGATAAATTTAAAAACCAACCTGTAAATGGTAAAGCACATATCTGCAAGACTAATACAGTCAGAAAAAAATTATTTATTTGGGAGAGCCTGTATAGAACTCGGTATGAAACGCAAATGATGGATTTAGGTAGCAAGCCATTACTCTTCAACATATTCATTCAGTCGTGTTTTATTTGTTATTCTTATAATATTAGTATTAACTTTTTATATAGATATTTGTAATATAAATAGAGTAATCGTTAGAAAAATATTTTATGTTGAATGTAAAAAATATAAATCCTAATATTTTAAGTTATTTTATTAAATATTTCTTTAAAAATATTGAAACACTATAAAATTGTGTATCATAATAAATATAGGATATGAGTAGTTTTTAACCTTTAAAAGAAGGAGTTATCCTATGAAGAAAGGTTTTACATTGATTGAGTTATTAGTGGTTATCGCAATTATCGGGATTTTAGCCGCGATATTATTACCTGCGTTAGCAAGAGCCCGAGAAGCCGCAAGACGGTCGAGTTGTCAGAACAACCTGAAGCAGATGGGATTGGTATTCAATATGTATGCGAACGAGGCAAAGGGTGAAATGTTTCCACCAATTAAATTATATAATTGCGATGGAAGTTTTTCTATCAATGCTACATTTGATGGACCCTCTGTTTATCCTGAGTACCTGAATGATGTAAATATTTGTGTTTGCCCATCTGATTCTGACGCAGAATCTGTTAGGCGAGCATTTCATCAAGATGGTGACCTTACAAAACCAGTTGAGCCGTGCAGGTTAGCCCGTGGAAGTTATTATTATTTTGGCTGGACTTTACATCCCTCAATAATTTTTGATCCTGGTATTACTCCACCGAGGACTTTAGCCGAAATTGGGCTTGATGTAAACGCAGACCCAGGGACAATAATCGCTTTGGCTTTTCAGTATATTAGAGATGACATAGTCACTAAAATGTTAGAAATTTTCTATTATGATAGTTTGCCTATAGAACAACGGATTGCAGGCAAATTAAATGACCTTGCTTCTCTACCCCGCTTAAGGATGGGAATAGAAAGATTCTTGATTACAGATATTAACAATCCTGCCGCAAGTGCAAAGGCATCCAGTGAGATACCCGTTATGTGGGATGAAATAGCAGTATATGCTGGTGCATCTACATTCAATCATGTGCCCGGTGGAGGTAATGTGCTGTATATGGATGGTCATGTTGAATTCCTTCGCTGGCCCAGTGTTTTTCCAGCAGACCCGTTAGGTGTTCTGATTTCACTTCTTTTCTAATTTTATATGGCAATTTAAATAATAGATTTGTTTTTATTTGTCATTGTTAAGTAAGGAGATAGTTTTTTATTATCTTTCCGAATGTGTTTATCTATTTTTGATATGTTGGAATATAAGTAAGTAAAAAATCTCAAAGAAAACTAATATTCTTAACTTGTATACTTGGGTTTGCATTAAAAGTGATACTTAATTCCATGTATTCATCTATACTTTTTTTCCTTTCCTATTTTTATGTCTTATTCCCTCTCTTATGATTTACAGCCCTCGATGGAACACTCTACGATTTAGATTAGTATTACATCTAAATAGTGTTTAGTGTATTCCCCATAATTAATAAGAACCCGGATAGGAGAATTTTTTTAATAAAAATCGTGTTCCTATTTTTAATATGACAATATAGATGGATTCACCGTGCTGATTAAAAAAATAAGGAAGATTATGTAATAAAACCTTAATTTATTTGTATTTATAAACAAAGTTTGTAGTCGTAAATCTTATGGAATGAAAGGGACAAAGAAGTGAAAAAAAGGTTAATGTATATTGATTGTTTAAGAGGCTTTTTTATTGTTTATATTTTGTGGCTTCATGCATTCAATGCGGTTGTATATAACAACAATCCTCAATCCATAGAAAACGCCAATCCGTGGATATTTATTATATTTGCACCTTTAGTTATTTTAGCGACATGGGCTCCTATTTTCGTTATGTTATCCGGTACAGCCCATGCCTATACAATGCATCAGAATTTATTGAAATATAAAGATACATCTCGCATCACTCCTGAATTAAATCGCTTACTTCTGGGAGGATTGGTCAATTCTTTTCTTCTTATCTGTTATTCCTTTATCAACATGACCTTCTTCCATCATCGTATGCCATTTAACGGTCGTTTTTACGAAACTTTAATAACAGGATTTATCTGGAAAGGAAGTACACCAGATTTTTCTATAGATATTCTTTTTTATACAGACGCATTAGGGAATATAGGTATAAGTTTATTTTTCCTCCATATAACTTTATATGCGTTATGGCGGACAGGGGAGTTGTTTGACCGTAGATATACTTTCCGAATTTTAACAGGTATTGCGTTAACTTTATTATTTATATCCCCGACGATACACCATGCATTGGATGGTATTTTCCATCAGGCAATACAGGAAGAACGATGGGGACTGGCATGGCTATTAAAATTTGTATTAGGTCCACTACCGAATATGGCATACGGTTATTTGGGAGCCGTCTTTGGAATTGCTTTATCCGAACGGATAGAATTGTCAAAGATACGCCGTTATGGCTTTGGATTAGGAATTTCCTTTGTGATGTTAGCAGGGAGCCTGATGTGGACTTATGGATTAAAACCGGTAGAGTTTGCACAATCACCCCTTCCTTTTAAGATACAGATATTGGATGTTGGTTTAATGCTTATGCTGGTTGCTTATTTAATTGGGATTATGGAATATACAGGTATAGATAAACGAGAATGGTGGATGAAACATACAACAGTCCTCCGCAGGATTAGTATGGTGGCTTTGACTATATTTTTATTAGAAGGGCCGGTTGCTGTAAGTTTAGGGCGGATTTATATGTGGGCAATTGGTTCTCCAACAGAGTTTCCTAAAAATCCGTTGTATATCATTCCTTTTATTATTCTGGTGTTAGTATTCTGGTATGGTGTAGTAAAAGTTTGGGAAAAATTTGGGTTCAAATACGGAGCGGAATGGCTATCCATACAAATTGTCGGATGGGTAAAACGGAAAAAATCAATGCGTTTAGACCCTGCACATACCTTATATCTACAACCCGAATTGCAGGGAAGCGAAGAGAAGTAGATCTCCTATCACATATCTATATTTCTACAAAATTTTTTGTGATTACGCGAAACTATTAGAAGACAAGTTTTATGAAACCAATTAGTTGGACGAAGCAGGGTAATTTAAAATTTATAAAAATATAAACTCATACAATATTTCTACTCTATAAAATTATTCTTCTTCAGTGTTTAAGTCTTCTTCTATAATTTCAGTTTCATCGGGAAGAATTTCTTCCGGAGGAAGTTCCTCTTCTTCAAGAGGAAGTTCTTCATCCTCTATAATAGGAATATCAGGTAGCCCAAAATCATCTGCTTCTTCTTCCTGCGCATAACCTTCAGGAAACTCAATATCCCCTTCGTCTTCAACAAGTCGCGGTTTCCTTCGTATTTTGGGAGTGGTAGTAATCTGATCACTGCTGATACCAATCCGTTCTAATTGAACATCGCGACAATTGGGACATTTAAAATCAAATTTTTGAGCGCCCCATTCTACAAATTTTTTTCCACATTGAGGACAAACATATTTAATAGTTGGCATAGAAAAAGACACTTTCCTGATGTTTGTTTTATTTTTCCATTTTCAAATTTTTATAAAGTAGCGAAAAGAATATCGCAATTGCAAGGTCATTTTCAACCTCCGAATTACCATTTTTATTTTTCAGGAATTTTTTCGGGGTCCCCAAGAACTTGAGAAGTAAGAGAGAAAGGATTATAATTATATAGTGAAAATATTTTCACTATATAATTAAGGAGTTTTACGAATGAAACAACGAATACTACATGTGGATATGGATGCATTCTTTGCTTCAGTAGAGCAGGCAGAACATCCTGAATTTCAAGGGAAACCTCTGGTTGTAGTCACTAAGGTAGATAGTCCGCGTGGAGTAGTTTCCTCTGCGTCGTATGAAGCAAGGGAATATGAAATTTCAGCGGGTATGCCTATAGGAGAGGTTCGAAGAAAATGTCCGCATGCTATTTTAGTTCCTGGCGATTATGAAAAGTATGTATATATTTCGGAGCAGGTAGTAAGACACCTTCATAATTTTGCTCCGGAAGTTATGGTGGCTTCTATTGATGAATCATTTCTGGACATTACGGGTTGTGTCTGTTTATTCGGTTCTGAGGATAAGTTAGCACTAAAATTAAAGAAGACATTAAGAGATAAAATGGGATTGCGGTGTACTGTAGGAATTGCATCTACTTATATTCTCTCAAAAATAGCAGTAAAACAAGCAAAGCCGGACGGATATCTGTCGGTTCCCTTGGAGAAAGAATTGGAATTCTTATCTCCCTTACCTGTTCGATGTATTCCTGGAGTGGGTCCGAAAGCCGAACAGGTTTTTCATTCTTTAGGTATATATACGATAGGTCAAATCTGGCAACTTTCTCTGGAAGAGTTAGAAAAAAAATTTGGTCTGAGTTATGGGTTTCATATCTTTCAATGGTCGCGAGGTCGTGATGTGGAAAGAATAGGCTGTGTAGACACTCCTCGTGTAATTTCGAGAGAAATTACTTTTGACCATGATTTAATCTACTGGAAAGATATTATTCCACAAATTGTGAAACTGTTAGAGGCATGTACTTATGAATTGAGACAAAAGAATATGAAAGCCAGAAGAATAACTCTGAAAATTCGTTATTCAGATTTTATTACAAAAACATTTTCATTTTCCTTTCCCCTCGCTACTATACTGGATAGTGATTTTATATCTGCATTACCTCCTCTTATTAAAAAAGCCCAGGAACGAAAATACCAGATACGACTGGTGGGAGTCGTCCTTTCAGAATTAGAGATATTGACAAAACAGGGAAACTTATTTCATTTTTCGCATGAAGAAAAAATGCGTCGCATTTTGAAATGTGTAGATGATTTAAGAACACATTACGGTTTTTCCCTTATCCACTGGGCAGCTGCTTTAAGTATATCTACAAGTCGTTAGGAATTTTTTTAGAACCATTAAAAGCCCAAATTTAATTATTTGTGTCTATTAAAATATATATAGATATTAATACACTTATTAATATTTATATATATTGATTTATATACATATATATATTTATTAAATTGTTTAAAATTGCGACGGTTTTTCATTTTTTAAGTTATTGTGAAACAAATACTTATAAAATTTAAAAAAACTTTCTTGAATTTTTATCTTTTACATGTTATATTTATCTTTTAGTTTCATTAAAAATTAAATGAGCGTTTTGGGCTTTGGGGAGTTTTCGTGTGAATAGAAAGAATTTGAAGAAAACGATTTTTAGAGTAGGAAGATGTTTTAATGAATTTACATAGCGAGATAAAAGATATAAATTCTGCTTCAATATTATTATGCAAAGCGATGGAAATACAAAAGGAAGCAAGTGACTTTGGATTTGAGTGGAACGATGCTATTGGTATCTTAAATAAAATTCGAGAAGAATTGGATGAGATTGAGAAAGAAATAAATTCCCAGGATGTAGAGAAATTAAAAAAAGAAATAGGAGATTTATATTTAGTTTCATTACATTTGGCTCAGTATTTAAAATTAGACCCTATGGAATGTCTGTCTATTTCGTATGTGACATTTCGGAGGCGTTGGGAAAAGGTTCTGTCATTGGTAACAGTTCTTCCGGAGCATCCGGAAGAACGGCTCGAATATTTGGAATCATTATGGACAAAGGTAAAGCAGGAGGAGTAGGTGGTGCGATTTTTTTATAGATTGATAAATTAACGAAATAAAAATTTTTAATAAATAAACAAAAAATTAAATTATGTAAGGAAAGAAAATATGTCCTTTCAAACAGAAGAATCTTTATGGGTTCAAGTGTTAGGTCGTCTTGAGGATATGTTAGAGCCTCAAGTTTGTGAGCATTGGTTTTCTCATGTATCTTTTAATGGTTTTAATGGTGAGCGTATGGTTCTTTCTGTTCCCAATGAATTTTTTCTTTCCTGGTTACAGGAACGGTACGGAGAGGTATTAAATCATGCTATTCATGAAGTTTTTCAGAAAGAGGTTCCAGTTGATTTTTGTATTCAGCCAGAGAACAATGCAAAACCAGGGATCCGAAAAGATATTGCAAAGCCTGTAAAAGAAATATCGGAAGAGAATACAGAGAGAAGAAACCATAGACCCCCCAATGGATTGAGGTTAAATCCCAATTACACCTTTGAAAATTTTGTTGTAGGACATGGAAATGAGTTTGCGTATGCAGCGGCAAAAGCCGTTTCGGAAAGCCCGGGGAGAAATTATAATCCCCTGTTTATCTATGGTATGACAGGTTTGGGTAAAACCCATTTGATGCAGGGAATCGGACATCAATTGCTTCGCAGGGATAGTTCAAAAAAAGTAATGTATGTAACCTCCGAAGAATTTACCAACGAATTGATTATGAGTATTTCAGAAGGTAGTCAATCCCGTTTTCGTGAAAAGTATCGAAAAGTAGATATTTTACTTATTGACGATATCCATTTTATTGCCGAAAAAGAAGCGACCCAGATTGAATTTTTCCATACTTTTAATGAACTGTTTGACCAGCATAAGCAGATAGTTCTTTTATCCGACCGAAGTCCAAAAGAAATACGCGGTGTGGAAAGTCGTCTTGTTTCACGGTTCGAATGGGGACTGGTAACGGATATACAGCCACCGGATTTTGAGACACGTGTAGCCATATTAAAAAGTAAAACAATGCAAAAGGGATATGAAGTAGAAGATGCTATTTTAGAATATATTGCTCGTTCTGTTACTTCCAATGTTCGTCAATTAGAAGGGGCATTAACCGGGGTTATTGCATTGATGAAGCTTCGGGGGAATAGCAAAATTACATTAGAACAAGCAGAACAGGTAGTTCGAGATATAGAAGACCGAAGCCAGATTTCCACAATTACTCCCGAATCTATACTTCGTGCTGTGGCAGAATCGTTTGATGTGCGACTGGTTGATTTGAAAGGGAGGTGTCGTAAAAAACAATATGTTTTACCCCGTCAAATCGGTATGTATTTATGTCGTTTGCTAATACCCAGTCTTTCACTAAGTTATATCGGTGAATTATTTGGAGGGAAAGACCACACTACCGTATTACATTCCTGTGAGCGTGTGGAACAGGAACTGCAAAAGAAAGGTGAAACCTATCGAATGATAGAATCGTTATTAAAGAAATTAAAAGGTGAATAAATTCAGAAAATATTGATATAAAAACCTGAAAAAGTGGAATAAAATTAATTATACAAGTAGTTATTGACTTAAAGAGATAAATATGCTATAATATAACAATTTTTACGGATTTTAATAAAGTTTTTTTTAGAAGTTGAACCCATTAAGTAAGAAGGATTTGATGATGGCGATATTAGATTTAGTTTTATATCCCGATGACCCATTAACATCTGTCGCGGAACCCTTTGACCGTATTACATCGGATGTGATGGATTTAGCTCAAGATATGTTTGAGACAATGATAGCCTATGAAGGAGTGGGATTAGCGGGTCCTCAGGTCGGAGTTTCCAAACAAATTATGGTAGTTCATGAACCTGAAAGTAAGCCTATGTGTCTTATAAATCCCACCTTAATTCTTCAGGGAGAACGCATTGAAGGCGAAGAAGGATGTTTGAGTTTACCAAAAATTTATGCTGTTGTTCCCCGTGCATCGCGTATAAAAGTAAAGGCATATAGCCCTCGGGGTAAAAAATTAGAGTTTGAAGCAGAAGACTTTTTAGCACGGATTATTCAACATGAATACGACCATTTACAGGGAATGGTCTTTTTAGACCGTATTGATATTATTACTCGTGAAGAGAAGTATCAGGAATGGTTTGAGATTCGTAAAAAACTGTTGTCCGAAGTACAGCAGGGTTAATATTCGTAATTAGCATAAGAAGCAATTATATCTGACCATTTTTCTATGTTACTGAATAATAAACTTTTTGATAATTTGGTAAATGCTTTTCGTTCATTACCAGGGGTGGGGAAAAAAACAGCTGAACGATATGCCTTGCATGTTTTATCTTCTACAGAAGAAGAAGTTAATGCCTTTGTTGAAACCATATCCCGTATTAGAAAACAGATAAAGCGTTGTTCCGAATGCCAGGACTTTAGTGACACAGACCCCTGTACTATATGTGTTTCTAACGAGAGAGATGGGGATTTGCTCTGTATCGTTGAAAAGCCCTCAGGTGTTATGGCTATAGAGCGTTCAGGTGGGTATCGGGGAAAATATTATGTTCTGAATGGGTTGTTAAGTCCTTTAGATGGGATTGGTCCTGATGAATTAGGTCTTTCACGATTATTTCAAAAAGTGATGACCCGTAAGGTCAAAGAGATTATTATTGCTACAAGTGCTACTAATGAAGGAGAGGCTACCGCCCTATATATTGCCCACCAACTTAAACCTTTAGGAGTAAAGATTACACGAATTGCTCACGGTGTTCCTATGGGTGCAGGATTAGAATTAACAGATGATTACACATTAAGACAGGCTCTTGAAGGTCGCAAACCTTTAGAGGGGTGACGCATATAATAATTAAATTTATTTTATCTGTAAATCAAATTATTTAATAAACAAAAAATGATGTAACACTATTTATAAATGAAAAGATAAACTACAATTACTTTTTCCTTTTATTTCTTAATACTATAGGTATAGTACCACCGAAAAATATAATCGTTATTGTAATTGCAACAATAAATCCTAAGAAAAAATTACTCTTTTCTGTTTTATTATTAGTTGTCTCTGGAGAAAGAGTATTTGTGTTTTGTTCGGGTTCTTTCGATGTAGAATCTATTATTTCCATGTTCTTTTTAAATAATTCAGCAAGTTTTGGGTCTTTATTCTTTAATTCTTGAGATAATTCTTCTCCTGTCATGATATGGGTATCAGATTTTAACCCCATACCTGTCATTGCCATTTTTTTCCGTGATTCTGTATCTATCAATAGTTGAGAAAAGTATTTTTTTCTTATGTCTCCATCAGGGGTTTTGTACTTTTTTAACAATTCGATTATCTTATCGTATAATTCATTGGCTTCAGCATAGAGTTTTCTCTCAAGATAAACATCAGCAAGATTTTTTAATACATTTAACAAATCAGAAACATCTGAAAAGTCCTTAATCTCTTTTTTTTCAAATTTATTACGCAATTCTTCACCTAATTTTATAACAAAGTCAGTTTTTCCTAACATTCCATAAATATTAAACAACTGGAAATTGACTTTATCTTGAATTCCTTCAGAGTAGTAATTTCTATTTCTTCTCAAGTCCTCTAATATTTGCATGGCTTTTAAATTTTCACCGGTCAGCATAGCAGTATTTGCATACTGATACATTGCAAGGGCATAGTCGTCTGATTCTATAGTGCCTATATCTTTTATCATTTCATCCATATATGAGTATGCTTTTTGTGGTTGATTCTGAATCACACATATCTCTGCTAAATCTGAAAGTAAAAATTTTCTTGATTCAGGTGAGACGGTATCTAATATTGAATCTGCAACTGTGTAATATTTATTTAAAAAATCTTCTTCACTTGAATTTTTATCTGTGTCTTCAGTTTTACTATTTATTTGTTGCCTTAAGACAATCATAGCCGAAATAAATGGGACTTCTAACTCAGGATTTTTAATTGCATTTTCAGCAAGTAACTTAAATGCATCTTCATATTTATTCTGATTTATTAACTCTCTTGCTTCTTGGCATTGAGGATTATTCATAACCTGGCTGTAATATCTAAATAAATCCTCAATATATTTATTGGCTGCTGCATCTCCGATACCTGTAATTAAAAACATAAAAACAACCAATCCCATACTTGTATTATTCTCCTTTTTTATTTGTTTGTATTATCTTCAAAGTAAAAACAGAAAATCAATTACATATTAAGGACATGTAGGATTATATGGGTTGGCACAGTAAGGACAGGTACTTGAACCGTAATATGGAATTCCACATTCACCAAGTACTTTACAAGCATCTAAAATATATATAAGCGATGAATATTTTTTAAAACCCATTAAATCGGTACATGGAGTCTGGTATTCTATACAAGGTGTAATAAGATCTTTAGGATTAAAACACATTTTATAACACTGGACTTCCCGCACGATCCAACGATAATAAGGTCCTACTTTTAAAGTACTTGTTTGACATCTTTGCAAATTGCAAATTGCCTTAACGCCTGCTTCTACAGAGACTGTTGTCTGGCCGTTATAGGATACACTACCGTTTGCGCCTAAACTAAAACCTTCGGGTAATGTAATTCCAAAATTAATACCTGATTCGCACATCCATGCACCTACAGACACAGTTTTTTGAGATACATATAATTGACATGTATAACTGGGAGAACAGCAATTCGCAGTTCCTTCACAACTCGCCCAGGAAGACGGCATAAAATCATTGTAAGTAATGGTTGCCCATCTTTCTAATTTTAGAACAACAGGGGGACACAAACCACAAAGTACTCCACATGGTGGTTCATCTTCTGCGTATATTGTTGTTGTGACCTGTAGTAAAACTAAAACAAACAGAGTAATTAAACTTTTAGTATGCATTGTTAAATCTCCTTTTGTTAAATTTTTTTAATTGGTTAAATAATGTATCTACAATCTCTCGACAACTAAAGATAGTTTATCATTTTTTTTTTTGCATGTCAAGTAATATCTGAAGATTTTAAATAGGGAATACTACAACCTTTTTGTACAACATAATGAGTAGTAAAAATGTATTATTCATGTCCCTTTTTACATCAATAAAAAAGTTTTTGAGTAAACAATAGGAATTTAAAAAAATTATATTATTATAGATAGTTATGGCAGTATTGTTTTCAATTTAAACAGAGAAATAAAAATTGGGGTAAATGTTTGATAGGGATAAACAATAAAAATATTAACTCTTTTTCTTTTTACAGAACTACTATATTAGACCTACAGTGTAGAGTGGTTTATTGTCAAAAATTTTTAGTAAAAGTTTAAATCTAATCCTTATGTAAAATCCTTTTATCTTTTACTAATGTTTTCCAGTGTAAGTAATGTATATGATGGAATTTTCATTTGATGAAAGATGCCAGTTGTGTTCGTAAGAAGTTTTCGTAATTCTTCAGTTTCAAATTACCTGTTAATGCGCTTTGATTGGAATCCCAGGATAATTTTCCTTCTAAGGTCATTCCAAATTGATTTTTTAAATAATCCTGAAGCATTAGAAAACCCATTCCTCCAAGGAAAAATTCTAATTGTCCCTGTGCTTCAGGCTCTGCCTGCAAACTTACTTTTACATCCATTTCATCCGGAGTAGGAGTAGTATCCATAATAATATTTAATTTGCGAAGTTTTTTGGCAATTTCGTATATCATTCCCGCAAATTTGTTGTTTTTTAGTTCTTCCTCCCAGTTGATTCCCTGAGCATTCAAGATACATGCTGTCCAGACGAGAAAATCGCCGTTTGCTAAATCCATCTGGACTTCACAAAGATGTTTGGATTGGGAATCTAATTTTTGAATAGGTTTGTTTTCGATTTTCCAATCTTTTAAAACATGTTCTTCTACACCGTCAGGAATTTTAATAGAACCCGTCAGGGATAGATAACCTCGTTGGGGAAATTGCAGTCCGTTTTTATCCCATTCAATTTGTTGAATATTTTTCCACGGTTGGGAACTTTGAAGAATTTCGTAAGCAATAGGACCGAGTCGTTTTTCATTGATAGCCAGCGTAAATGAAACTTGATTTCGGGCAAATTCGGTTGTTGCCCAGAAACCTAATTCATAAGGAAGTGCCATAGGAATGGTCGTTTGCGGTAAAGGAATGGGCGTATTCTTTTTCAATTGTTCCCAGGGAAGTACCCTATCTAAAATAGGTGATGCAGGTGGTATACGAAGAATGATTTGACAAGTTGCACGGTCAGAAAATTTATCCGCAATAGGAGTATAGGGAGCAGAGGATAATCCATAACCCTTACTGATTTGCCATATTATAATTGTTACTACAAGAATCGACACAACTATAAACACGAGAATTGAAATAAGGCATCCTTTTTTGAATTGTGGACTCATCGGTATTTTCCTTCCGTTCTGAATTGGAATATGTTAACTCTAAATGAATATACATTTTACAGAAGTTGTGAATAATATTCCAACTTTATAAATTCTAATCCGAAAAATTGCCAAGGGCTCTTTTCAATCGTGTTTCAAAATCATAAAAACGGATTTCCCAGTACAAATCCTCTGAATGGGTAGTTTCACTTATTTCCAGTTGAATGGGTGATGGAAGTTGAGATTGTATCCATTCATTTAGAGTACGGGTACCTTCTTTTATCTCCATTGTCCCTGCGGGAGTTATGGGATGTATAATGAGGGTTCCTGCAATAAGATTGTCTTCAACAAGATTTAAGTTAAAATAAATCCATTCTATGTTATTCAATGCATTTTGCCATACAGGTAAGTAAGCATTATTCAAACGAGGAAAACAACGAAGAAGATTATCAAGAATATCTATGGCATTCTGTTCTCGGTTTATCCAGAGAAATTCAAGAAGATGCTTGTTTTTTAAAAATTTTGAAGGAGGAGAAGAATGGGAAGTGTTTATTGATGTTGGAGATGTTTTCTTGTAAACAAATCCCTCGTTTATCCACAAATCTCTTTGGATATTAGAGGATAAGGGAGTTCTCCAGTTAATAAAACAAAATTCATTTAAGAAATGTGAAGAATTGAGTTCTTCTATAAAAGCGGTGCTATTTCTTTTCTCGCGAATAATAAGATGGGTTTCAAATCCACTCCCGGGGATATAGTCAAAAAGCAACGAAAATTCTCGGGGTAGATTATGAAACCAATCTAACCTTATAGGTCCGGGTTGTAAAGATGTAAATCGGGGTATCTGTTTAATCCATCGGGTTGCTGTAGGGGCTAATTTCCGAATGTATTTTTGAACTTTATAAGGTTGCAAGATAATATATCCCGTTGTAGTTTCCTGAATGTATTTTTTATATGCCGTGGCTCGTGAAAAGATAGGTGAGACAAAAACCCAGGAGAGCCACAATATCAAAAGGAGAAAGAAAAAAAGTAGTAAAAAGAGAGGGTTTCTTATTTTATTGAAAACGATGTTCATAAAGAATCCTTTGGGGAATTATAGTAAAATGCAGGGTATAAATACAGAGAACAGAAATGTTCTTTCAGGTAAAGTCTTAACGCAGGATTGGCTAAATGAGTCCAGAGGAAAATATTTGTTACACATTGCTGTTGAATTAAATGACACCATGTTCGAAGTAATCGCGTAGCAATTCCCTGTCGGCGGTATGAGGGATGGACCGCTAAATGAATAAGGCAGGCACTTTGTAGCCCGGTGCGATTTCCTAAAAGAATTCCAATACATTGATTGTTTATTTTGTATTGAATAACCGTAGGAAATTCCGTATCCCCATGAATACTTATTAAGTTTTCCAAAGATTTAAACCCATCGTATTCTTTCCGAACTTCCGGATGAAGATATTTCCAAGGTGTATTCTGGTATGCAGACGACAAACACTGGAAAGCAGAAGGGATTTCCTCTATAGAAACGACGGACATGTTCTTATCCCAATCTTCAGCGATGTCATCTTTCGATAATTCCTTGACCATAATAAGACGGGGTATACATCGAAAAGATAAAGGACATAAAATCCTGTCCAAAAAAAAGTGTATAGGAACGGGAATATCAAAAATAATTTCTTGTATCTGTTGGTCTTTCCAGTGTTGAACAAGTTCTTTTATTAAAACTTCTAACTCATTCAGATTGTCTTTTTTGAGATACTCCAATAGGAGTACCTCACGGCGGGTATTTTGGTCATTAGAAGAAGCAATAATAAAAAGGGAGGGATTTTCTTTTGAGTAAGCATCTTGAAAACATTCAATATGGGGGAATTCCATAAGACGAGTATACGCATAAGGATTTAAGAAAGGTAAAAACTCATTTATATATTTGCCGAAATAATAAGATTCATTGCGAATAATATTGCTTAAAAACAAATTAAAATTTTTCGGGAGTTCTTTTATTGGAATACATGTCATTTTTATTTTTTCTCTTTCCTTTTATTTTACCATTATATATATGATAAAATTTTCAAATCTAAATATATAAACTCGTAAAAAAGGAATGGAAATATGCGTAGTGATATTTTTAAAAAAGGTTTTGAACGGGCTCCACATCGTTCATTATTGTGGGCTACAGGTAAGATAAAAAGTAAATCAGACTTCGATAAGCCTTTTATAGGTGTATGTAATAGTTTTGTCGAGATTATTCCCGGTCATGCTCATCTCAATGTATTGGGTCAGATTGTTAAAGAAGCCATTATTGAGGCAGGAGGCATTCCCTTTGAATTCAATGTAATTGGTGTAGATGATGGGATTGCCATGGGACATGGAGGTATGAAATACAGTCTTCCTTCCCGTGAATTAATAGCCGATTCCCTTGAAACTATGGTAAAAGCCCATCCGTTTGATGGATTGGTGTGTATTCCTAATTGTGATAAGATTGTGCCGGGTATGTTAATGGGAGCCGTTCGGTGTAATATCCCGACTATATTTGTTTCAGGCGGTCCCATGCGTGCGGGACGATTAAAGGATGGGAAGGTTATAGATTTAATAAGTGTTTTTGAGGGGGTGGGAACTTATAAACAAGGGAAATTGACAGATGCCGAATTAGAGGAATTAGAACGAAACGCATGTCCGGGATGTGGTTCCTGTTCCGGGATGTTTACAGCCAATTCCATGAACTGTCTGTGTGAAGCCATTGGTATTGCTCTCCCTGGTAACGGTTCTATTCTTGCAGAAACCCCAGAAAGGAAAGAGTTGGTTCGTAAAGCAGGTGCACAGATTTTGAAACTTGTTGAAGCTGACCTAAAACCCAGAGATATTATTACTAAAGAAGCCATTGACAATGCCTTTGCTTTGGATATGGCGATGGGTGGGTCTACCAATACAGTATTGCACACACTGGCTATAGCCCATGAAGCAGAAGTAGATTATCCTTTTGCACGAATCAATGAAGTATCCGCCCGTGTTCCTAATATCTGCAAAGTTTCCCCCTCATCTCAATATCATATGGAGGATGTAGACCGTGCTGGAGGAATATCTGCCATACTTGGAGAATTGTCCCTTAAAGAAGGTTCTCTACATCTTAATTGTAAAACCGTGACATTAAAAACTTTGGGTGAGAATATTCAGGGTTGTCGTTCAAAAGATACCGAAGTAATCCGTACCCTTGAAAATGCGTATAGTCCTACGGGAGGATTGGCTGTTCTTTTTGGGAATTTAGCTCCCAACGGTTCCGTAGTCAAACAGGCGGGTGTTGACCCGTCTATATTAAAACATACAGGACCTGCGGTTGTTTTTGAGAGCGAAGAAGAAGCCATGATAGGTATTTTGAGTGATAAGGTAAAACCCGGAGATGTTGTTGTAATCCGGTATGAAGGTCCTAAGGGAGGACCTGGTATGCGTGAAATGTTAGCCCCTACCTCTGCTATTATGGGAAAAGGTTTAGGAAATTCTGTGAGTTTGATTACCGATGGTCGCTTTTCCGGTGGAACCCGTGGAGCCTGTATAGGGCATGTAAGTCCAGAAGCAGCCGCCGGGGGACCCATAGCCCTGGTTCAAAATGGAGACATGATTGAAATTGATATACCTGCACGAAAAATTAATCTATTGGTAGATGATGCAGAATTAGCCCGAAGAAAGGCAAAATTGCCTCCTCCTCCTGACCGTAAACTTACGGGGTGGTTAAAAAGATACCAAAAATTTGTTACGAGTGCAGACACCGGTGCCGTTTTTGAATGTTAAACCCTGAAAATTTGAGAGATACAGAATTCATTTTTTCAGGTATTCTATGGATATTAATAGGACACAGAAGTAACAGGTAAAGTTTTAAAATACGCTGTGTCCTTTGTTTTCTTTATGTGCAAAGAATTTAAAAAGTCTTAATACAGTATTGGTAATTAGAAGATGGAAATAATAAAAGAATGGTTTGATTTTATTCAGAGAGGATTTCCATGGAGTAGAAAGAGGGAAGCCATTACAGAAAAAGATTTAAAGAAATTAGAACCTTATATCCAGAGGCACAATATTCCAGATATAATAAAAAGATTAACAGAAGAATCCCAGATAAAAGGAGGAAATTTCCGATTTGCCATATTTGGGGATACCCGAGGCGATTATCGAGTAGCGAGAGATATTATTCTTTCGATAGCAGAAAATAAACCCTCGTTTGTTTTAATGACAGGAGATATTGTCCGAAGAGGACGTGTGGAAGAATATTTAGCCCATCATTTGCGTATGGCAGAATTGATTTACCCTATTCCTGTGATTCCCGTTCCCGGAAATCATGAAGAGGGACCTGACCGAAAGTATACAGCATTTTTGAAAATATACCAATGTGACCACTTTTGCTTTGATTTCGGTTCGGCACGATTTGTAGGTATTAACAACAATTCCTTCTGGTCGTTTACACGAGAACAATTGAATTTTTTGGAACAGCATTTGAAAAAAAGTGGAGTAAGGTATCGTTATGTAGTTATGCACAAACCTCCAGAAGACCTCCCTGTATTTGTGAAAACAGATGAAGGTAGAGGAGTACATCACAATACCCGAAAATTTTATAAAATCATGAGAGAAAATGGCATTACAGAGGTATTTATGGGGCATGTTCATGGGTTTGTAACAAAAACTATAGATGGAGTAAGATATACAATAACAGCAGGTGGTGGTGCTCGATTGGAAAACCGTTTGAATACGGAACATCAAATTCATCATTATCTTTTATATGAGGTAACTCCAGAAAAGATACACTGTGAACGGATGGAATGGAAAGAAGGTGAATGGCAACGGGTCTCTGTGAAATATATGTAAAAAATACAAGACCCCAAATGACTGTTTTAAGGGAGGGGATTCGTGAATATGAGGTTCAGCAGGCGTGGTTAAAAAATATAACATCGGATAGAGTATGGCAAACCCAGGAAGGATATCAGGTTCGTATCTTATCCCCTGGATACCCTAATGCGTATGGGGGACCGGATTTCAAAGATGCTCTTCTGGAAATCAATGGATTAAGTTTTCGGGGTGATATAGAAATTCATCAAAAAGCAGGGGATTGGTATCAACACGGACATCATAAAGATGTCCGATATGACCGCGTTCTGTTGCATATTGTTTTATCCGAAGAAAAGAACTTTACTACAGCCATTACTTCAAAAGGTCACGCTATACCTACATTGGTATTACCTTCATTTTATAGAGATAAAAAAACTTATTCTACAGAAGATATTCTGCCATCTCGACATAATCCCTCTTTTGAAATTCCTCCCTGCCTCGAACAGATTCAGTTCGATTATGAGGTTTTCATTCGCGTACTGGCTCAACAACGAGTTTTTAATCGGATAGAGCAGATGCGAAACCGTTTCCGTGAGGTATCCCTTGACGAACTGATTTATGAATTTCTATTTTACGGATTAGGAATGGGAACAAAGTATGCCCCTTTATACTTAAAATTGGCACAATGCATTCCCTATTCTAAGGTAAAGGACCAATTAAAAGAAGACCCGCGTATTTTAGAATCTATCTTATTGCACGCGATAGGATACCTTCAAAAAGGGGTAAGTCTGCGAAATCCTTATGCTTTAATTTTGGAGGATATTCGAAAGCACTATGAACAGGATTATTCTCCCATAGAAAATCTTCAAGAAGACAATTCATACATCATATCTTCGGTGTATCCTAACGCCAACCCCGCTTTACGAATTGCCTGCATGATAGGTTTTTTATCAAAAGTAGAAGGCTCCCTTTCCGAGTTTTTATATTCTCTGGCAAATCGTTGTATTTCGATAAATTCTCCCTGGATTTTGTGGAAGAATGTATTCCATACCTATCATTACTATTGGTCTTATTATAATAATTGGGAGATGAAAAGAAATCAAACCCCGCATACTCTTATGGGAAAAGAACGCGTGTATTCTATATTAGGTAATATATTGTTTCCTTTTTTCTTGTTTAGTATTCAAGAAGGGCTATGGGGACAAAGAGAAGAAAAAATATGGGATATGTATTATCGCTTGCCCGGTGAGAACAATCACTGGTTGCTGAAAAGAATGAAGAGACATGCAGAATTTTTATTTCCCCGAAGAACCCTGAGATTTTTTGAACAACAGGCATTAGTCCAGTGGTACAAAACAGGTTGTTCCATTCATCCTCGATGTGTAGACTGTCCCTGGCAGAGAGGGCTGTATTAATAAATACAAAACAACGATTCCTTGAGTCAATCGGGATATTCCAAATTCTGGGTTGAACTTATTTTTCGTAAAAGTCGTTCTTTTCTTTTAATAATCTGAGTATTTTGTGGTTCTATTTCCAGAGCCTGTTCTGTCCAGTATAAAGCCTGCTCCAATTGTTTTTGTTGATGTTCATAAATCTTTGCCAATTCAATTCTTGGAAATACAATTTCTTTTTCCTCCTTTGCCNAGAGAATAAGGGTTTGTTCCCGTTCCTCTGTTTTTTGTAGTTTTCGATAAACTTCTGAGAGTATTTTCCAGCACTCCGTTCGTATAGACGGGTAATTGGTTTGCTGAAGTAAATCCTCTGCTGTTTCAATCACATCCGAATAATGACCGCATTTCATTTGTAATCTTATTAATGCACAACGGTCTAAAATTTCTTCAAATCCCTGCCCTTTAGGAATCTGAACGCGTTGAGCAATCCATGCCATAAGCCCTGCTAACGACAGAATGTCCTTTTGATTGTGTTCTAAGATACGCGGTATCCAGTGGGATTGACCGGTATTAATGTAATTCAGCCATAACCGAGGAATGAGAGCCCCTGGCACATCTCCCTGTCTTCGGATATTCAGGATAAAGCGCTCTACCGTGTTTAAAGAACAATCGCTTAAACGACGGTTCCAGAATCTTCGGGCAACATGCATCAAATCAAAATGAGATAGCATTTCTCCATGGAAGGGAAGACGATTCATCCGATACCGATTTCTCAACAGTGGCAGGTCAAAACATTTACTATTGTATCCTATAAATAGGGATGCGTTTTGAATTCGTTCGTCNAGTGCCGTTAATAGTGCAGGTTCGTCATCATAGTCCCTCATAAAAAATTGTTCCAGATGAAAGTCATTACCCACAAAATATCCAATACCTACAAGAAAAGCAACGGTACCTGTTCCTCCAAAACATGAAGTTGTTTCGGTATCAATAAACAACGCTTTTTCTGGATTGAATTCTGCAATTTCATTTCCCGCTGAGGATATTGTTGCCTCGTGTATAGAGAACTGTAATGCATCGGAAAGAAGAACCTCTCCATAGGTATATGGGTGAGGGTATTTTTCAGAAAAATAAAGACACTGACTTGTTTCACTACCAATAAGTGTTCCGCCTATGGATTTTTTTCGTGTATGGGATAGATGTTTTTCAGGGGTAGAAGAAGGTATATCGGATGTTATTCCAAGGCGTTCTCGCAATTTCTGAAGTAAAGAAGAAGTTTCTGAAACCTTTGATGATTCTGAAAAGGTATCCGTGGATGAAGTTGGGTTTGCGGAATGGGATCCCTTTCCTTCGGGTGTTATCTCTTGGGTAGGTAGTTGAGATGCTTTTACCAATCCCAATTTCTCTGCTAATTTATCTAACGAAATATCTTTATTCATATCCATTATTGTTAATTCTTTAAAAGACAATGTTGTTCTTTTTTGCTCTGTATTAGAATTCGTGCTAATTGCAGCGCATGTTGTTTCCCCTCATGCCCAACCTCGATTGCAGGTCCAACACAACTTGGACAACCATTTTTACAGGGACAATTTTCCAGTAAAGAAAGTCCTGCCGATATCAAATCGTAGTGCTGATGAAAAATCTTTTCACTAAACCCAACTCCACCCGGATATCGTTCATATAAAAAAAGAGTGGGTTTTTGTGAAATAGGGGCTTTTAAGACGGCATGGGCACGAATATCCGAAGGGTCACAGAGAACCTGAACAGGAGCCACCTGTCGTAACGCATTTACCAGAGATACTAATGCATCACTGAGATTTTCTATAGGTATTTTTGCCTGTTGAATAAGAGCATCGGACAATTCCATCCAGTATCCCAAAGTATGCATTGTTTGTTCTGGAAGATGGATTTCTCCCCAGCCAACATTTTCATGTGTCCCAAATTTTATTTTTTTGTATATTGTAGGTAACCATGTTACTTTTATTTCACCCCATACTCGGGTATGTAAAAGTTCCTCCTTTTGTTCACAAATATTAAGGATTCCTAAATCTACCTTTAATTCTGCATCGGTATAATAATCTGTCTCTACAGCACGAGCGTACGCTTTTCGGTCTTCCAGGTCGAGGTGTTCAATAGTATAGGTTTCACTTTGGTGCATATAGATGGCGTTTTCATAGATTTCAGAAGGGGCTGAAAAATAATCTACTTCACCAATGACCCGCCCGTGGTTCTGACTATCGAGGATAACTACATTTCCTGGTGCTGCAGTCCGAAGGCTAATATCCTGCGCAGGATACGACTCCGCACTCCAATGCCATTGTTCCCTTACTTTATGAAGTATTCGTTGTTCTTGAAGATACTCTAAAATTGTTTGAGTGGAATGAGAATCAATACCAAAAGTTTCCCCTTCAACAAAAGGAAGTTCAAAAGCAGAACATTTTAAATGGCTGGTTAAAATATACAAATTGTTAGGATCTAATGTGGCAGTTTCTGCGTTTTGCCCGAAGAAATATTCTGGATGACTGATAATAAATTGGTCTAAGGGAGAACTGGATGCTACCAGAATAACCAGGGATGTCCCCTGCCTTCTTCCCGCTCTTCCTGCTTGTTGCCATGTGCTGGAGATGCTCCCGGAGTAACCCAACATGATACACGCGTCTAAAGAACCAATATCTATCCCCAATTCCAGTGCATTCGTACTTATTACGGATAATATGTCCCCTTTTCTTAAGCCTTCTTCAATAGCCCTTCGTTCGGTAGGGAGGTAACCTCCACGATAGCCACAAACACGCTGGTCATTAATGTTCATTCGACGAGCCATATCTTTAAGATAAGTGGTAACAATCTCTACCTGCAATCTACTTCGAGCGAAGATAATGGTTTGAATATCTTTGGAAATCAATTGAGATGCAATTCGAGTGACTTCTTTAGTGGAAGATTTGCGAATTCCCAGTTCGGCATCAATAACAGGAGGATTATAAAAAAGGAAATGTTTTTCACTTCGGGGAGCCCCATTGCGGTCAATTAGGGTTACGGGTTCCTCTATCAATTTTTCTGCCAATTCTTTCGGATTGGCGATGGTAGCACTACAACAGATAAATTGAGGTTTTGAATTATAAAAATTTGCAATCCGTTTAAGTCTTCTCAGGATATTTGTTAAATGACTTCCCAAGACGCCACGGTAATAGTGAATTTCATCAATCACTACATACTTCAAATTCTCGAATAAATGTATCCATATCGTATGATGAGGTAATATCCCCGTATGGAGCATATCCGGGTTGGTTACAACAATTTGACCTGCACTGCGTATGGCTTGGCGTGCTGTAGTAGGAGTATCCCCATCGAAGGTATAAGTCTTAATACCTAATTTGAGGGTATCGTTCAGTTCTTTAAGTTCATGCACCTGGTCCTGAGAGAGGGCTTTTGTAGGAAAAAGATATAATGCCCGTGAATTGGGATTATTCAAAATGGATTGTAATACCGGTAGGTTGTAACAAAGGGTTTTTCCGGAAGCCGTAGGTGTTACAATACACAAATTTTCTTTACGGAAGGCAGACTTGACGGCATCTGCCTGATGGGTATATAAACGATGGATCCCACGATGTGCTAATGCAGAAATAATCCGTTCATCCAGACCTTCCGGGAATTCCTCATATCTTGCAGGTTCTGCAGGAATGACTTTCCATGCCGTTAGGTTCTGTTTAAAAGAAGAATTGTTTTGTAGATGGTCTATAATCTGAGCAATATTCATGAATAAAAGCAACCTTCCTTTCTTTTCATTTTAACAAATCTTGAGCCAGAAATGTGTGTAAATATGTAAACAATAATCAAGAGGGTTGCCAATTTTGTAAAACAAATTGAATGGCTTCTTCGTGTGTTTTAAGGGTACCTTCTAACTGGGCATTTTCTACCTCATTTAAGATAGTGCGAAATAAAGGTCCTGGAGAAAAACCTAAACCAATCAAGTCCTTGCCTCGAAGTAAGGGTTGATATTCAGGAATATTGCGTAGAAAAATCTGGTAGTCTTTTTCTATAGTGTTTATAGAAGACAAATCTCCAAAACTGGTCTGAATATCAATTTTTACCAATTCTAAAAGAAGAGGAAAAAGAGAGTTTTTAAATAATCTTTTACGGGTGCTTTCCTTCATCTGAGGATATTGAAGTAAAGTCATGTGATTTTTTATCAACCAAGCCACATCTTCAATTTCCGAACGGGAGAACCTTAATCGCTCCATAATTTGTTTCGCCATCTGGGCACCTATGGCTTCGTGTTTGGGAAATCGGATACGGTCTGTATAGGTAATGGTTTGCTTTTTCCCAATATCATGCAAAAGCACAGCCATGGCTAATACAGAGGAGGGATTTTTTAAATATTTCAGTGTTAAAAGGGTGTGTGTGAACACATCCCCTTCAGGATGATATTCTTTATCCTGTTCAATACCTTTAAGTGCCGAAATTTCCGGAAGAATTTCTGTAAGTAAACCGGTTTGGTCAAGAATTTCAAATGCCCAGAAAGGATTGCCTTCTGTAAGGATTTTTGTTAACTCATCGCGTATTCGTTCTGCCGATACCTTTTGTATTCCTTCGTGGAGTTTTTTCATTGCTTTCAAGGTACTTTCTTCAATTTTGAAATTGAATCGGGCGGAAAATCGTGCGGCCCTTAAAAGACGAAGATAGTCTTCGGAAAAACGATGATAAGGATTACCAACGGTTCGAATAATCCCCTGACGAATATCTTCCTGTCCTCCTACATAGTCAATAATTTCATTTGTAGATGGGTCAAAAAATAAAGCGTTAATGGTGAAATCTCTCCGTTGAGCATCTTCCTGAGGTGAAGAAAATACTACAGAGGATGGATGTCTTCCATCCAGATAAGGTCCGTCAGAACGAAAGGTAGTTACTTCATATTCTCCTTCGGGTAATAAAACACGGACTACACCGAAATGTTTCCAGAGCATAACAGAATTCGGAAAATGACGATGTATCTCTTCAGGAATTGCATTTGTGGCAATATCATAATCAATCGGTTTCCTTTTCATTATCAGATCACGGACACACCCCCCAGCAAAATAGGCTATATAGCCCTTTTTTTGAAGGATGCTACATATTTTTCGTGCTCCTTTTTCTAACGATACATATTTGTCTTTTTTTACATTCATCTTCTTTTACTAATTAAAAGTTTAATTTCTCGAGTAAATCCATCCTACAAGGAACAAAACCAATGCAGAAACTGCAAAACTCAGTACCTGATATATTTCGGATGAGATATATTGAAAAACGAAGAAGGTCCGTAAGAGGGTAACGAACAGCACACAAAAACCTATCCAGCGGTATAGGGATTCCTGTAAAAGCATACCCAAGAATACGACACCCAGCCCTGTGGCAAGCCAATAAAAAATTAAAAAATTTTTAGGAATACAAACGAAACCAAAAGATAAGTGAATGAGTGCCATACTACCTAAAAACATAATGCGAATAATAGTGTCTGGAAAATCAGTTCGAGCGTTTTTCTTTTTTTTGTAGTATTTGATGCGTTCAGAAATTACGAGAACTATGGAAAGAAGTAAGGAAGACAGAAAGACAGGCAGAGGGGTATGTTCCCTTGGAATTTTAGAAAGATAGATGAGAAAGTATACAACAGAGGTTAATATTAACGCCATCCCTGATATAGAAAAAGAAGGGAGCTGAGTATAAGTACTTATCCCATATATAACAATACCTAATACAGAGATAATCACTGGAAATAACAGGGGTGTTGTTATTTGATTTATCACAATAAGAGTAATAAGTATACTACTAATATATGGGAGTATAGAAAGAATAAAATGTATGTTGTCATCCTCGTGGTGATGGATTTTATTTAAATACTTCTCCCACGCATAAGCACCAATGTAAGATATAAATGCGAGAGGAAAACTCATAGATAGAAAATAAGGAAGTTCATACAACGACTGTTGGCTTGTAAAAAAATAAAACAGATAACATGCTTGTGCAGAAACCAGTAAAAGAACCCCACTAAATTCAATAGAAGGAGTAGATGAAATAAGTCCTATGCCTAACAATATGAGAAGTTCCGTAGTTAGGACAAGAGGGAGACGGAGGTCATCTATAAAATCTACAACTGTAAGTAAAAGGATAAGCAATGATGCAATACATGCATGTAATACCGACATCAATAGTGGAGAAAACTTCCACTTGATACTGGAAATATTAATTTCATAACTCCACTCCGGAATAGGGGTCTTTTGCATAGGGACAAAATGTTCATAGAACCATGCTATAACAAACAAAAATAATGATGTCCCCCATATTGCAAACCAATTCGCTGGAATAAAATAACCCCCAAGGGAAATATTCCCCGGTGTCTTAATATAAGAGATACCCCAGAAAAAGGTAACCCAGAGAAGAAAGAAATTCATCACACGATATACTAAATAACCACTTCTTTTGTGAGCCAATGCCAATGCCAGGCATTCAACAGAAAGTGCTATTAAAAGTTTTTCTCCCGAAAAATACGACTGAATAGCAAGAGTTATCATTATTACTGTTTTTATGATAAACACTTGAAAGATATAATTGTTTCGGGGTCCTGTGAAGTGGGCTATTAGAGTAAATGTTAGAAGCATTAACGCAAAACCAGTGCGAAAAAGATATTCATACGGTAGATAATATGTTCTAACAGCATAGAAGGTAAGACAAAAATATATAGCCGAATTAAGACCTACTAAAGGTGCAATACCTTTACGGTATTCACCTCGTTTCCGTGCATCCATAATGCAGGTTATAGAGAATAGAAGAAAACAGGCAGTTAAGAACAAGAAAGAAATCCAGAAATAGGCTTTTTCAGGGATATTGAAATAAGTATGAGGGTTTAAATAAAGGAACACATAAAGATAAGTTGCATACGATGCAATAACCCCTGTCCATGACAGGAAAAACCAATTATGGATTAAATGGAATACAAAGGTAATAAACGCTATTGTTATACTGGTGAGTAATGCATAAGAAAGTGTTCGTATATTCGGCTCGTTATAACAACTCAATGCCACTGTATAGTATGTTAAAAAAAGCCCAATCCCAGCAATAGTGGAACTTTTTCTCTTATGAGCAATGTATATGAGAGGAAAAAGACAGAATATAAGTATAGGAAAGCCTATGAGAAGGAAGTAATAACTTTCAGACAAAAAAGGAAATAGATGTGTTTGTTCTATAAATAACCCAGCATAAGTTGTAAAGTATATCCCTGTTAATCCACAACTCAGGATGACTTCTGAAAAGATACTTTTACGACGACTTAACCATTCTCCCAAAATAAGAAGAATAGAAAATGTATAACCTATAATTATTTTTTCTCGTATTCCTATACCGGCAGAATAAAAAGTAGTTCTTGCCCCTAAAACCACAGCCGTCATGACTAATAAGGCACCTATTCGACTTGCCCATACAGAACCTATTTTCTGTTCCAAATCCTCTTTCGAGTTTATTTGCATTGCAGATTTAATTCGTGACCATAATGAGTTGTGTGGAGATGGTTGTATTGTTTTGGATATAGATGGGGTAATATCGGAAGATTGTTGCTTAAATTCGGGCTCTAAATTTCCAGATATATTAACTGTTTGGTTGTTTGTATCTTTTTCCCGAATTAAAGATTCCAGTTGTTGCGTTAATTGTCTGATTTGTTCTTCTAATTCTTTTATTCTCTTATCGTTTTTACTCAAATGAAGGTAACCTTTTTAAGAATTTTTTGTTGGTATCATCTCATATTATGAGTATAATTATATGTTGCACTTAGAAATATTGTATTTTATAATGTTTATTAATTTCTAAATGAAGATATTTATTAAGGAGGAAGACGGATGACAATTATTGCTATATTATTAATGCTTTTTGGCTTTGGTACAGGACTGGCTATTTTTATGGGAGTTTTACCAGAATCTTTAAGAGTTGTATCGAGCCAGCCGATATGGATTTTTTGGATTGTGGGAATTATTGGGGTAGTTTTAGCGGTTTTAAATAGGAGACCTCATGACTGAAAAATAGATTATTGCTTGGAACGGAAAACAATAGATGAAACCATGGGCGTTTATTCAATGTTCTGATTTACATCTGGGCTATGACCCGGATGGGATATGGAATAATCGTGTTCTAACGACGAAATCATTTGATATATTTCAATGTTTTTTAAATGATGTTCTTGCCTATTCGCCAGATTTTATCATAATAACAGGTGATATTTGTTCCTGCGAAGACGATATTGTTCCCAGAAAGATAAAGAATCTGTTTGATTCTTTGGAAATACCTTTGTACCTTTTAGGGGGAAATCATGATTTAAGTACTCATCAAATTCGAGAACGAGAATTAAAATATTTTGACACGGAACTTCCAGAAGGTAAGTTTACTTACGCGTTCACTCATAAAAATTTGCGATTTTGTATGTTGGAAGTAAGTTGGATGTGGAAAGACTCTTCCGTTCATGCAGTTCGTGACCCGGAACATCCTATTAATATGAAAGAAAGTCACAAAGGTTTTCAATGGGTTTTATCCAAGGAACATTTACACTGGTTGGAGAATGAGTTAAAAGAACATAAAAATTATCCGATAGTTGTTTCCATTCATACCCCTTTATTCCCTATTCCAGACAGGTGTAAATTTGAAGGATATAGAGATAGTGGTATTTTGGCAAATGCGGAAGATGTGCGGGATTTATTGTATAAACATTCTCGTCCCTGTATTATTCTTTCCGGGCACATGCACATGAATTATGTTGTCTATTCCAAAAATATTGTTCAGATTACTACATCTGCTTTGTGTGAATATCCTATTGAATTTCGCAAGTTTTCAGTTCAAACCCACAAAATTGAAGTCCACACTTTTGGGTTATCCAACACAAGTTTTGCTCAACAGTCATTAATCCCTGGGAGAGAAGTAGTGCAAGGACAGACGGAAGACCGAACATTTATTATAAATCTTGAATAGATTCTCACATGTCTTTATCCGGAATTCTTGTCTCAGGTTCTGTATTATAAGGAATGGAATTTCCGGAATAATCAGAAGAGGGAATCAGAGTCGGAGCAGGTTGTTCTATCGCTTGAACGGAAGGTGCCTGAGTAGCAGGAATGAAATAAAAGAGAGCCAGCATAAGAAATAGAATCCCCGCAGCAATACTTAAAGCACTCCAGAGAAGTAATTTTTTCTGGTGTTGTTCTTTTCTAATGCGTTGTTTGATTTTTTGAATGGACTGTGCCTGTTCCCATTCCGTTATCATTGCTTTACCTGTTTGGGAATTATGCCAGGAAATAACCTGTTCCATTTCCTGCCAGAAGGAAAAATAATTGCTACAGTCGGAACATTTCTGAATATGGACCAATATTTCCTGTGGAGGTTTCCCTTGAGATAGTTCAATTTGTTCTGCTACCGTTTCAAATTGAGGACAGTTGATCATCTTTTTATTGTCCTCAAATAATTCTAAAATTCTTATTTCTTTCATATCTCTTTTCCTATAATGTACCATTTATCCTTATATATTAAAGTTCTTTTAATGATATATTCATCTTCTTCATCTGCTCATAAATCTTTCTTTTTGCTAAAGAAAATCTACTCAAAACAGTGCCTAAAGGGCAGTTTAATTCATCTGCTATTTCCTGGACACTCCAGCCTTCCAATCTTTTTTGGAATACAATACGCTGGGATTCAGGAAGTTGTTCTACAAGAATATTTAAGTATTCATATTCAATACTTTTATCTATGATTGAAGAGTCAGAGGCATTGGGGGAGATGTTATCTGAATTTTCAAAAGTTTCTATAGAAATCTCTCGTTCTTTACGATTCTTCTCTTTCCTCAAAATGTCTATACAATGGTTCCTGGCTATCGTCATAATCCAGGAAATAAAATAAGTTCCATCCGCACAGGTATTTATACTTTTCCATACTTTTATGAAAACTTCCTGCGTTGCTTCTTTAGCAATGTCTGGATTATATAATTTTTTTATGCAAGTGAAATAAACCATATTATAGTATCTTTTGATTAAAATATCAAAGGCTTCTTCATTGCCTTTTTTTATCCGTTCTACAAGTTCTTTATCTTGTATTTCCTCCTTGGAAGTTACTATTTCTCCATTTTTCATAGACGAAAATCCTGGGGTTTTTATTCAATTAATTTTCTCGTTGAACAATAAAATGACAAAGTTTTATTAAAGAATCTTTGTAAATACTATCCGGTAATTGGTTTAATTCTTTTATTGCTGTAAGTTTAAGTCGCTCCGTGTGTTGTAATAAATCTTCTTCAATTTTATATTTTTCTATATTTTGTTGTAACCATTGTTGTTCTTTGTTATCAATGGGTTTCCCAAAAATATGTAAAAATAGTTCTTTTTCATTATTTGTCATTTTATTCCAAAGAGTTAATATTGGCAAAGTAACTTTTTGTTCGGATATGTCACTATATCGGGGTTTCCCCAAAATATTGGTGTCCTGTGTTAAATCCAATAGGTCATCAATAAATTGAAAAGCAATCCCAATATTTTCACCAAAATGGAATAATGTACCCATGTCAGGGGATTTTCTGATAAGAGCGGGCGAAGAAGCCGCACGAGCGAATAACATAGCCGTTTTTTTCTGTGCTAACTCTGTGCAATCCTCAATTGTAAAGTCTTCTATTGATTTAGCAAAAAATTTTAATTCACCTTCTGCCATTTCTCGAACACATTGAACCGCATTGATAATAAGTTCGTGGTTTTCATAAATTCCTAAAAGTTCGATGGCTCTTGCAACCAGATAATCCCCGCCCAACACCGCAGCATGATTATCCCAGAGTGTATTTAAGGATTGTCCCCCTCGTCGAAGAACAGCGCGGTCAATGACATCGTCATGTGTGAGTGATGCCAGATGAAGCAATTCAAAAGCAGTCCCTAAGGATATATAGGTATTTAAATTTTCCTGCCCAATAGCCCCTGCACTTAATAAACATATAGCAGGTCGAAGCAACTTTCCTTTTGCCTTAGGTGCCATAGAAAAATCTATATTAACAAGTTTTAATGCGTCTTCCCATACTCTTTGAACCTCTTTTGCAACTTCTGATATGGGTTCTTGAATAGGTTCATATATGTCGGTTAAGGTTAAGACCATCTTCTTTCCCTAATTCAGAAAATACTCATTCTTTGTTCTGCTTTATTTCGTTTTCCTGTTTTTCTGCAGGAATAATATTATAATTCATCATAGCCATAAGAATAGATATTATGGGTGTTATCCAATTAAAGAAACAGAAGGGGAGATAATGAAAAGTAGAAGTTCCTAAGACAGAACTTGCAAAAGCTCCACAGGTATTCCATGGAACTAATACAGAGGTTACTGTCGCACCGTCTTCTAATGTGCGAGATAAATTTCGCATATCCAGATGGCGTGCCGTATATGATGCTCGATACATTCTCCCTGTGATAACGATAGATAAATATTGCTCCGCTGCTAATATGTTAAAAATAATGCAACTCAATACAGTGGAAGCCATCAAACCTCCTGCAGAATGAACATAATTTAATATAGATTCTGCTATCTTCTGAAGCATTCCTGTGGCTTCCATTACCCCTCCAAATAACATAGCCATAATAATAAGAGAAATTGTAGAAAACATTCTCTCCATACCCCCTGCAGATAATAAATCATCCAGGATGGGGATTCCACTCTCTAATTTATATCCGTGATAAGCCACATGAATAATGCTTTTGTAATTTTTGGAAATAAATGAGGGGATTTGGGTTATATTTTCAGGATAGCCATTTTGAAATGCAAAGGCAAGGATCCCTCCTAAAATACAACCAACGGTGAGCGCCGGTATCGCAGGTGTTCGTCTTATAGCAAGAAAAATAACAATGATAGGGACGATAAAGAAAAACCAATGAATAAAGAAATTTTCCTTTAACCCACGAATAATATCGTCTGTTTGATGAATATCCTGTCCCTGTGTATGCGAAAATAGTCCGATACAAAGGAAAATAATCAGAGTTAAAGTATAGGCAGGTATGGTCGTATTTAGCATGTTCCTTATATGAGCAAAAAGATTAGCTCCACTGACAGCAGGTGCAAGATTGGTCGTATCGGATAAAGGAGACATTTTGTCTCCAAGATATGCACCCGAAATAATAGCCCCTGCAACCAAGGGTTCTGAATAACCCAAAGCTTTTCCAATTCCCATAAGGGCTACGCCAATCGTTCCCATGGTAGACCAACTACTACCAATGGCTAATGAAACGATGGAACAAATAATACATGCTACAATAGGAAACGATTTGGCAGTAAGTATCTGGATGCCATAGTAAATAATACTTGGAACAATACCTCCCTGAATCCATAAGGCAATTGTTGCACCCACAATAAGAAGGATGATAATAGCTTCCATCGCAAGTACAATAGAATGAATGGCATTTCTCTCTATTTCTCTGTAAGAAAGCCCTAATTTTATATGACCAATAATCCCTCCTATGATAGAGGAGATTAGAAGTGCGACCTGACACGGTCCAGAAGTAGCCTCATCTCCAAATATCCAGACATTAATGATTAACAAAGAAATGAGAAAAATACACGGGATTAATGCTAATTTTAATGTTACTTCCTGTTTCATCATTCTAAAAAATATGGGGTTTAAGATAAAAAGTGTAATTATAGTATTGATTTTTATAAGGAATTTACAACTTGAATAGTAATGGATAAAATATAGTTGGATGGATATATTAGAAAAAGATTGATAAATTTTTTATGATATTTTATGTTAGCAATTCTGCTATTTTTAACATAAAATCACCCAACTTTGCTGCATATTCCGGAGAACCCTCTGTGATTAATAAACCCTGTGCCATAGCCTGAACCGTATCCACTGAATTTGTTAATACAGGTATAGCGGAGTCTATATTCGGAAAACGCATATGTACAAAAGGCTTTCGTAATGTATAGAATCCTCTTCCTGATTTGGATTGTCCCGCTTTAATCTTTAGCCAGCAGGCAATATCTTCATTATCCACAGACCACTGGTATATCCGTTCCGGCTGTTTCGATGTCCACTTAACCATGTCTACATCGCCAGATTTGTTTAACTGACTTAAAGCGGTTGATACCATGTATAGGGTCATTTTGACTTTTATTTTTTTATCAATGGGATTTTTCGGCTTTGCATCCGGCATAAGTAATTTTAATTTTAAAAGGACACTAAACATTCTCCAAAGTAAAGAGAAGTTTTTGAAACCCTTAATTTTAGGTAAGACTAATTTGCCCGTAAAAAAGTCGTTCATCTTTTTTAATGAACTAAAATGAAAACTAATATCGGGTTTTTCTAATAATTCGGAGGATATTTCAAAGTTTAAATTATCAAACTTTATATGTGCTCCTATAACTTGTCCGTCATTTTGTGCAGTAAACTGGACGGTCCCTTGAATATCCTTAAACCGTTTTTGAAATGTGGGATGATCTTCCAATAGTACCTTTATAACAGGTAGAACTGCCTTTAAGATAATTTTTGAGATTAGAATATCTTTTTCATTTTCTACCATTAGTATTCATCCTCCCAGTCTTCTTCTTTTTCAAATTCTTTTCCAAGCAATTCCCTGACCTTTTCTACAATTCCATCGGTATCAATTTTATAATAGTGCATTAAATCTTCCGGATAGCCATGAGGTGTAAACTGATCGGGTATACCTACTTTGGTAAAGGCACAAGCTTTTCCGCTTTCCGCTATTACTTCGCTAACGGCACTACCCAAACCGCCAATAACATTATGGTCTTCAAAGGTAACAATTCTTCTCGTTTCCATCAGTGCTTTTAAGATGGCTTCACGGTCAATAGGTTTGATGGTATGCATATTTATGACGCGAACCGATATGCCATCTTCCCGTTCTAATATATTCGCTGCTTCTACAGCGTGATAAACAACAGCACCACAGGCTATAACCGTTACATCCGTACCCGATTTCATTTCTACCGCTTTGCCAATCTGGAAACCATATTGGTCTGTTTGATACACACGAGGTTCGAAACTGCGTCCAATCCGTATATACACAGGACCCTCAACTTCAACACATGCCTGAACTGCTAATGCAGTTTCTACCGCATCCGCAGGAACGATAAGTTGTATATTGGGGATAGCGCGAATAATAGAAAGGTCTTCAATCGAATGATGTGTTGTCCCCGCTGACCCAAAGGAAGTTCCACCATGGGTTGCTATAATTTTTACATTTAGGTTTTGATAGCAAACATCCGTCCTTAAAAACTCTACCGCACGCATGGATGCAAAAACGGAGAATGTAGAAACAAAAGGTAAAAGCCCTACTTTGGCTAAACCTGCCGCAACGCCAAACATGTTTTGTTCGGCTATTCCTAAATTAAAAAAACGCTCAGGGAATTTTTCTCCGAACTTCCCAATCTTTGTAGATTTGGCTAAGTCTGCAGAAAGACCTACTATTTTGGGATTCATTTTTCCCAATTCGCTTAAAACAAGTCCGTATGTTTCTGCTTGGGTCATTTTGTCGGCATCATATACCGTCCATGTTAAACCTCCCACAGGGCTCATATTTACTTCTCCTATTGTTAATAAGATTTATTTTTATGGTACATCTGGGTACATTTTATCTATGGAAAGTTTTGCTTTTTCCGCTTGTTCAGCGTTAAGTCCGCCATAATGCCATGCCGGGTTATTTTCCATAAAATCAACACCTTTGCCTTTGATGGTATCACATATAATCATAGAAGGACCTCCGTTATGTGTAAGTGCCTTATCTATGGCATCACATATCTGGACCATATCATGCCCATTAATAACCTGTGTATACCAACCAAAGGCTTCCCATTTTTTATCAATAGGTTCTAAACTCATAACCGACTCAGTGGGTCCGTCAATCATCATGTGATTACGGTCTAAAAAGCCAATTAGGTTACTGGTCTTATAATGATTTGCTGCCATAGCCGATTCCCAAATAGAACCTTCATTACATTCACCATCACCAAGAACCGCATAGATTTTCCAATCTTTTTTTAATACACGAGCACCTAAAGCCATACCCAACGCCTGAGAAAGACCATGTCCCATAGAACCAGTAGATGCTTCAACTCCCGTGGCTTTTTTGGAATCTAAATGCATACCAAAGGCAGACCCAAATTGATTGAATTCTTTTAGTAATTCAAAATCAAAGTAACCACGGTTCGCAAGAATGACAGCATGTCCTACACCTCCGTGTCCCTTGCTCAATACAAGACGATCCCTGTCTTCCCATGATGGATTTTTAGGGTCTATTCGCATATATTTCCAGTAAAGAACGACCATAAAATCCACCATGCTTAAAGACCCACCGATATGGCTTCCGCCTGACCAATGGGTTACATCAACGATGTCCTTTCGTATCTTTTTAGCGATGGTTTTTAGTTCTTTGTGTTCTTGTTCTGTTAAGGGCATAATTGAATACTCCTCTACAAATCTTTTTATATGGATGATTTTAAAACCTTAAATGCTTCCTCGCAAATTTCCCATGTCTTTTGAATATCAGCATCGGTATGAGCCATGGATAAGAACCAATTGTGGTGAGAAGTGAAAAAGGCACCTCGTTTTGTACATTCGGCACACCATTTTTGATGAAGTTGTAGACTGGGGTCCTCTGTAATTCGATAATATGCCATAGCAGGATGCCCTGTAACTTTTAAATTGAAGCCGTAATCTTTGGCTAACTTAATTAAACCTTCGTTAAACTTATTTCCCAATTTTTCAAGGTATTCGGGTGCATTTAATCTTTTTAATTCTTGAAGGTTAGCCATTGCCGCAGCCATAAAAGCGGCAGAATACCAATAACTGCCTGTATGAAATACCTTGGATGCTGTTACCTTTAATTCTTCTCTGCCTACAAGGGCGGATATAGGATAGCCATTGGCAATGGCTTTGCAAAAACATATAAGGTCAGGTTTGAATTTGAAATATTCATTAGAACCGCCTAAATGAAGTCGAAAACCTGCCCGAACATCATCACAGATTAAAACAACACCATGTTTTTTCAATAACTTCTGAACCCCGTCCCAATAACCTTCTGCGGGATATTCATTATCTACAAATACAGGATGATGATATGGTGAAGATATAAAACCAGCAACCTGCCCATAATTTTCTTCTAAGGCGTGTTCCAAAGCCTTCAAGTCATTCCATGGAATCCGAATAACATTGGCAACATCTTCTTCAGTAACCCCGGGATGACCAATTCCCTGCATCCAGGGTGCTGTCCCATGGTATCCCCCTTTGATGGCTATAATTTTTTTTCTGCCTGTCTCTGCACGGGCTATCATAACTGCATAGTTCGTTACATCGGCTCCATTCTTGGCAAAAAATGCCCAATCCGCAATAGGAATTAAATCAACTAAAAACTCTGCTAACTCTACCATTTTCGTAGAAGCAATACTATTTGCGTCAGCCTGTTTTAATTGAGTTATAAATGCTTCATCTACTACAGGATTGTGATAGCCCATAATCATCGGACCGTAAGCACACATATAATCAATAAATTCATTCCCATCTACATCCCAGAATTTGCACCCATCTGCACGAGTGCTAAAGAAAGGGTAGGCATTCGTCGGGACACACGGAGCAGGACTAAAATGTCCATATACTCCACAAGGAATAACACGAGTTGCTCTTTCAAACCATTTTTGATTTTCAGAATAGTTGAAAACTTCCATAAATACAACTCCTTTATTATTTAAGAAATATATTGCGTAATACGCCCTAAAACCAGTCCTACATTATCAATAATAGGGATAATCCCGGAAATATAAATTTTCCCCAATCCCAGACCTGCAAATGTATCTAATTTGTTTGTGAGCAAAAGTTCGGTAGTTTCAAGATCCTTTAAGATCAAAACCGAACTAAAATTTTGTCCCGATAGTTGGTCAATATATCTCCATTTCCCATCTACATATCCAAAATATGCTGTAAAATTAATACTCTCTATACCTACTTTTAATATCCCCTGAGGTGTACCTGCAAGTATTTTTTTAGATATTTCTTCTTTTTCAGCAAGAACTTCTGCAGAACGAAGGGCTGTTTTAAGTTGGAGTATTGCATATATTTTTTTCTCTTCTTCAGTATAATTTTGCGGTCCTTTTAAATAATACTCCAATCGTTTTGTAAGTGCATCAAAATTTTTCTTAAGAAAAGAAATTCGTGTAAAACCTTTTAATAAGAAAGGGAGTTTTCCTTGCTCAAAAACTTGAACCGCATGTTCAGGGCTCATAAGAAGAATATGGATGGTAGGATTATCCGCTTTTTCAGGAGAATATGAAACTTCTCCATTTTCAATCTTTAGAAAAGTTTTGTCTCCATTACGGAGTGAAAAGAAAATTTTTTCGTTGGCAGATTGAATTAAATCTTTTGCAGGTTTATCTAACTTGACAAGGTCAACAAGAGATGGTAATACAGCCTTTAAATAAATCGAGGCTTTGATGGCGTTTTGAATATTACCGGGTTCTGTTTTGCAGAAAGGACATGATAATGTTCCCATATCTCATTCCCTTTAATTGTTTTTATTGAATTTTATATTTATGAGTAATATTACAAAAATGATGGCTCTTTTACAAATTTTTATTTGGGGTTTTGTTCAGAAGATTTGTTTATTTTTAAAATTTGCGTGTCTTTAAATTGAACAAGGCTTCTACATTCAGGATGTTTCGGCAAGAATTGATTGTATGTATCACGGATAATTTTTAAATCCTCTTCTATATTTCCTGTCGGCATTACCGCAACACCAGAATTTCCAACTCTCTTAGTTTTATAATCCCAGAAGCCGAGAACAATAGGAACTTTTGCATGATAGGCAATGTGATAAAAACCACTTTTCCAGTGATCGCTGAATTCCCTTGTTCCCTCTGGAGCAATAGCAAGAACCACCTGTTCATTTCCTTCAAAAAGTTCAACCGCCTGTTCTACAAATCGGTGAGGTGTAGAACGGTCTACAGGAATTCCCCCAATTTTTTTCAAAAACCATCCAAAAATACCTTTGAATAAAGAACCTTTGCCTAACCAATTACCACGGACCCTTAATGCAAAACTACATAAAATCCCTACCAGTCCATCCCAATTGGATGTATGAGGTGCAAAAATTACCACATATTTTGGGTAGGGAGGAGGTGGACCTTGTACCTTCCAACCCAATAATCGCAAAATGAGTGTAGCCCCTGTGCCTAACAAGATATTTACTTTGCCTGCTCTTGCTTTGATCATATAAATTTACCTTACATTACAATAGTTTAATATCTAACAGTTATATTATAAACAATAAATTAAACCTTATTGCAAAAAAATTATAATAGGGGCAATTCGTGAATTGCCCCTACAAAATCTTTTGATTTTTTATCATCCCATAGTCTTCTCGGCAATTTTCTGTATTTCTATTTTTCTTCCGTGATTAAAAAATCTATATATATTTCAATTAGAAAATGTGTGTTTTTTTACGACCTTTGCGTTAATAATTTTTCTTTTATTTGTGTTTGTTCGTGTAATTCGTGACTTTAAAAAACACAGGCAAAATGCCTGTGCTACAGTAGATGTGAAAAAAATTTACCATTACATGTTATGAATCATATAAAAAGAATTATGAATATGTTTTTGGGGATGAAAATATGAACAAAAAACTGTATGTAGTTATCAATTACTTTTGTCCATTTTATTTTATCTGTTTTCAACTGTCTTATTCTTTCAATCCGTTCCTGCCTATTATAAGGAATACTATTCGGTGTTCTTGCTTGACAGACTTAGCAGGCGGATTGTTCACAGCATTTGAGCCTATCGAGCCAACCGTGTCTTAAATCACTTCACAAAAATTCTTAAAATATTACAAATAAACTCTGGCAATTTTGGATTTGAAGAGGGAATCGCAATGTAACCACTTTCTGAATTGCTAAATTCACTTACACAGGTTTCATTAATTCTTGCGATAACCCAATAATATTTTGTTACCGTTTTTCCCTGAGGATTACACATATCATTGCAGTTAGCAGAACATCCGCAAGCAGTTTTATTCTGCTCTTGAGGTTCAATATCTATTATGTCTTCATAAAAAAGGTTACTCGTCCATGGAGATATAGGAACTGCAGACGCAAGGTTATCCTCATCATTTCTGTAAACACGATATTCTGCAGCTCCTGGGGAAGGATTCCACGAGATAAAGATTTTGTCAGGGTAAATTCCATCTGTTGCGGAAATCCCTGGAGGAGGTGCTGGCTTATTACAAGTAGCAGTTATTTTATGTCTTACTGGGTCACTATCTGTTTCCTGGTCATTTACGATAAGTTGGAATTCATAAATTCCTTCTATGTCCACTGTAAAATTAATGGCTTTTGCAGTTGGATTTAACAAAGCGACAGAACTCCCGGTTGGTATTGAAACAACAGACCACTTGTATTTCAATTTAGATACATCCATGTCAGAATCGTAACTGTCCGAACCGTCCAGAGTTATTGCGTCTCCAATAAATGCAGTTTCAGGTCCTTTAATAACAGCCATCGGAGGACGATTGATACATGCAATCTGGAAATTCACTGTATTACTTCTTAAGAAACCATCATTAACAACAAGAGTCCCCTGATAAAATCCCTTTTTGTCTATGTTTAATGTGATAGTCGGTTGGTCTGCATTTTGAATTATTAATGCACTGTCTTCAGGTTTTGACAATAATATCCATTCATAGTAAACAGGAGTATTGTCTACATCATAACTCTCCGAGCCATCAATAGTAACAATATCCCCGACATATACCTGAAAATCATCTTGTTTTAATTGAGCCACAGGAGGATTGTTCGTAGTACTGACTCTAATGAGAACAGGCTTGCTAAATAGTTTCCCATCAGAGACGATTAATTGTATTTCGTAATCACCTTCCATATCAGGTATAAAGTAAGGATTGGGAGAATTCGTATCAAAAATTTCCGATTGACTTCCAGCAGGTTTTGATAGGAATGCCCAGATATATACCAACTCATCATTGTTAGGGTCAAAACTGGAACTTGCATCAAGATAACACGGTGTCCCTACAACTGCATTTTTATCTTTTCCTGCAATTGCAACAGGTGCCACATTTCCTGTTGAAAGGGAAATCTTTGTTATATCAGAGGGTATTTTTCCATCATTGACTTGAAGTTCAATGGTATAGGTTCCCTCTTTATCAATATACAATCGTGTTGTAGGTCCTGTTAATGAACTTAAAGTGGTTTGACTATCATTAGGTCGGAAAGATAATTGCCATTGATATGTAATAGGATCGCCATCGGGGTCATAACTACCTGTTCCATCTATTATTACTTCATCACCTACTTTGATTATTTGAGGTGCAGATATGATTGCTATCGGTGGGACATTTAGAGTCCTGAGAACAATTTCTGAACGAACTACAGAGGAATATGAGTCTGATACAAGTAATTCAATAGAATAATACCCCGGGTAGTCTGGTATAAAAGAACAAATAGCCTCATCATCGTTATTTAGTTCCGCTTTACTCCATTTGGGCTTGTCAAGAAGTTTCCAGTTAAAGGAAAGTTCATCTCCATCCGGGTCATAACTTAAAGATGCATCTAAAACATTAGTCGTTTCGACTTCAAGATAATCGGAAGAAATTACTGTGATTACAGGTGAACGATTTTCCGTAGTAATTGTTGCTATAACAGGGTTACTCCACATATTTCCATCATAAACTTGAAGTTGTACCTGATAATTACCATGACGGTCAGGTATCAGTTGTGTTATAGTTTCTGTAGGATTGGATAACTGAGCAAAACTTCCCTGAGGTTTAGCAATGAGTGTCCATTGATAACCCTTAATAGTATCTCCATCCGGGTCATAGCTACCTTCTGCAGATAAAGACACAGGGTTATTTATAAAACCCTGTGTTTCGGATTGAATTACCGCTACAGGGCGTTGATTAGAAATCTCTGCAGTAATAACACAAGAGGCATTACCTCCCCATGGGTCCGATATTGTAATTTGAATCTCATAAATTCCTTTACGGTCAGGTGTAAATGTAAACTCAGGTTCTGTAGAGTTAACAGGACCTACTATGCTTTCTGCTGGTTTTGAAATGATTTTCCAGAAATATGTAAGAGGATCATTTTCAGGGTCATCTGATTCAGGTAATGGTATTGTTAAAGGTTGTCCTACAGAACCTGTTATAGGTTGTTCCGTACATTGTATTTCGGGAGAACTATTCGTTGCTGTAATTTGTGAGGTCACTATCTCGCTGGATTCAAATCCATCATTTATTTGAAGAGTAACACTATATTTTCCCGGCGCATCTGTTTTTAACCCGGCTATGTTGTTTTGAATTAAATAAATCTCAGCACTGCTTAATATAGGTCGCGATAGAAGTTCCCAATTAAAAGTAAGTGGGTCATTATCTAAATCAGAACTTTGCGTAGCATCGAAGATAACCATTTCGCCATGGGGAATTTCGATGGTACTGGGCGTTACAATTGTTTGGGGTTTTCTGTTTACACATTGTAGAGAAATAGTTTTATCCGTTTTTTCATAGGTATCAAAAACCTCAAGTTTTAATGTATAAGTACCTCGTTTATCAGATATAAAACTAATTTCGGGTTGTGTGGTTGAACTAAGTACAGCATTACTTCCAGCAGGTGCTGAAATCAGTCGCCATTGATAGGATAATGGATCATTATCAATGTCAGAAGTTTTTATTGCAGAAATAGAAACATTAGTATTCAAAAAAACCGTTGACGGAAAATTAATCGCAATTTCAGGGAGATGATTATAAACATCTAATTGCCATTGCGTAAAAGAGTTATCAAAACCATCTGAAATGTACAATATAAATTCGTATTGCCCTAACAAGTCCGGTGTAATTGTTACAATGTTATTTAAAACCCCCTGAAGAGATACACGACTACTATCTGGTTTTTTAACCAGTTTCCAGAGAAAGTTTATTTCATCTCCGTCCGGGTCTACTACTGATGATGCATCTAAGGTAACAATATCACGGGGTCTTGCTTTCTGTGGAGCATTAATTATAATTTCGGGTAGACGATTAATAACTTCAATAACAACGGTGTCGGGTTCACTTTGTGCAAAACCGTCGGAAACAAAAAGTTGTGCAATATAAGTTCCGGGAAGGTCGGGAATTAAAATGGGATTTGCCGTATTTGCATTTCTTAGATATGCTAAACTATCAAAAGGTTTGCTAATAAGACGCCATGAATAATTAATTCGGTCTCCATTGGGGTCGTAGGATCCTGACCCATCAAGAGTAATAGATGAGGGACGATATACATTCGTTATATCTTCTCCGGCATTGGCGATAGGAGGCTGATTCTCTAATGATTCTGATTGGAATTCTACGATATACGAGTTATAGCCAGATTTGTCAACAAAATGTAAGGAAGGTCTTTCTGGGTCATGCTTGTGACTCGTATTTGTGGGTTTACTAACCCAATAATTTGCAGATGGAATAACACTTGTATCTGTTCTTCGGATACGAAGAATAACGGCATCTTCAGGAACATCCTCCGGAAAATTGGAATGTAAATAAACATAATCAGCCTGTTGCGAAGAGGTATAAGTAATACCATATTCTCTGGGTGAATTTCTTGTAGGTACCCAAACAGGATTTGATGGTGCGGAAACGCTTAAAGTTTTTCCATCAGGTAAATAGATATTATCAGGTATTCTTTGTCCATCGTTATCATCGTTACTAAGCAACCCAGTAATTATTGAGGCATTATCTCCCGTAACTTCAATAGTATGAATTAAATCGTGATATTGTAATTTCGTTATAAGAGGTAAAGGAGTTCCTTTATTGTTTTTATAAGTCCATCGAGAACTTATATTCCATTTATTGGAAAGAGGTGCGGATAGAAAAGACCATAAATAAGATAGAACCTGCTCTCCTACAAAAGAAAGGTTGTCATAAGTAAGTTGTGGATAATTGTTTTCTATTCCATTTATTTTCGTATTGATTAAAGATAAGGGAGCAATACTTCCCATTTCATGTAAGTATTGAATATCCTCCCATTCGAATTTTACAGGATAACTAATATTATCTGACGAGAAAGATAAAATGGCTAAGGGCAGGATTGTTTCCTCAGTATTTTCTGCACTGGATGAAATTTGCAACTCGTGAATTTGTGGGGCGAATATATGCTCCGTTAATATCGGTTGAGAGAGAATTTTTATAGGTAGTGGGGGAGAGGATATGTTCCATGTTCCCTGTAAAGAAGTAATATAAATTTGTGCAGACAACCTTATTTCAGATGTCGGGTTTTCCCAGAATTCATTCAACGGATAGACCAGCCATTGTTTTTTCTCTATACTATTTTTTGACATAGTTATTTTATTTGAATTTGATAACTCAAATATCTGGAACAGAGATGTTATATCTTCTCCATTTTCCGAATTTTTAATTCGCCATTGAATATTCATTTGCTCGTAAAGTCCGATCGGATTGGCTACCGTCATTGTGATAGGCAAAACCTCTCCTGTAGATAGTGTCATTTGTCCTGTTGAATAGGAAAAAATAGGTACTTCTTGATTGGATTGATTATCGAGTAGTGATACTTGAATGTTTATCGGAACAATGACTGTTTCAGGCTTTGTTTCTTTTATTTGATATAAGTTTCCATAGACAGGGGTATAGTCAGGACATAGAGATTCTGTATTCCATAAAGGTATCACCATAAATTGGGGCATATCTGAATTATTTCTTTCTTTAGAAAAAGTAATACCTGTCAAAACTGATGAAGAGCATAAAGAATCAAAGTCAAAAAGATCTGAAACTTGTGTAAGTACGGGGATATTAATAGAAGATTGCGGTTCGATAGTTCCTAAATATTGCACAGGATACTGTATGTTTAATAAATCTGTCTGAAATGGATGCAAGTATACATTATGCAAGGGTTCGTTCCCTTGATTGGCAATGGAAAGTGTAGAATACTGAGGTAATTCCGTTGTGATAAAAGGAATATAACTCGGTGATATTGTTAATGAAGAAATATAGTTCGATTCGAGTGCAGATGTATTTGTTATTGAAGTTAGGTAAAATTTCTGATTTTCATCAATAGTATACCACCAGAATTGTTCCGATAAGAAAGGTTCTAAATGAATGTTAATTGTTTCACGAGTATTTTTTAAATTGGATATAAAATAGGTTTGGCTTTCAAATCCCTCACTCATTATAACTATAGAAAATGGAGTTTCTGGTAGGTTGTTAATCTCAATCATTCCATCGTTATTTGTTTTAGAAGAGTAGAAAATAACACCTTCATTAACGATAGAAATATCTGCGTTATGAATGGGTTCATTCGTGTATTTATTCAAAACATTTATTGTTAAACTTTTTGTTGTATCCGTAATAATCTTTACAGGAACGGTGACATTTAGCCCGGATTGAAAACGAATAGAAAGAGATGTCTCTATGGGTTCTGGTATTTCAATAAAGGGGATACCTACCTGTAAAGAAACAAAATAACTTTCACCCGCTGGAATATTGTAGATTTCATTTGGACTAACTAAATGAATATTAGGGTTATCAGGCTCTATTTGTATCTGGGCAGGTCCTGAGTCTTTCCCTCCTTGGTTTTTTAGTTCTATCGTATAAAATTGAGTTTCCCCTATAAGCAAAGGCAAAGAAACCTCTTCAGGTATAGGTGTAATTAGCGTTTGATATGGTTTGGGTCTAATATCGTATTGAGCAGTTGCATAAGTTCCTGAATTGCTTTGCAAACTAATTGTTATCGGAAAATTATTTTGTGTAGTGGGTTTAGAATAAAGAATAAGTTTGCAAGTTTCCTTAGATTGACCTTGTATGGAAGATGGAATAACATAATCATAATTCCAATCAGATGGTATTCCCGTTACCACGAGTGATAATTGTTTTTCTTCCGTATCTCCTAAATTAATAATATCAAATGGAATGGTATATGTTTTGTTAGGGATAACTTCAAGGGAATAATTTGTAGGGGTTATAGCAAGTCCCCGCAACGAAACTTCTTTAGTAATAGGATAGTCTTCTTCCCTTGGGTCTTTGGCTGAAATACTGTATATTCCTCCTTCCGTGTTTGAGACAGGGTAATAGGTATAGAAAATATTTCCATCTGAGTCCGTAGTAAGTGAGTTTGTTTCAGAAAATCCTCGATGGGTAATTTGCAAAATAATTTGTTTATTTACAGCAGGTTGTAAATTTTCAGGATTATATGCATATATTCTAATAGGAATAGGTGTTCCTGTATTTCCTTCCGTTATATTTGTAGTAAGCTGAAAATCATATTCCCTGGGTTGTATCTGAAGGGTTTCTACAACTTCAATATTATTATCCCTTGATTCTTCATAAACAGTCCTTGTTTTATTAAGGTAAGTAAGGACATAAAGATTTCCAGATGCAGAAGAAGGTAATTTTGTTTTTAATGTATTTGTATATTGTCCACCTACAGAGACGGAAGTATTATTGGTAATACAAGTCATTTCAATATCTGTTTCGTCAAGCCATTCATCATTAGATAAGTAAAAACAATCAATCCAACTTTTGTTGTTGATATTTACGAGACCTGTATTTTGAGCCGTATATTTAATTGTTATGATTCCTTGCGAAAAAGGACTTGTTGGTGTAACTGTGCCTGAAACAAAAACAAGGTCTGGTTTTGGAACAGGTGTTAGATATATCTTTGAAATGCTTGTTATAATTTGGTCTCCCGTTGTCCTGTATATACCATAACCCGAAACTTCTTGTATACCCTCCGTTTCGGGAGACACACGAACGGAAAAAGAAAAAGCGATTCCTCCAGATGGCACAAATATCCATGCAAATTCTGCTTGACCCGTTTCTGTATCAAAGAAATAAATAGGAGGGGGGGAACCCGCAGTAAATTTAACAAACTGCCAGTACTTAGGTAGAAATACTTTTGCCCCTAATGCGGTAATTTCTAAAGGATTTAAATATGAAATATTTACTTCAAATTCCATTTCTTGGTCGGGGGAGTATATATCGCCCGATTTTGAAGATATATTTAACGAAACAGTCTCTGCAGACCCTTCTCCTTCTATTATACCTTCTCCTTCAATTGTCCCTTCCCCTTCAAAACCTTCAGGACTCCCTTCAGGTATACCTTCCCCTTCAATGCCCTCAGGAATCCCTTCCCCTTCTATTTGACCTTCAGTGATTGGACAATCAAAATATGAAATAACAGGTTCGGTTTCTTGAGGATCCCCAAATGATGCGTAAATACCTACCCCTGTAATGGATTGATTTCCACCACCAATAGGTTGGGCAAATCTTAAACGAAATGTAAAAGAAACAGGGAAAGATGGAACAAAAATCCAGCCAAACTCTAAAGTTCCAGATGCCCCTCTTGTAGGTTGCAATGGAGGTGCTGAGCCGCTTATGACCTCTTCAAAAACAAGCCCTTCAGGAATTATTTCTTTTAAGCCTAATGTAAGTAGGGGTTCTTCTCCTGTATATGTCAATTCAACGGATACATCAAGAAAGGAATCTATGGCACAATCTGAGTTTTCTGATAGACTTTGGGTAAGATTTAGTCCTCCCTGTTTTTCTATTAATTTTTGCCCGGGACTTACTTCCGAAAAGCCTGGATTGGTAAATAAACAGAGGAAAATTAAGAATGATAAAAGAAAAAAATATGAATTTTTTTTGAATACTATACTATCTACATAAAAAAAAGCGTTCATTAAAAATATCCTTGTTTTATTTTGGTCAGGAATAAAATACAATTTGTAATAACAAATATATTTTATCACAAAAAGAGCACAAATAGGAAAATTCTGCATAAAAACAATAAATCGGGGTTGTAAACCCCGATTTATTGGATAGTTATAGTTATATCATTTGTTATCTCATTCTATTATTCTATAATTTGGAGAACTTCTCTACCTTTACCTTGTGCTATTAACGATACATAATTTTCTAATTCTTTCTGGGTATTCTTATCCGTTAGGTCAATTACCCGTTTTTGTTCAGCGGACATATACGCTGCCTGACACAATTTAGTTATTTCCAGTCCATACTCAAAGTTTAGAAAAGCATCTTTACCCTTTTGGAAGGAATTTACAGCATCGCAAATTTCATCTACATATCCATATAAATCAGGCTCATTCGGTTCTACAATCAATAATCCGCGGCTTGCCGTTGATTTTTCTAATGCTGATTCCGCATCGGCAACTGCCTCCGCAGCAGAATCACCAATGAACACTTGTAGCGAGGACATCTGAGAGTTAAACTCAAATGCGTATCCGGGACCTAAACCATCCATCATTAATCGCAATCCTTGTTTATCATACATCCAGGAATTTGTAAATTGCCCTTTTACAATTTGTCCTGTCTTGGGGTTTTGGAAAGTTACTATACCTGTGGCAAAGTCTTCTCCGGGAGTTTTGCCGTAATCTACTCCTGTCCTCTTTAACAATTCTTTCCTCCATCGGGGCAATCCCCATTTTAACAAACCTACCTCTGCAGATACGCTGATAGGTTTTAGATAATTTACAGGTTTTCCCTGAGGAGTTAATACATACCAGCAACAAGCAATACTATGACAACCCATGTCGCAGAGAACCCCTCCTCCCTGTCTTGTTGGGTCCCAGAACCAGCCTTCATGAGGACCCGAATGCTCTTCTGAAGAACGAGCCAATGCTATAGGTCCCATGACTTCTTCTACAGATGCTAATTGGGATTTCTGACCGCGGATTGCTTTCATGTGAAGTTGATTTTCAAAATATGCTGTGGGCAATTTTGTGGATTTCGCAATACTTACTAATTCCATGGCTTCTTTTACGGTTCTTCCCAAAGGTTTTTCACAAATAATTCCCTTAATTTTTGCCCCTGCCTTAACTGCATCAGCAATTTTTTGCATAATTTCTAATCGTGCAAAATTTGGAGCAAATATAGCAACTGCATCTACATTTTCACAAAGGTCTTTAATACTTTTATAAACCTTACATTCTCCAACACCTAATCGTTTCGATAAAGAGGAAAGTTCCCCTGCCCCTTTAAGAGCATAAACACCGGCAAGTTCTACACCTCGGACACTTTGTAATGCCTTTGTCTGAAATCGAGCAATAAATCCAGCACCAATAAATCCTAAACGAAAATTACCCATATCATTCTCCTTTCTAATTTGTTTTATTTTACTTTTATAAGGGTAATCATAATCATACAATAAAAAATGAATATATGCAAAAACAATATTTTTGAAACTTTTTTGTAAAAAGAAACATCAAACATACATCTGTATGTAAATTAATTGTTAGAATATAAAATGTTTGACATTAAACATCCAGTCTTGGTAAAATGATGTTATAAAAGTGGAAATTAACTTATTGTTCTTTGAAAGGAGGTGAAAAAATGACAGATACCGATGCTTTGGTTAGCAAGATTAAGGAAGTTATCGCCAACCGTTTAAGTCGTTCTATAGACGAGGTCACGGATGAGGCGCGTTTCATAGAAGATTTAGGGGCAGATTCACTGGATCTAACGGAATTATTAATGACTCTTGAAGAGGAATTTAATATCCAGTTAGATGATGATGCCAATCAAATTATTACTGTGGGTGACGCCATTAAATATGTGTTATCCCGAGTAAAATAAATAAAAAAGAATATTTATAATCCCTGTAAATAAATTTTATTTACAGGGATTTTTTTACATAGACTTTAAATTGGATATTAGGAAATTAATTTGTTAAAATATAACAACTTTGTATTATCTTTGAAATGAATTAATCTTATGGAGATAAATATAGAGGGTAAGTGGGAAAATTTATTTTTATCATGGGCGAGAAGTTTAAGATTTAAGCCCAAAAATATTAATTTATTTAAGATGGCAATGACACATACTTCATTATATAGTGAAAAAACAAAAACACATCACTGTATGTTTGAGTCTTTGGAGTTTTTAGGTGATGCGGTTTTAGGATTGGCTATTGCTGAGTATATTTATAATACGAATCCGGGACTATCTCCGGGAGAATCCACATTAATGCGTTCTTCTGTCGTTAGGTCGCAATCCCTGAGTCAAGTAGCAAGAAATATAAATTTACCCGATATTATTCTTATGAGTAAAGGTGAGGAGAATGCCGGTGGTAGAAATAAAGATTCCATTCTTGAAGATGCTATGGAAGCATTCATCGGTGCTTTTTATTTGGACAAAGGATGGATAACAACGAAAAAGTTTATCTACAAAATTTTTGAAAAATACCTGGAACAAGTTTCCCATTTACCTGTCCGTAAAGATTCCAAATCTGAATTACAGGAATGGTGTCAAAAAAATCAGATGCCCTTACCGGAGTATCGTCTGATAGAAGAAAAAGGTCCTGACCACCAGAAAAAATTTCGGATGGGAATTTTTATAGAAGATAAATTTATTTCAGCAGGGGAGGGTAAAACCAAAAAGAGTGCATCACAGATTGCTGCTCAAAAGGCATTATCCCTCCTACAAAAAGTACCGCGATTATGAGATAATACCAAAGTTTGTGAACAAGGAAAATAAAGGTTTATACGGTTAAAAGATAAAATTAATTAAACGAAAGGAGTAAATGTTATGATGGGATTAGGTTATTTAAAAATTGCAGGAGCAGCGTCAGTTCTTGCTTTGTTGGTCGTTGCCTATATGATTCAGTATGTGCTGTCAAAATCACAAGGCAATGAAAAAATGACGCGAATTTCCAAAGCGGTTCAGGAAGGGGCTCTCGCTTTCCTGTTACGCGAATATCGCTATGTAATGTCCACAGTCCTTATCATCGCAGTATTAATAGCTATTGTGGGCGCAAGGCGTCCCGATTTGCCATTAGGCTGGAAAACCTCTGTTGCCTTTATAATAGGTGCAGTAGCCAGTGCTATGGCAGGTTTTTTGGGAATGTTTATTGCCACCCGTTCTAATGCAAGGACTACGGAAGCGGCTCGTTCGGGTGGAGTGAAAGCAGCTATTGATGTTGCCGTTAGTGGTGGTTCGGTTATGGGATTAGGTGTCGTTGGTATTGCAACCCTGCTTTTAGTTGTAGTTTATAAAATATTTAATGGAGAGGCACAAATTGTTAATGGATATGCAATGGGTGCTTCATTGGTTGCCTTGTTTGCAAGGTCGGGTGGTGGTATTTATACCAAAGGTGCAGATATGGGTGCTGACCTTGTAGGTAAAGTAGAAGCAGGTATCCCAGAAGATGACCCACGCAATCCCGCTGTTATTGCAGATAATGTAGGTGATAATGTAGGCGATGTTGCCGGTTTAGGTGCGGACTTATTAGAATCGTATGTAGAATCCATTATTGCAAGTTTAGCAGTAGCAGGCATGATTACAGCAACAACAGCCAGTGGTTCTATGTATGTTACTTCATTCCCATTTCTTACCGCTGCCGTTGGTATTATCGCATCAATTATAGGTGTTTTTTATGTTAAGTTTTTTGCTAAAAATGACCCGCAAAGTGCTTTGATGTGGGGAACTTATGTAAGTGCTGGACTTACAATTGTAGGTGTAATTTTATTAGGCTACCTGATGGGTTCCAATTTTACATTAGAAGGAACTACTTATAGCTGGTGGGGACCCCCGACAGCCTGTATTCTTGGTATCGTATCAGGGATTATTGTTGGTTTTACAAGTGAATATTTCACATCGGGTAAATATAGACCTGTTCAGAGATTGGCTGAAGAAGCCCAATCTGGTCCTGCTGTTGCCGTAGTTGGTGGTACTTCTATAGGTATGATAAGTACTGCTATTCCGACAGTTGTTCTTGCAATTGCAGTCATTCTTGCTTATAAGGTTGGTGGTATGTATGGTGTAGCACTTGCATCGTTAGGTATGCTTGCAACCACAGGAATGGTTTTATCCGTGGATGCTTATGGACCCATCGCCGACAATGCCGGTGGTATTGCCGAAATGTCCGGTCTTGACCCCAGTGTCCGTAAAATCACGGATAATTTAGATGCCGTAGGAAATACTACCGCCGCTATCGGAAAAGGTTTTGCTATTGGTAGTGCCGCATTTGCAGCGATTGGTTTATTAAGTGCTTTTATGCTATCTGCGAAGTTAGACCCTGCAAAAGTATCATTAATTGACCCAAAAATCCTTGCGGGATGCTTAATTGGAGGTATGATACCTTTCGTTTTTTGTTCATTATTATTCGGAGCCGTCAGCAAAAATGCTTATGCGATCATTGCTGAAGTAAGACGGCAATTTAAAGAGATCCCAGGACTTAGAGAAGGAAAAGAAGATGTTATGCCCGATAGCAAAAAGTGTGTGGATATTGCTACCCAATCTGCTATTAAAGGTATGATGGTGCCCGGAATATTAGCCATTATAATTCCTGTAATTATAGGCTTCGGTTTAGGGGCTCCTGCACTTGCGGGACTTCTTGTTGGCGCAATTACAACAGGTGTAATGTTAGGTATTCAGATGGCAAATAGTGGTGGTGCTATGGATAATGCCAAGAAATATATCGAAGAAGGTCATTTCGGTGGAAAAGGTTCTGAAGCACATAAAGCAGCGGTTGTCGGTGATACTGTCGGTGACCCATTAAAAGACACAGCCGGACCTTCTATCAATATTTTGATTAAGTTAATGTGTGTAATTGCTTTAGTATTAGCACCATTATTTATATAATTTAAGAAATTTATACAAATAAGGCACAGAAAAATTTTTCCTGTGCCTTATTTTTTTACTTGATAATCTATAGGACATAGGTAACAGATTTATACTTTCTTCTCAATCGTAAAGGCACGGTATGCAGTGCTCTTATTGGACTGAAAGAGCAAGAAAATTGTATTTGAAGCCTTTTTCATTGGGTTCTTTCCTCTTTGTAAACTTTGAGAAAAGTCTCGGCTCTTTTTGTTGTAATAAGAATCAATCACAGAGGACACAAAGGAAATTTTACACAAAGGACACAGAGAATGTGATATAAAAAATATGTAAGGGCGAAACATGTTTCGCTCATACATTGTGAACTCTGTGCAAAATCTCTGTGCTCTTTGTGGTAAAAACAATTAAACACTAAAAAATCCCAGAGGCGAGGATGATTCATCTACATTGTTTGAAAACCACAATGCATGATGAATTTTTTGTTTGTTTCTTTGTGTCTATTCGTGGAATTCATAGTTATAATTTTTTAATAGATTTAAATCCAATCTACAAAGAGGAATAGTAATGTATATCAAGTTGTGAGATATCTTCTTTTATTCTTCATTCCTATTTTGGGTGTTCTTATTAGTTTATAAACCGTGTGTTACTTATTTAATATAGTTATTCAAATAAACTATTCAAAGTCTCTCATTATGACACAAAAGGAGATGTAGATATAATTCCTTGTATACAGGGACGAGGATTATTCTCTACAAATAAATCGAATCGTTTAGCATCGTTTTGAGTATTCTTTATACAAAGTTTGCAAGAAGAATTTAATGGGATAGGTCCTTTGAATACATGATAAAAGTATACAGTATTCGGGCTATCTATATTTAAATAATGTAAGCATTTTCCAATAGACCACATACCATGAATAATAGGTTTTGGAAGACCTGTTATGCGAGCAAATATCGAAGAAAGATGTATTAAATTATAATCTCCCGAAACACGAGCATAAGAAAAAGCATCTTTTCTTGATACATGCCATAAGTGTTCTTCATCATATTTGTCATACGATTCAAAAAAGAATTGTTTCTTTCCATTTCCTTCCTCATCTCTATACTTTTTTGAAAATTTAAGATAAGTGCTCTGACACTCCCATAGTGTTTTAGAATTTGAATTTATTAAGATTTTTACAGTTATTTCAAATCCTTTTTTAACCAATCGAGTTGAATCTATATGACAATAGGCTTCCATCGGTTCGTTTTTAAAAATAGGTTTATGCAATGTCATATTATTGCTTACATGCAAAAAACCCAAAGGATTAATAAGTATAGAAGGATGGGCAAATAATTGTATTTGCATAGGCATTGTCAAAATAAAAGGATACGATATAGGTAAAAAATCAGAAGAGGGTAAATCAAATAATCTTAAATATTTCTCAAATCTTTTTATAGAAATATTTAATTGATTTGCATAAATACGAATGGGAGGAGGAGATAATAGATTTTTCAAATCTGACTTTTTTCTCATCAATGAGAACATCTTTATTGTTGGATTAAAATTATACAAATTAATAGTTTCCATTGAATACCAAGTCCTTATATATTTAATTATTAATCTATAAAAACAATAAATTATATAATATATGTGTAATATTTTTCAATTTTAAATTGTTAAATTAAAACAAGAAATTGAAATAAATTTTGCTAAAAGAATAAGAATGTGTTTTTATAATTTTACACGGGGGTATTAGTATAAGTTATTGGTCTTTTTTAACTCTTTTCCATTTATAGGGGGGAGTAGCAATGTCTTTGGGATGAAGAATATCATGTCCCATGTATTTTCCAAGGTCGGCATCCATAGGAGCCTGTTTGGCATCGTCATAGGCTTTTTTCTGTTCATCCGTGAGTTCCGGTAATTCTTGTTCTAATACGGAGCAAGTAAGGAAGATTAATAACTCGTTGATTTGTGCTTTCCGTTGATTAGACCTGAAAACAACATTCAGCACGGGAATATCACCCAATATCGGCATTTTTTGGGCTGTTACGCTATCGTTGCGTTTTCTTAAACCACCTACAAAGATAGTTTGACCACTATTGATATGAAGTGTGCTGGTAACCTGTCTCATATCTTCAATAGGAACGCCGTTAAATTCACCAACTACAGTACTTTCTTTCCCTTTTATATCAATGATAACATGATTATCATGAGTAACTCGCGGAGTTACTTCAAGAACGGTACCTATTTGTTTAAATCTTGTATTTGTTAAAGCACCCCCTTGGCTTGTTTGAGAAAGGTCTATATAGGGAATTTCTTGGGAGATTGTTATTGTAGCAGGTTTATTTTCAATAGTTGCCACTACAGGATTAGAAATAAGATGTCCATTCCGATTTTGAATCTGGGCTTTAACAACACCCTTCCAATCAATTTCGCGGGTAAGAATGTTAAATGTAAGACTACCTAAAGTATCACCTGTTTTAGATACTCCACCTAAGTCAAGTTGTTGAATATTTCCAACTTTCCTACCTTCAGGTCCATACATTACAAAATCTCTCCAACTCTGATTGCGAACAGATTTTAATAACCAGTCAATACCTGTTTGAGATTCATCCCCTAATGTAGCATCAACAACCATCGTATCAATGAGAACCTGTTTAACAGGAATATCAAGGGTTTTTACAATTTCTTTAACCTGTTCAACTACAACCGGAATATCGGTTACGATAATATTTCTCGCACGAGCATCTGCAGACACATTTCCCGTTTTGGGTGTAAGAATTTTTTGAATAGATTTTGCCAGGTCTTCGGGGTCTGCATAGTTTAATTTGATTGTTGTTGTAACCGTTGGGATAATGGGTTTGGCTATATCCAATTCTTTTGCCATTTGAGCCAATCCCTGGATACTTTCTTCGGGTCCGGAGACTATTACAACATTTGTAGTGTCATTTGCACTAAGGGTAATGTATTCACGACCTTTAGTACCCTTTGTAATTTCTTCAAGAACTTTTCTTACTTCAGTTGCTTTTGCATTTTCCAGACGGACAACAATAGTGCTTCTATCACTGGACAATGCTTCTTCGTATGGAACGATTCTATAAATGTTTTCTTCTTGAATTATTCCAAGTCCATTCATTCGTAATGCAGCTTCAATGGCTCTTCTAAGAGTTACCTGCTTCAAACTCATGGTAACATTGCCTTTAAGGTCAGCTCCCGCAATTACATTTATACCTGCTTTATAGGCTAATAAAGGAACGACCTTGGCTAAAGGCATCTGTTCACATTCAAAATCAGTAATTGTATCTAAACCTTTAGGAGAGGGTTTTATCTTTACTTCTGCTGGGATTTCCTGTTTCGGTTTTTCACTGTTGATACTCAGAGAAATTTCTTCTGCATTAGGGGGGTATATTTGTAAATATGGCCTGGTAATACCTATATTTTGACCCCATACAGAACCATAGTCCCAACCGACTGACTGGAAAGTATCGGAAGAGAGCATTTGATTTGTGGATAGCCCGGAACCTCCCCCGGATTGTAATTGTTGCGTTGCATTAATATCCCAGAATGAATTCTGGACTTTTGAGGGTTCCCCATCGCCTACTAATCCACCTACCTTTGTTATGCCGTAAACGATTCCACCTGCAAAACATTTTGCAACATTCCCAGTATTATTACCGATAAGCCCACCTACGGAGTCTAATCCGATTACCCAACAGGTGGAGAAGCAGTCTGATACATTGGCGGGATAGGTATTATTATTGAATCCGATTAGTCCCCCTATTCGGCTTCCTTGTCCTAATATACTTCCCGTAGAACAACATCTGATAATGTTTGTATTTGCAGTACCGGCTAATCCTCCAAGGGTATTACCACCTTCAATATAAATATCTTTTACAAAACAATTCTGAATAGTTCCTTCACTGCCATAGCCAATAATACCTCCCACAAGGGAATCGCCTTTTACTTTTGAATTGATTATTTTTACATTTTCTATTAAGTGTCTTTCCTCGTAACCGGGTTGACTTGTATTGCCAATTCTCATAAAATTCCCGGCAACACAACCTATATTTGAAGAGCCCGTGATTTCTGCGTCAACAATTACTAAGTTTTTTACTTTACCCACATTGAAACTACTTACATTTCCGGAAACAACAACAATATGAGTTGCGAGATAAGAAAATATTCCAATAGCATTATTTGTAGGGCGATTGATATAAAGCCCGGTAATCTTATATCCCTGTCCATCTAAAGTACCTGAGAAAGGTTTTGAAAAAGAGCATAGAGGTATAAAGCCTGCTCCACTGTTCCAGGTTCGTGTTGCACTCGCATCAATATCTTGTGTGAGGACATAATTTCCATTCGCAGGGTATGAAATATCATCAGTACCAATTAGTTGTAGTTGTTCAATCGTGCTTATTGCAATAGTCTGTGAATAGGAAAAAGTTGTCACAAAAGAGCAAAAGATAATAAACATCGTAAATTTTATAAACATTTTTTTAATCATGCTTCTTCTAATCATAAATTTTTCTCCAATAACTTTGTATTTTTTATGATTTAAATTATATCAGTAGAACTTTAATAAAAAAAATAAAAAAGGGCGAATTAAATATTTCGCCCTTTTTGAAAAAATAAAAAACAGTTGAGATATTAACGTTTTGAGAATTGGAAGCGTTTTCTGGCACCCGGTTTTCCGTATTTTTTCCGTTCTACTTCTCTTGGGTCACGGGTTAATAAGCCATAATTTCTTAGTGTTGTCCGTAAATTTTCGTTTGCCTCTAATAGAGCACGAGCAATACCATGTCGTAATGCTCCAGCCTGACCTGCTAATCCACCACCATCACAGAGAGCTCGAACATCATACATCCCTTCCGTACCGGTAACTACAAGGGCTCGTTTTGCAATACGAACTAAAACTTCTCGTGCTAGATATTCTTCTATTGGTTTTCCATTTACAATAAATTTTCCGCTACCGGGTTTAATACGAACACGGGCAACTGCTCGTTTTCTTCTACCTGTCGCTACGATTTCTTTTGTATTTGGGTCTATCACGGTTTTGTTATCCTCCTGTCTTAATCTTTAATTTCCCAGATTTCCGGGTTTTGTGCATGATGTTTATGTTCACTACCAGCGTAAACTTTTAAGTGCTTGACAATTTTCCTTCCTAAACGATTATGGGGCAGCATTCCCCAAACAGCCAATTCCATAGCACGCGTCGGATGTTTTGCTACTATTTGCTCGTAGGTAAATTCTCTTAATCCACCTTTATAACCTGAGTGTCTGTAGTATTTCTTTTGCTCTGTTTTGTTTCCGGTGAGAATTGCCTTTTCTGCATTTATAATTATTACATGGTCACCACAATCCATAAAGGGGGTAAAAATGGGCTTATGCTTTCCACGCAATATTTTTGCAGCCTCTGCGGCTACTCTACCTAATACTTTACCTTCAGCATCAATTAGATACCATTTCTTTTCAATTTCATTTATTTTCGGTATAAAAGTTTTCACTAATGTTCTCCTCATAATAGAAAGAAAATAGACATACTTATTATCTTGTAAAACTATTGGAAATGTAACGGGAATAAAAGTATACCAAAAGTATCTTTTAATTATCAACTTGATTGATTGAAACCTCTGAACAAATAGGGTTTTTAGTTTTTGGATTAAACTGTAAAATGATTATACCGTTTTTGGAGAGAAAAAATCGCTTTGGGAAGGAAAAATCTTTTTCTATAACCAATAATTAAGTTTTTCTTATCGCTTTTTTTGTTCTTTTTTCCTTTTTTTTATCTCCTTTTATTCTTTTAAGCACACGCCACCTGCACTCCCTTCTTTATCATCCCATAGCACCGCTTCAAATTATACATCGCC
>AWNW01000004.1 GCA_000493945.1 Candidatus Hydrogenedens terephthalaticus JGI OTU-1
AGATAGTGAAGGTAGGGTAGAAAGATTCCAGAAAAAATATGCCAGAAAAGCAAGTCCTAAAACACAATCTAATTAACTGAAATACTTTATAGAATATGGATACCCTACTGCGCGAAAAAATACGCGCTATTGTTGATGAATATAATCGTTTAAATGAAAAAATGGCTTCCCCTGAAGTTGCTTGTGACCCCGAGGCCTATCGGAGACTTGTTAAAACACAGCGGGAAATGGAAGATATTGTTCAGGCTTACCAGTTATTTGAACTCAAAGAAAAACACCTAAACCATACAGAAGAAGTTATAAAAGAAGAAACAGACTTTGAATTAATAAGTTTAGCACAGGAAGAAAAACAATCGTTGCAACAACAATTATCTGAATTGGAACAAAAACTTCGTATTTTACTTCTACCCAAAGACCCCAACGATGAAAAAAATACAATTATTGAAATAAGAGCAGGAACCGGAGGAGAAGAAGCAGGGTTATTTGTTGCAGATTTATATAGAATGTATATAAGATTTGCAGAAAAGAAAGGCTGGAAAGTAGAACTATTAGATTCTCATCCCACTGAGTTAGGAGGGTATAAAGAAATATGCTTTCAAATTTCTGGGCAATCGGTTTATAGCCAGTTAAAATATGAAGGAGGAGTTCACCGCGTTCAAAGAGTTCCGGAAACAGAGGCACAGGGGAGAATTCATACTTCGGCTGTTACAGTAGCCGTCTTACCAGAAGCAGATGAAATTGATATAGAAATAGACCCGAAGGACCTTCAAATAGATGTTTATCGTTCGTCAGGACATGGGGGACAGGGTGTTAACACTACCGATTCTGCCGTTCGTATTACTCATGTCCCTACAGGGATTGTTGTTACATGTCAGGATGAGCGTTCACAGCATAAAAATAAAGCAAGGGCATTAAAAGTTCTTCGTTCACGACTTTTAGATATTAAAACCCACGAAGAACAAAAAACAAGGTCAGAACATAGGAAGATTCAAGTCGGTTCTGGAGATAGAAGTGAAAGAATTAGGACTTATAACTTTCCTCAAAATCGTGTAACGGAGCATAGAATAGGACTTACATTATATTCCCTCGATAAAGTTTTAGATGGGGAATTACAACCTATTATTGATGCTCTTGTGACAGCAGACCAAGCAGAAAGGTTGGCACAACTCGCAGAAACGGAAACATCTCAAACAAAGTAAAAATCATGCCTTCCCTTTGGTTATTACTCAACCACATTTCCAATGAATTAATTTCTGTATCAGATAATCCACGATTTGAAGCAGAACTACTTCTTGCTCACGCGTTAAATATTACAAGAGCAGAATTACTAAGCAAAATAAAAGAAGAAATCAATTATCCTAAACAACTCAATAAATGGATAGAGAGACGAAAAAGACATGAACCTATAGCATATATACTTGGCTATACGGAATTCTTTGGATTAAAAATTGAAACAGTTCCTCCTATATTTATACCTCGCCCTGAAACAGAATTACTTGTAGAAGAAGCATTGAAAATAATAGAGGTAAACAATAAAGAGATATTTAACATTTTAGAGTTATGCACAGGAACAGGATGTATATCTATAGCCATATACAAAAATACCAATAAAAAAGTAAAGTGTTTTGCGATAGATATAAACGAGAATGCCGTTAAATTGGCTCAACATAATGCAAAAGAAAATAAGGTATCCGTAAATTTTATTGTTGGCAATCTGTTTACTTCTATAGATAATAAAAATAAATTTGATATTATTTTAGCCAATCCTCCTTATATCCCTGAAAAAAATCGAGACGATCTACCGACTTCTGTCAAAGACTATGAAGATTCAAAAGCACTTTTTTGTCAAGACGATGGCACATATATAATTCATCAAATTATCTCAGAAGCCAGAAGATATTTAACAATAAATGGTTGGCTTTTGACAGAAATAGGAGATGACCAAAAGGAATTGGTGGAAAAAATATTTCAAGAAAACGGATATGATAATATAGAAACAATATTTGATTTACAAAAATTACCTCGAGTTGTGAAAGGAAATTGGAACGGGATAAAGTAGTGAAGAGGTATTATGGAAGAATATAAATATAAAAAAACTATTCGGGATATGTCTTTGGATGATAGACCTCGAGAAAGATTAGAAAAAAATGGTCCAGAGGCACTCCGAGATGCGGAACTAATCGCAGTGCTTTTCAGAACAGGAACAAAGGAAAAAAACGCTGTTGAATTAGCCGAACATGTTCTAAATATCTTTGGAGACTTAAGAAGACTCTCACAGGCAAGCATCGAAGAAATACAAAAAGTAAAAGGTGTCGGAAAAGTTAAAGCAATTGAATTAAAAGCAGCACTTGAATTGGGAAAACGACTTATTGAACATCGAAAAACATTTATAAAAAGAATTCAGAAACCAGCAGATGTGGCTGACTTAATGATGAATAGATACAAAGAATACGAAATAGAATGTTTTAATTGTATTTTGTTAAATATAAGAAATGATGTGATAAAAATTGAAACGATATCTCAAGGAGGTCTGGATAGTACTGTAGCCAGTCCAATGGATGTATTCCGTCTTGCGGTTAGAATTGGTGCTCCTAATATAATTATTACTCATAATCATCCATCAGGAGACCCCGAACCCAGTCAAACCGATATTGAGATTACAAAACAATTAAAAGATGCCGGTAAAATTATTGGTGTCCAGTTATTAGACCATATTATATTTGGTGATGGGAAATATGTAAGCTTAAAAGAAAGGGGAATATTTTGAATCAGCCAATTAATGCATGGATTATAGGAATGAAGTACTATTTGCCCTGTATGTTTATAGGGTTAATGTTATCCTATATAGGATTTGTATATTATAAACCTTTACTTCCTTTAGGGATAATAATTTTTATATTATCAATTTTTATTCTATTTTTCTTCCGTGATTTCCCAAGAGAGATAACCGCAAAAGAAGATGAAATTGTTTCACCTGCAGACGGAACTATTGTAGAAATTAAAGAAATAGAGAATAAGGAATATTACAACGGTAAGTGTTTAAGAGTATCTATCTTTATGTCAGTCTTTAACGCTCATGTAAACCGTTTTCCTTACGATGGAGTTATAAAGAAGATTGTTTATAAAAAAGGCAAATTCATGAATGCGATGAAAAGCCAATCCAGCGAATATAATGAATCGAATACTCTTTTTATAGAAACAAAAAGGGGAAATATTACAGTCAGACAAATTGCAGGTAAAATTGCACGAAGGATTGTATGCCCGGTAAAAGAAGGAGATTATCTTAAAAAAGGCGAAAAATTTGGTATGATAAAATTCGGTTCGCGAGTAGAATTATATTTGCCTTTAAACAGCGAAGTATATATAAAAGATAGAGAAAAAGTATATGCCGGTATAACTCTTATTGGAAGGTTCAAATAAAATGATGTCAGGAAAAAGAAAAAAACAAAAAATAGATTTGAAAATAAAAAGACGCAATCCCATTAATGTCTTAGCAAGTTTGTTTACAACTATAAGCCTTTATTTGGGTATTGCCAGTATTTTTGCAAGTATAGGTTCAGAGTTTGACAAGGCAGCATATTTTATATTGCTGGCAATTATTTTTGATTCCTTAGATGGCACAATTGCAAAAATGACAAATAGCGTTTCAGAATTTGGTAAACAATACGATAGTTTGAGTGATTTGGTAACATTCGGAGTTGCTCCGGGTATACTTGTATTTATGGCATACCTCCCGGAAGGATTACATCTTCCCGTTTCCCCGAGAACAGAGTCTATCATAGGCAAAACAGGATCATATATGGCAATTATATATGTAATTTGTGCCGCACTAAGATTAGCAAGATTTAACACATTTGAAACAGAGAAACGCGATTCTTTTAGAGGTCTACCATCACCTGCTGCAGGGGGGACCCTATCGGCTTTTGTCCTATTCTTAAATTATTTTGAACCTCGTTTAGAACTCCATAAATTAGGTCCTTTTGCTTATTACGCATTAGGACCTATGGCTGTTATCCTGGCTTTGCTTATGGTCAGTGCCGTTAAATATCCAAAAGACCGACTAAAATATTTTATTTTTGCTCCAAAACCCGCCTTTCTTACCCTTGCAATTACCGCATTTGTTATAGCCATTATTCACTACGCGATGACCACTTCTGTGGCAATTGTTTTATTTCCTATAATGCTTGCTTATGTTGGGTTTGGACTTGGAGATACATTGTATCAATATTTATCTGCTACCCCAGAAAAAGAGAGGGAAACAGAAAAAATTAATAAAGAACCACTTCCAAAGAATTTATAGTGTTTCCGAATTGTTATATTTTATAAACAAAATGAGAACATTAGGATGTTTTTTTTAAGACCATATACATACAAATTCAGAATTTTTCGTTGGTTTGAAATTGCTCTTGGACTACTTTTTCTTACAAGTGCAATATTAAAAATAATAGAAATTAATCGTTTTTGTGTCCAGATTTATGCATACGGGGTCATATCACAGAAAGAAATTCTCCCTTGGGTTGCAACGATAACAATCCTTATTGAAATTTCATTAGGTCTATTATTCCTCCTTTCTTTCCCTCTTAGAAGACTCACAATGACCATTACTTTGTTGCTTCTTCTTACATTTACTTCCTTAATTTTGTACGCGTGGATATTTAATAACCTTAAAGATTGCGGATGCTTTGGTAAAATCGAAATGGGTCCATTGGAGTCCATAATAAAAAACATCATACTTATTATTATTTCAATTACATGTTTTTCGGGAGTTAAACCAATAGAAGAATGGTCAGAACAGAAGAAAATATACATCAAATTTTATCTTCCACTGGTAATTATAATTATTCTAACTTCATTTTTTTGTTACCAGCAATTACAATCAGAGCAGATAATTAAAGAAAATATGGAAGACAACAATATAAGCCCCTACTCAAAGATGAAAGTAGAAATAGATGGAAATGTATATGATTTAGGGCAAGGTGAATATTTGATAGCACTTCTGAGTTTTGGTTGTGACCACTGTATTGAAGAATCCCCCAAAATAAATGATTATATGTTAATAAAGGGTATACCTAAAATTATTGCACTATGCCTTGAAGAATCCCAAGAAGAAAAGGAAGAATTTTTAAATAAAGTTCAACCGTTATTCCCTATTTATTCTATTGGTAATAAAGTAAGACTTTTCCTTAGCCTTATAGGAAAAGAACCTCCAAGATTAGTATATCTTAAACAGGGCAAGATTGTAAAATATTGGGATTACGACCTACCCAATCCAGACGAAATAATTGAAACTATCACTGAACAAAAGCAATAAGAACAAAGCATATTTTATCAAATACTTAAACAAAAGTAATTATACAAAAATAATTTTAAAATCTTTTCAAAAATATAATAAATTCAATACTTTTTGAAAAGAGTAGATTGTTTAGAGTATCATAATCACATGGTATAATCGTCTACATTTATTTGAAATCTGCATAAAAAATAAAGGGTTCTTATTTTATATGAATAGTAATCACGACCCGGTAATTAAAACAGAAAATTTAACGAAGGTATATGATACTGGGTTTAGAGGGGAACAAGTATCTGCCTTAAAAAACCTTAACTTAGAAGTTTATCCATCTGAAATATTTGGGTATCTTGGACCCAATGGTTCTGGAAAAACAACAACAATTAAACTCTTATTAGGGCTAATATTCCCAACTTCTGGCTCAATCCAGATCATGGGTACAACCGATATTTATTCCGCTTATGTTAAAAAAAATATCGGTTATTTACCGGAAGGTTCCTACTATCCCGACTTCCTGAGAGGAGAGGAGATACTACGATTTTATGGGCAACTCTATGGGCTAACAGGAAAAGAATTATATAAGAGGATTGATGAAGTATTAGAACTTGTGAACATGACTCATGCCCGTCGAAGAATGCTCAAAGGATATTCCAAAGGTATGAGACAAAGAATAGGTCTTGCACAGGCTCTTATAAGCAATCCCCAAATTTTAATATTAGATGAACCCACTACGGGCTTGGACCCTATTGCACGGAAGGACATAAGAGATATTTTATCCCGATTACGAGATGAAGGTAAAACCTTACTTATTTCAAGCCACGAACTTTTAGAAGTAGAAATGATTTCCAATCGTGTAGGGATTTTATACGAAGGTATTCTTCGTGTTTCAGGAACATTAGAAGAATTACTTACTTCAAAGGATAGAATTGTAGAGTTTGCGAATGCTAAAAATGGAGTAGTACAAGAAATAAAAGATAAAGGGGGAGAGGTGGTAGACCAGGTTAATGACAAAGTGTATCTGAAAGTAAGAAACGACGAAGAATTATATAATGCCATTGAATTAGGAAAGTCTGTCGGCTTGCAATTAATAAAAATAACACCTCGAAGAGAAACATTAGAAGAATTATTTGTAAATGTTATTGATTTAGCAAAAAAAGAACGGAGTTCATAAAATGAAAAGTCTCCTTGATTCTATAAAAGGTCCTTGGTTTATTGCTGTATATACATGGAGAGAAGGCTTGAGAAGGAAGACACTGGTTGGTTTTCTTATCCTTAGTCTTCTTGTTATCTTTGGTGCTACATTTATGACATCATTTATCAATCAGGCAACTGTAGGTGATGTTAGTACCGATATGGATTTGAAATTGATAAAAGATATTTGCGTTACTACAATTTCAATATTTGGTATCTTAATAACTATTTTTATTTCTGCGTCTGTTGTCCCCACAGAGGTGGAAAACCGTGTAATATATACTGTCTTATCAAAACCCGTTCGTCGGTTTCAATACCTTTTCGGTAAATTTTTAGGTGTCCAGTTAATTATTATCATGAACCTTTGTTTAATGGGTGGACTTTTCTTTATTGCTTTATATATAAAACAACAAATTTTACCTACTTTGCTTTTATGGTCTGTTTTCTTAACCTACTTTGAATTTTTGATAGTCTCTGCGTTAACTTTTGCTATAGCATGCGCTTCAAGTTCCTCTGTTTTACCTACTATTGCAGGTCTTTTTATTTACATCACGGGTAGTCTTACCGAATATCTAAAAGATGTTTACAATCGTTCCGGACAAACAGGGGAATGGCTTGATTCTATAATTGGGTATATCGCTTATATTTTATGGAATGTTTTGCCCAATTTACAGAGATTTAGTTTGAAAACACAGATTATAAATTCACAACCCAATGACCCACCTACAGATGTCTTAATTCCCCAATTAGTTTTGTATGGTCTTATTTACGCTGTTTGTGGGTATATCCTTGCATATTGGATTTTTAGAAAAAGAGAAGTATAGAGAATAAAAACTTATGACAGATAAAAAAGTAAATATAATATTATCGTTCTTATTTGTAATATTTGTAATTTTAGGTGCTTATCAAGGTAGAAATGTTGAGTTTTATCGGGAATGTGAGGCTTTTTATAGATGGATACTTGCAGTAGGAACTCAGGAAAGGTTATTCCAGGCTTCAGAAGGGGAACAAAAAACAGGGAAATTTGTTGATTTACAACTTTTTGACAAGGTTTCAGAGAAAGCTATTCCATTACTTCAAAATGAAGAAAGGATTAAAGATTCTATAGATAACACAATATCTTATCGTGAAAACTTCGCAAATATAATAGGTGATATATCAAATGACCCTATAATATGGAAGATAACAACAAAAAAAGAAATGGAAGCATTGAGGAAAGAATTTCTAAAAAATCTAAGAGAAGGAAAAATTGAATTCAGTAGAAATATTACCTACGCAGAAGCACAGGAAAGTGGAGTTAATATCTTTAATTTATTTTTTGGTTTCAGAAAAATTGCTGCGAGTTTGATTTGGCTTGAAGTAGACCGTTATTGGCATCAAGGGTTGCTATATCGTATGGTTCCTTTGATGAGAACCTGTGTAACATTAGACCCCAATTTTGTTGAGGCATATCTGATAGGAGCATGGCACCTTGCGTATAATGCAACTGCAAAACTCATTGAAACACCTCAACACCTCAAAAAATGGAATCCAAAATATAAAGCATGTGTAGGTGAAAAAGAAACTTTTTATTATTTGGGCATTGACTTTTTGAAAAAGGGTATTCGCCATAATCCCAGAGATTACAAATTATATTTTGACCTTGGCTTTGCCATTTATAAAAACAAAATGAACGATTACCCCAATGCAGTCCGATATTTGACTGAAGCAGTTCGTGTTCCTCATGAAAGATGGGTAAGAAGGCAATTATATATTTGTCAGGAATTGAATGGACAATACGAAGAAGCCTTACAAGGGTGGGAAGATTATAAAAATAGGTTTCCAGATAACCCTATAGCACCACGATTTATTTTAAGGAATCAGGGAAAAATATATGAAAAGAAAGCACAGGAATTAATAAAGGAAGTAGAAAAAATAAGTGACGAGCAAATAAAAGAAGAAAAAATAAAAGAAGCAGAAAATCTAAAAAAGCAGGCAAAAGAGATATGGGAAAAACTAAGTAAAGAAGAAAGCGACCCTTATGGAGAATATCGCCTACTTTTAATGGATGCTATGGATTTATATAATCAAGGACGATTCCTTGAATCCATTGCTGTTTTAGATAAAGCAAGGTGGGAAAGTCCGAGCAATTTTGATGAAGCATCCGATTTAATTATAAAAATAAAACAAGAAGCCAATTTACCATTAACCGTATCTGAGAAAAAAGCAGTCCTTAGAAAAGCAGAAGGGGACCGTTGCCAGGGAATGCCCGAAGAAATTCCTAATTCGGGTTGATTTTTGTGAAATATGATGACGAATCGTGAAAAAATAAAAAAAAATCTGGAAGTCATTAAAGAAAAAATAGAGAATGCCCGAAAAAGAAGTGGCATTTCGGAACAGGAAATCACAATAGTTGCTGTTACAAAAACAGCAACTATAGAAGATATGCAAATAGTATACGATTTAGGAATAAGGCATTTTGGAGAGAATAGAATTGAAATCGCTTTAGAAAAAATTAAAAATTCTCCTCCGGATACCCAGTGGCACATGATAGGAACTATACAAAGAAAGAAAATTCCTCTGATTCTTCAAAATTGCAAATTTATTGATTCTTTAGACAGAGTAGAGGTAGCAGAAACAATTCAAAAAAGAATAGGTAAAGATAATGAAGAAAAAATACCTGTTCTTATACAACTAAATGTTTCGGGAGAACAAACAAAGCATGGTTTCTCACCGAACGAGTTTGAAGAAATTTATGAAAAAATTAAAAATTTTGATACATTATATATTCGAGGTTTAATGACTATTGCTCCTATAAATGCAAGTGAGAAAATATTAAGACAGATTTTCAGTACATTGAGAAATATTGCAGAAAAGCACCGACTAAAAACACTTTCAATGGGTATGTCTGATGATTATGAAATAGCCATCGAAGAAGGCGCTACAGAAATCCGTTTAGGTAGAGCAATATTCGGGTAAAAGAATTATACAAATAACTTGTTATAGGAATATATATATGATAAAAGACTTAGAACAAATAAAGGAATTTGCTTTGCAGAAAATTAAAGAAGCGGAATCTACAGATATTTTAGAACAAATTCGAGTTGAATTTTTAGGGAAAAAAGGAAAAATAACAGAAGTATTGAAAAAATTAGGTTCTTTACTTCCTGAGGAAAGACCTAAAGTCGGAAGTATTGCTAACGAAATTAAAGAAATAATAACCAATAATATACAGAAACAATATCAGATTGTCTTAGAAAAGGAATTACAAAAGAAAATAGAAAAAGAGCAAATAGACATAACATTGCCCGGTAGGACATACGGCAATGGACATATGCATGTTATTAATCAAGTAATGAATGAAATTACGGGTATTTTTATACAAATGGGTTTTCAAGTCGCTACGGGACCTGAAGTAGAAACAGAATATTATAACTTTGAAAGTTTAAATACCCCCGAAGACCATCCCGCCCGTGATGTCCATGATACATTCTATATTAAACCCGGAGTTGTATTAAGAACCCATACTTCTCCTGTACAGATGCGAGTCATGGAAAAAACCAAACCTCCTGTCGCAGTAATTGTCCCGGGAAGAGTATATCGTGTTGATAATGATGCAAGTCACAGTCCCATGTTTAACCAGATGGAGGGATTGTTAGTTGATGAAGATGTTACATTTGCAGACTTAAAAGGAACTTTAATGTATTTTGTCCATAAATTCTTCGGAGAAGATACTGCAGTCCGTTTTCGTCCCCATTATTTCCCTTTTACAGAACCTTCTGCTGAAATGGATATATCATGCACCGTTTGCAAAGGCAAGGGTTGTCGTGTATGCAAACATAGTGGTTGGCTTGAAATTTTGGGATGTGGAATGGTTCATCCCAAAGTTTTCCAGTATGCAGGTTATGATAATGAAAAATATCAAGGATATGCATTCGGCTTTGGTATAGACAGAATGGCTATGCTAAAGTTTGCTATCCCTTCAATAAACCTATTATTTGATAATAACTTAAAGTTTTTGGAGCAGTTCTAATATGAAAATTTCATTAAATTGGTTAAAAGAATATTGTAATTTTTCTGTAAGTGTTAACGAATTGGCTGAAAGAATGACTATGTTAGGGCTCGAAATAGAATCTATTGAAGAACCCGGCAAGGAAATAGAAAATGTATTTGTAGGAAAAATTTTAGATATACAACCACATCCACAGGCAGATAAACTTGTTGTTTGCAAGACGGATATAGGGAAAGGAGAACCTCTACAAATTATATGCGGTGCAAAAAATATGAAGGTAGGAGATAAAGTCCCAACCGCTATAGATGGGGCAATACTTCCAGGGGGATTTAGAATTACACGAAGAAAAATGAGAGGAATTGAGTCCTTTGGCATGATGTGTTCAGGAGCCGAATTAAAAGTAGAAGAAGACTCAGAAGGATTGCTTATTTTACATCCAGATGCTCCTTTAGGGGAAGATATAAAAAAAGTTTTAGGTTTAGATGATGTAATTTTTGAGATAGAAATTACTCCAAATAGGGGAGACTGGGCAAGTTATATAGGTCTTGCACGCGAACTATCAGCATACTACGACATTCCTATAACTCTCCCACAAATAAAATTTTCTGAAATAGAAAAAACGGCATCTTCAATATCCAGTGTTACTATTGATTGTCCCGATTTCTGTCCAAGATATGCAGGAAGGGTTATACAAAATGTCAAAATAGCACCTTCTCCTGATTGGTTGGCACGGAAATTAATTAGTGCTGGTCAAAGACCTATTAACAATATCGTTGATATTACTAATTTTGTTTTACTTGAAACAGGTCATCCTCTCCATGCATTTGATTTCGATAAATTAAATGAAAATAGAATCGTTGTCCGTCTCGCAAAAGAAGGAGAACAAATCAGGACTTTGGATGGAGAACTCAGAACCTTAAACACAAGCCAGATGGTTATAGCAGATGCTATTAAACCGCAAGCCCTGGCAGGAATTATGGGTGGAGCAGATAGCGAAGTGGATGATAACACCGTCAATGTGTTTTTAGAAAGTGCATATTTTGACCCGGTATCTATCCGCAGAACTGCCCGTTTTCATAATCTCCTAACAGAAGCAGCACAACATTTTCAAAGAGGTGCAGACCCCGAGATGGTTACCTGGGCTATTGATAGGGCAACTTCTCTGATACAGGAATTAGCGGGAGGAAAAGTATTAAAAGGTATATTGGATGAATATCCTAAAAAGATACAAAGAAAAAATGTGAAACTCAGATATGAACGGACAAAAAAAAGAATAGGCATAGAAATTGATAAAGATTTTCAGAGAACAATAATACTGAAGTTGGGTTTTTCTGTTAAAGAGGAAAATGAAAAGGAAGTTGATTTTATCGTTCCATCATGGAGACACGATGTTTCTCTGGAAGAAGATTTGATTGAAGAAATTGCACGATTTTATGGTTATGATAAAATTCCAAATACTCTTCCTAAAATTAGGCAATCAGGTGCCGTTTTTGATACAGCATTTAAAAAAGTAAATGACATTAGAACTTTACTTGTTCATAAAGGCTTAACAGAATGTTATTCCTGGACATTTTCTAATCCCGAAATTATGCAGCAGTTAAATTTTCCAGAAAATTACCTTAATATGGTAGTATTACAAAATCCATTATCAAAAAATTTATCAACTATGAGGACATCTATTATTCCTGACCTTTTAACAACTGCACAAAAAAATCATTTAGAAGATACAATTTCTATTTTTGAAATAGGTCCTGTTTTTCTACCAACAGAACAAAATTTACTACCTGATGAACCTCAAAAATTAGGAATTTTATTATCAGGCTCTGCAAATCCACGATTATGGTGTTATAATGACAGAAAACAGTTTGATTTCTTTGATTTAAAGGGAATTGTCGAAGATATCCTAAATGAATTATATATACCCTACAGAGTTGAAAAATCAGATTTTCCGCTATTTCATCCCGGGCAATCTATGAAAATTACAAACCAGAATGAAGAATTAGGGATTGTAGGTAAATTAAATCCTAAAATTGCACATGAATTAGAAATAAATGAAAATACATACATCAGTGAACTTAACCTAAATAAAATATTATGTGTTACTCCAAAGAAAAAAATCTATAAAACAATATCAGAATTTCCTTCAACTTCAAGAGATTTAGCAATTCTTGTAGATAGGTCACTTCCTGTGTCTGAAATCTTTTCTTCATTAAAATCAGTAGGGGAGGGGATGTTACAAAAAATAGAGTTATTTGATGTCTATACAGGAGAACAGGTACCACATGATAAAAAAAGTGTTGCTTTAGGTTTTACTTTTTGTTCTAACGAGAAAACCCTTACCGATAATGAAATTGATTCTGTAATGAAAGAGATAATTAGCACCCTTCAAAAGAAATTTAACGCTCATATTAGGTAATTTTTATGGGATTGGATGAAACAATTCATGAATTTAACCAATTTTGTAATAAATTAGAACATGTAATAGATTCATTTATAGATACTTATGACAATTTAGAAGAAAAATATAATGATGTCCTCAAAAAATTTTGGTCTGCAAAGTCAGAAGTTGCCCTAATGCAATCAAATCTCAATCAATTAAAAAAAAATAAAGAAAAGAATAAAATATTGCTGGATTCTTCTAAAGAAATTATTGAAAAAATTGATAAAATAGAAGAAATAATTAAGAATTTAGAAATTGAGTTTTTAAATGAGTAATGCCCACGATTTGATAAAAGTAAAAATAGCAAATACAGAAGTTGAAGTTCCGGTTTTTATTAATCAAGAAAAAACTTATGAAATTATAAAAAAAATAGAAAATAGAATGAACGAATTAACAATGTATTATCAGGTTATAAAGACACAAACATTTGCTCTTAGAATTGCCTATGAGTGTTTGTTAGAACTTGAAAAAGAAAAAGAAAGAATAAAAGAGAGAGAGAATGAAATAGAAATACAATATAAAAGAGCCATGAAAAATTTAGAAAAAATAATACAGAAAATAAAGAACCGAATAGAAGAAGACCAATCCGGGGCATAATTTGGAATCAAAGCGAAAAAACAATAGATAAAAAAAAGTTAATATAATGTCTGATAATATATATTATGTTTCTAATATAACAAGTCTTTCATGCTCTTATAATCATATACCTATTTGTTGTATATAGTTTTTGTCAATATATCATATAACATTAATTGTTATTATATTAATATAAATGACTTATAATAAGTAATTTATAAATATAACAATTCTTGTTATATTTATAAAATGGATGCTATGATGTTAAAAGGGGGATCTAATATCTTTAAAAGAATGGATATTTTATTTTTTCATTAATTCTTGAACTAAATAGAGTAGGAAATCTCGATTATCCATTGTTAAGTAATTAAAGGTCCCCCCCCATTCTCGCAAAGGATTTATTAAAACGAAGATAATACTCAGGTCTATCCATCGGTGGTTCTCCCTGAGACCAATCCCATTTTGATTCCTGTAAGTCAACTACAACGATAAAATGATTAGAAATGGGTTTCCCTTTTTGTATTGCGATATTCTGGGACATAGACAAAGATTTCTCAAAAACCATTGGAGACATTACCGCAGAACCTATACTCATATATACGCCATCTTCTAAATTGGATACAGAATAAGCAAAAGTAAGAAAATCTCTCTGAGCTGTTTTACCAATAGCAGAACAGCAATTCATAGGGTGTGTATAAATAATATCATGTCCAATCATAGGATGGGCTGTAAAAGGAATGTGATGACGAAATGCACATGCTTGCAAACCAAACTTTTTAAAAGGATGTTTTACAGGTAAAAAGCCTTCTTTAATAGAAAATTCGTTGATTTTTTGAAGTAAATCACATATTGAAGAACAAAGTTCTGGATTTTTTTCTAAATTATCATTTATTTTATTTAATAATTCATCTTTTGATGGGATATAAAGTCCCTCATTTTCAACAAAAGAACCAACAGATTCCCCATATCCTTTACCTTCAAAGGCTCCAACTACTAATGATAAATTAAGATAAAATCCGGTCTCTTCCCAGATACCAAACTCTCCCCTACTTACATTCGTTCTGACATCTTCACTACTATGACCCTGATAGCTGAATTCCCAATCATGGATAATCCCTGCACCGTTCGTGGCTAAATGTGTAATCCATTTATTTTCAATCAGCCACATAATTACCGGGGCTAAACCATTTTTAATTGAATGAGCACCAAAAACAAGCATGCGAGAACGATTTTTTTCTTTTGCAATAACCAATCTTTCAATAGTCTGCGATAAAATCTTTTTTGAGAGGTCGTTTAATTGGATTTTGGGTTTATCAGTAGGATAAACGGCATCTTTTTCTATATAAACCTTATCCTTTCTTTGACTTAAAGGCTTAAATTTTATCTTAAAACGGTCAAAATATGGGTATGGCATAATTTTATCCTATACTTTAAAATCTTTAATGATTTACCATAGATAAGATTTGAGATGTGTTACTATCTTTTCCTTGATCGTCTATGATTAAAGGTTTCGTCCCATAATTCTTTAAAACATCGAAACATAAGTCCACATTATCTGTTAATATATAATCAACCCCTGCTTCTGCTAATTTTTTTATCGTTTCCGGGTCTTGTGCACTAAAAAAGTTTACTTTTATCCCATGCTGATGGGCTAATTCTATATCTTCTTTAAGATTATCCAATCCCTGTGTGATACTAATTTGTACATACGAAACTTTGAGCCTTATACCTCTCTCTATGAAATTTCGCCTTTTTTCTAATCCTTCAGGAAGTAAACAAATTTTCATTTCAGGGACTTTTTCACGCAATACTTCCACTTGTTTTTCATTATTACAAGCAATGAAGCACCGCCCCATTTGTCCTGTTTCTTTTAATGTTTTTGCTACCACTTCTGTTACAAATTCATCTCCATAAACATGAACATTACAAAGAATACCATAAGGAATAGTAGTTATTACCTCATATAAAGATGGGATTTTTGTTCCTGCAAATGAATCACTAAACCATTTTCCTGCATCCAATTTATATATCTCTTCACTAATAAGGTCTTGAACTTTACCTTTACCATTGGTTGTTCTATCTACTTTTTCATCATGCATAATGACCAGATGTCCATCTTTCGTCATTCGCACATCAAATTCAATCATGTGTACCCCCTTTTTTACAGCAGATTGAAATGCAGGCAAAGTATTTTCCGGGGCATTCTTCACATCTCCCCTATGTGCACAAACATAGGTCTCACCCAAACATGTATATGAAACAAAAAATAGATAAAATCCCAGAAAAACAAAAAAATTAACTTTTATCTGCTTTATTAAACATCTTAATAATATTGGGTACATGTTCTATTGCCTCATTAAATTTTTCAATATCTTTTCCACCAGCCTGAGCAAAATCTTTTCTTCCTCCACCTTTTCCACCTACAATTTGTGCTAACTGGTTAACTATATCAGAAGAACTAAACTTATGGATTAAATCTTTTGTAACACCTACGCAGAAAGTAGCTTTATCTTCATATTTTATCCCTATAACTACAATTCCGGATTTAATTTTGTCTTTCAAATGGTCTACCAGTGTTCGTGCTTGATTAATATCCTCATTTTCCAGTTCTAATGTTATAAAATTAACACCATCAACCGATTTAACATTTTTTAACAAATCTTTCCCTTCACCTAATAATGCTTGTCGTTTCCATTTCTCTAATTCTTTATAAAGTTTTTTATTTTCTTCAATTATTTGTAATATTCGTTCTTGAAGTCCTTCGGGAGATGAATTTATACTTTCCGAAAGTTCTTTAATCATTCGCTCTGTTTTTTGTATCCATTGTATAAAAGGTTCACCACATATTGCTTCGATTCTACGGACTCCAGCAGAGACGGATGATTCCGACAAAATCTTAAAACCGCCTATAACACCAGTTCGGGAAACATGACATCCACCACAAAATTCGGTGCTAATGCCATTGATTTTAACTACTCGAACAATATCCCCGTATTTTTCTCCAAATAAAGCCATAGCCCCTAATTTTTTGGCTTCGTCTATGGGTAGATATAAAACATTAACATCATAATCTTCCCTAATCTTTTCATTAACCCATTTTTCAATATCCAGAATACGGTCATAACCCAATGCCTCAAAATGAGTAAAATCAAAACGAAGTCTCTCTTCGGAGACCATAGATCCGCATTGATGAACATGTTCACCTAAAATATCACGAAGTGCCGATTGGAGCAAGTGCGTAGCCGTATGATGATTTTGAATAGTAAGCCTTCTTTTATAGTCAATTATGGCATTAATATCGTCATCTGTTTTTAACTGACCATTAATTACTTTTACATAATGAACAAACAACTTATCCAACACTTTTTTAGTATCGGTGACTTCAACAAGGGTTTTTCCATCCAATCCTGCCAGTGTACCTATATCACCTACTTGTCCACCACTTTCCGCATAAAAAGGGGTTTTGTTAAGGATTACACATCCTTCCTCTCCCTCTTTTAATACATTTACAGCGTTATTTTCTTTTACAATTGCTACAATTTTACAAACCGCAGTATTTTGTTCATAACCTATAAATTCCGTTTCACCATGTTGGGCTAAAATCTGGTGATACACAGGGGATATTTCCTGCTGACCACTCCCTACCCAGGTTTTCCGTGTGGCTTCTCTTTGTTTTTCTTTTGCTTCTGAATATCCCATTTCATCTAATTCAAAACCCTTTTCTTCAGCCATATCTTTCACTATATCAAGGGGGAAGCCGTATGTATCATGAAGTTTGAAAAGGATCTCACCCGGTATAAGTTTTTCTCCTTTACTATTCATATCTTCGAAAAGTTCTTTCAGTATATCCATACCACGAGAGAGAGTACTGCCAAAACGCTCTTCTTCAAGGTGTATAATTTTTTCAATTTGTGTTTGTGTTTCTATCAATTCCGGATAATATTTGCCCATATTTTGAATTACAACTTTGGAGATTTTATATAGAAAGGGTTTGACCAACCCAATTTCTCTACCAAATCGTGAAGCCCGTCTTAATATTCTTCTCCAAACATATCCCCTACCCTCATTTGCTGGTAAAATCCCATCAGCCGTCATAAATGATAATGCTCGAATATGGTCTGCTATGACACGGAAAGGAACAGGATTTTCTTGATAGGAACATGCTGCAATTTCTTGCGTAGTTTCTATAATTGGGAACAAAACATCGGTATCAAAGACAGTTGTCTTATTTTGCAATAATAAACACATTCGTTCTAATCCCATACCCGTATCAATGCCCCGATTTTTTAACGGTAAACGAGTACCATCTACCTGCTGGTCATATTGAGGAAATACCAGATTCCAGAATTCTAAAAAACGCTCATGAGGGTCATTTTCGGGTGTAGCATGCGGATCTATCTCTTCACCTTTATCAAAAAGAAGTTCTGAACAGGGACCACAAGCACCCGAATCACCTGCAGGACCCCAAAAATTGTCTTTTGCTCCCAGACGAACTATTCTTTTTTCAGGAACTCCAATCTCCTTGTTCCAAATATCAAAAGCCTCATCATCTTCTTCATAGACCGATACCCATATTTGTTCAGGCTTTATTTTCATAATTTGTGTTGAATATTCCCATGCCCACTGGATAGCCTCTCTCTTAAAATAATCACCAAAAGAAAAATTACCAAGCATTTCAAAAAAAGTCAGATGACGCGAGGTCTTCCCTACTTCCTCCAAATCATTGGCTTTTCCTCCTGCTCTTAAACATTTTTGTACTGTTGTAGCCCTCCGATATGGAACAGGAACCTCCCCCGTGTAATAAGGTTTAAACTGAACCATTCCTGCACTGGTAAAAAGTAATGTAGGGTCATTTTTGGGAATTAATGTATCACTTTTTTCTATAACATGACCTCTGTTCTTAAAAAAATCTAAATAACTCTCACGAATTTCAAAACTTTTCACGATATTATCTCCATTTGATATTAAAGAATTGCATAATGAGGTATATAGATTTTACCAAAATTTTTATAAACATTTACAGATGAGAACTTATTCATACAAAAAGAGAGAACTAAAGAAGTTCTCTCTTTTATGTATTCTCCATCTGTTTTAAGAAAAATGGCTAAATTAATGGTCTCTTTTTTAATCTGTAAATAGATGTTAAACTTAACAAAACAATCGTTGTTAAAAGAAATAGAGGACTATATAAAGGCACGCTATTTTCTGTAACAATGATATGAAGTGTATACATGGCTTTTTCATTGCCGTAAGTACATATATATGTTCCTGTATCTTCGGGTTGTGCATTATAGATTAATAATTTTTTACAATGTATCCCCGATATTCTTGGATTTGTACTTATATCACCATTTATTTTACTCCATGTGAATTGCGAACCTTCAGGAATTGTTTCTCCAAATATGTCCAGACATACATCCTCACCAGCACGATAAATAGACTTTCTAATAGGTTTGCAATCCGGACATTCTTCCTGCTCTGTCCTAACAATAAGATATCCCATGTTATAAACTATTGCTAATATTGTATCTGAGTAGGAATTATAAAAAGCAGAATAATATCCCTGATTATTTGCAGGGTCCCAAACGCGAACAATTTCACCTGTAGTCGGATTTACTTCTTGTATCCCGCCCGGAAGCATAAAGCCTTCAGAACCACCGATGATTAGTAAGTTATCTATACTAATTCCTGAAACTCCTCCTGAAAAATACCTTCCGGATGTCCCAATAAGAGTCCCATCTGTTTCCCAAACAAGATTTGTATGTGTATTATAAGCATTTATTAGCGAGGAAACTGCAAATTTTCGTATTTCTCTGGTATTCCCATCTGTTATGTATACCCAATTGCCATCTTTTGCTAATGTAGCCGAATAGGCAAAGGGTGGCTTATCAATTACCATATCTTTGTTTGACGATTTAGGTTTCGATAAAACGAATTGTGTAGTGTTTCCACTTTTTGTGTTTACTGGCAAAATATGAATTTCACTACCTGAAAAGTCAGGTTTTGTAATATCAAGCAATAGCAACTCTGATGTTAAGTAAATACCATAATAATGGCTGATATTTGCAATAATAGATAGCGGTGTAAAATCTTGGGGATTTGTTAAATCAAGGAGATATATATCTCCCAAATATCCCTGTCCTAATATTGCCTTCTTTTCATCAGGACTAATTGCAACAAATGCGGGGTCTCCTTGATAGCCTTCTGCAATTAAGGAATATGCATCATTTTTGGGAGCAAGCTGTTTATAGACCTGGTTTCCATTCCAAATTAAGAAAGTACCGTCATTAAGTGGAGCGGAAGTAACAAAGTATGAACCGGGTGCAGGTTGTGGTATATTAGGCAAAGGAATTACTGTCTCTGCAACGGTATTTAATACTAATAAAAATGAACTGCAAATAAAAATGGATTTAAAACAATTATAGGGAAACATAATTTTCCTCCTTCTGGTTACAAAATTGATTAGAGTTTAACTTTTTCATTGCTTAAAGGGAGGAAAAGCAGGCAGGTAGGCTTTTTCAGAGGGGAAATTGCCATCCCGCAACAACCTTTCCGCGAGTTGTTACAGTAAATCTTCCTAACCAATGCAGGTCTTCTGGCTTCCGGCTCACCCTACTTATCACGCCTTCCCGTTATACCAGTGGCTTTTTGTGACTTTCGTCCCCGGTTACAGCAGCGCGTCTGCGACGGACTTTCACCGTTCTTCCCTATACATTAGTCAGGTTATTTTCGTTTCACCTCCTTTCTACATGTTGATTGGGCATATCATAGAATAATTATTTATTCTGATGCAAGTTCCAGGATTTTTTGTGGTATTTTATCTAAAGGCACAACATAATCAACTGCATTTAATGCAATAGCCTCTTTCGGCATACCAAATACCACACAGGTAGATTCATCCTGAGCGATAGTTTTTGCACCTTGTTCATGCATTAGTTTCATTCCTTCTGCACCGTCTTTTCCCATTCCCGTCATAATTACTCCGACTACATTTTTACCACCGTATTGACTGGCTGATTTGAATAAAACATCAACGGATGGGCGATGCCTGGATACTAATGGACCCGATTTAACCTCTACATAATAATTGGCTCCTGACCGCTTTAAGAGCATGTGATAATTCCCCGGTGCAATCAAAGCCCGTCCTGGAATTACCGAATCTCCATTGCTTGCTTCTTTTACCTCAATATCACATAATTCATTTAATCGGTCAGCGAAAGAACGGGTAAAATGTTCAGGCATGTGTTGGACAATTGCAATCCCCGGTGCATTGGGTGGCATTACCCTTAATACCTTGGCTAATGCTTCGGTTCCTCCTGTGGAAGCACCTATAACAACAACTTTATTTGTTGTTTTTGTTAAAGATAATTTTTTGTATGCTGTGGTTGCAGATGTCGTGCTTATTTCTTTTTTCTGCACACGCACTCGTGCAGATGCTTTTATCTTATCTATTAATTCTACGGACATATCTCCTACGGTATATGCTGCTCCAGGTTTGCACAAGACTTCAACAGCACCTGCTTCAAGTGCCTCCATTGCCAATTCCCCTCCTTTAGGAGTAAGAGAGGAAACAATAATCACAGGCAAAGGATAATACTGCATTAATTTTTTCAGGAAGGTTATACCGTCCATCCTGGGCATTTCTATATCTAATGTAATGACATCAGGCTTTAACTGTACAATCTTATCACGGGCAACATAGGGGTCAGGAGCAGTTCCAATAACTTCAATATTAGGGTCTTTCGATAATTCCTTTTGTAGAATACTCCGTACCATTGCAGAATCATCAACAATAAGGACTTTTATAGGTCTTGTTACTCCTGGAATATCTATCCCTGATATATTTCTATCACCCATTGTTATACTGCATCCTTTTGTTCTTTTTCATATTCCACAGATATATATACAGGATAATCGTCCAAATTTAACTTGACGAAATTTGCGTCTTGTTTTATCTTTTCCCATTGTTCATCATTAATCTCATCCGCAGAAGGAGGTTGAAGTTCAAAGACAGGTTCTGTTCCAGCTAAGGAAGTCAAAAAATTACCACAAAAAATATTTAAAAACTCACAAAGAGCATCTTTCGGTTCTACTTCTATATCCGTTTCCTCTTCATCAATACCTAAAACATTGCTCATCATTTCTTTACACAAATCTTCCGGAGTTGCCATTATTGCCTTGCCTGTATAAGGTCCAGAAAAAGACATCTCTGCACGGATATAAGGTGGGTCTACATCTTGTTGCTCAGACCAGTCATCTGCAAACATAAAAGCAAATTCTTTTGCTACATCTGTTAAAACTTTTTTAATTAATTCTTTATCTGTTTGATTCATCTTCAGATACTCCTAATAAATCTATTACTAATTTTTTTAATGATTCCGGTGTAAACGGCTTTCTAAGATATGCCTTAACTCCCTTTGATTTTAATTCTTCAACACGCGTTTGACTTCCTTCTGTGGATACAATAGCAATAGGAATAGTCTTTAAAATTTCATCCTGACTCATTTCATTTATCAGTTCTACCCCATTCATAATAGGCATATTAATATCGGTTAATACAAGGTCAACCCAATTATTTCGTAATGTCTCTAATGCTTCTTTCCCATTGCTTGCATGTAAAATATTACCTATTTCTACACCGGATAATCGTAAAGTCTTTTCTATAACGGCTCGAACTGTTGTAGAATCATCAACAATTAAAATATTGATACTCATGTAATATCTCCTGATTTTAAATTTCCCATGAATAAATCTATCTCCCCAATTAATTTAGATAAAACAATTTCTACCACTTGCATATCTATGTTCAATCGTTCTATAGAATTAATATTGTTTGAGTAATTTAAGCCGTCTATTCCTGAGCCAATACCGCATTCCAAACATACATTACTTGCAATATGAACAAAATCCGTAACCAGACGATATTCTTCCGGGGCATTGTCCGGGTCATGGTGATATAGAATAGGCTGAACTAAGTTGTTAGGGAAATGCCATTCCTGCATTAATAAAGCACCTACTTCTGAATGGTCGATTCCTAAAATTTCTTTCTCTGCTTTTTCAAAAGACAGTTTTTCTTCGTATGCTTTCTTCAATATCGGTTCTGCATCTATTTCTACAAATGTTCCCAATACAATCTTCCCTATATCATGGAGCAACCCTACTGTAAAAGTGTATGGAGGAATATCTATTTCTAATTCTTTTCCCAATAATTCACTGGCTATTGCAGTCCCTACTAAGTGTTTTATTAATTCTCCTGCCGGCAAATCATATCCGCGAAGTGGTTTTACAACTGTAGGAAAAATGGCTGACGCTATAATCATCTGCTGAATTCTGTTTATCCCTAATAATACAACTGCCTCCCGAACAGTGCTTATCTTCTTAGGTCCTGCAAAATATGCGGAATTGGCTAACTTTAATATATTTGCAGTTAAGGTTGGGTCCATTTCTATTTCTTTGGCTATATCTAAGATTTGGGACTCTTTATTATTTATCTTATTTAAAATATGAGTAGTATTTGAAGGGAAAGCAGGGACTTCTTTAATCTTTTCTAAAATTTTTTCACGAATAGTCATTTTATCTTTCCTGGTTATAATTCATATTCTTTCCCGGCACTTTTAATTATCGTTTTACCATCATTAATTTGTAAGTATACTGTTCTTGCTATTGTTCCACCAACATCTTCCGATGAGATTAGTATATTATTTTTCCAAAGGAGTTTTCTCACTACAATATGATTTCTTTCTCCAATTCGGAACATCCCATTGTCATCTAACAAAACAGCACCTCCTGCTATTTTTGCAACAATTCTACTCTTATTGGCGCCCATATTAATTAGCGTTTGTAACATTAAAGGCAAACCTGTATCAACAAACATATACGGAACTTCTTTTGCTCGTTCAGGGTCAACTTTTGACAGAGGTAACATACAATGAATAAGTCCACCTATTTTTTGAAGAGGGTCATACAAAGTGACGCCAACGCATGAACCCAGAGAATATGTTACCAACACATCCTCCGGGTTGCTGGAAACTTTCATATCGGATATATTTACTGTGATCAACACCTTATCACACCTTTAATATCTAAATCTATGGTTTATAGTAAACAGAAGGTTTTACTATTCGAAATCCTGTCTGCGAAGATGTAATACTTTCGGAATGTNCAACAAACAAGTATCCTTTGGGCTTAAGAAGACGATACATTTCATTAACCAGCATGGTTCTTACTTTCTCATCAAAATATATCATTACATTTCTACAAAATATAACATCAAAAGGTCCTTTCATAGGATAGGGAGCTTCTATCAAATTTAACCTCGAAAATGTAATTAACTTTTTAATTCTATCGGATACTACATATACCCAATCATTATTAACTTTCTTTTTTTCAAAATATTTTTGTAATAAATAACCTGGAATATTATCTACTTTATGAGCATAATATTCCCCCTTTTTACATTGTTCCAATACTCGTGTAGATATGTCTGTAGCAAGAATTTTTAAATCTACAAAAGTACTATTAAGGGCTTCCATTGCTGTAATAGCAATGGTATAGGGCTCTTCTCCTGTAGAGCATGCAGCTGACCATATCCGAAATTTCGTTTGTCCCTCTTCTTTCCACTCAATTAATTTCTCTTTCAAAAAGTCAAAATGGTCACTTTCTCTAAAAAAATGAGTTACATTTGTTGAAATATAGTCTATCAGTTTAATAATTTCTTGTCCTGATTTGTCATTTATTACATATTCATAATAATCCTTAAAATCATTTATTCCCAAAGTATGAATTCTTTTTGAAAGTCTTCCCACTACAAGGGCTTTTTTCTGGTCACTTAAATGAATACCACTGACTTCATATATTAATTGCCGAAATTTGTTAAATAAGTTGTTATCCATATTATCTTTTATTCTTCAGGTAATTCTAATATCCAATCATCTTTGCGTATTTGATAAACCTTTAAAACCATTATATGGCCTGTATAACTATTAAAAACAATTTTTCTGCCCATGTTCCCGCCTACATCTTCTGATACAATTTTTATACCCTTACTTCTCAAAATTTTTCGGGCTATTTCTACATTATCTTTGCCAATATCTTTATTTTTACTGTTAAAAGGAGGAACAGCACCTCCCACAATTTGAGCAAAAATTGAATTTGTTTTGGCTCCTGCCTTTTCCATCATTTGTATTAATTGGAGTGTTGCCACATTACCATACTGGGAAGTAGCTTTGTCTTTTGAGGATACACTTGGGTAAAGGAAATGGTTCATTCCACCTATCTTCAATTTTTTGTCCCATAGACAGACAGATACACATGACCCTAAAACAGCATATAAATTTGTAGGAACAGTTGGAAGATAAATATACCCCGGTTCAATAAATACCTGTTGATACGATGTCAATTCTTTTGACATTTATTTTCTCGTTTTTCTATTAGCCTTTACTTTTGTTTAAGACTTCTTGAATTTTTCCCACGATAGTGTTAGGTTCGAAAGGTTTAATTACATAATTAGTCGCACCTGCCTTTAATGCTTCTAAAACTCTACTTTTTTCTGCTTCCGTTGTGACCATAATAATCGGCATTGTTTTGCCCATTTCACGAATGGCTTTCAAAGCGTCAATTCCTAACATATTGGGCATATTCCAATCCATAAGAATAATATCGTATTCATTTTGTTGGACAGCCTGAACGGCTTCTGCTCCATCTGCTGCCTGGTCAACCTCATTTATATTCGCACGACTCAATGCCCCTATTAATACCTTTCTCATTACTGCGGAGTCATCAACAACCAATGCTCTCATTGTTTCCACCTCTTTCCTATTTTTCAGGTTCAAATGTGACCCGTAATGTAAACGGACCTAAATCACTATCAAAATTTATTTCTATCCAAACCGAATTTGTAGGATAATCTACCGAAAAATCTCCACCACGAACTACTGTAGGCAGACTTAAATCCAAGGGCTTTTCATTACCTGTATTCAACTTCGCTTTTGCACCTCCCGCTACGATATTCACCATTTCTGCTATAGCATCAGATACAGTATCATCCATAATCTTTATATCGGTGTTTAGTAATTTATTCACCATAGCAAGAGCGGTAGAAACAGGAAATGCAAGAGCCACCATTCCACGGACTCTCCCACTAATCCCGATTAGTGCCATTATGTCCCTTGGATTGGCTGATTTTGCAATTCCCACATTTTTCCTTTCCGCTTTTGCATTTAACATGGTGGAAAACAAATCATATACACTCTCTATAAAAGGATTTATATTCTCAGCCTTCATATATCTCCCTTACAATTAAAATTATAATTTATTTAAAGTTTATTAAATAGAACTCAGACTTTGTATCTCATTTGCAGTTAATACTTTGTCAATATCCAAGAGTATAACAACTGCTTCACCTAATTTCCCCATTGCCATAATAAATGCTGTGTCAATACTTGCACCAAAGGATGGAGCGGGTTCTATTTGATTTTCTGCTATGTCTACAACCTCTGACACTTCATCTACGATTACACCCATAGTTATAGGACTACCACTTCCCATTACCTGAACAACGATTATACAGGTATGGTCTGTATCTTCCACAGTTTCCATATCAAATTTCTTACGAAGTTCGATAACAGGAATTACTTTGCCTCGTAAATTAATTACACCTCTTACAAAATTGGGTGTTCTTGGAATGGATGTGATGCTCATTAATCCAATAATTTCTTGAACCTTCAGTATCTCTATCCCATAGGTCTCATGGGATAATTTAAATGTAAGATACTTACCTGCCAATGATTTTAAATCATGCTTGCCTGTGGTTTTCTCTTGTTCTGTCATGGCTACATTCCTTCTGTTTCTTTTATTTATTTTACACAATCTTTATACTTATACAAAAGTAACAGATTCTTCTGCTACTTTTAATATTCCAGCAATATCTAAAATAAGACCTACCTTCCCGTCCGGCATAATGGCTCCCCCTGCGATTCCAGGAACACCTTTTAATGCTTCTCCCAAAGATTTAATAACAATTTGCTGTTGACCCAATATCTCATCTACCAATAAACCAATTTGCGTATTCCCTGCCTCAACCACTATCACAGTTCCATCTGTATAGTCTTCAACTGCGTTAGGAATATTAAACAATCTGTTTAATCTATATAAATTGATTAATTTTCCATGAAATGAAAGAACCTCCCCTTTCCCCACAATCGTGTTTATTTCTTTTCCTGTGGGTCTAAGAGAAATGATAATAGACAATGTTGGGATAATATATCTTTCCGCCCCAACACGGACTACCATCCCATCTATAATTGCCAATGTCAATGGTAATCGTATGGTAAATACCGTCCCTTTTCCAGGTGTAGATTGAATATCTACCTGTCCTCTTAAAGCCTCTATGTTCTTTTTAACCACATCCATTCCTACACCACGACCAGATACCTCTGTTACGACCTGTGCTGTGGAAAAGCCCGGTTCAAATATAAGATTCCATATTTCACGGTCCGACAAACCCTCTTCAGAACGAATAATCCCTCTCTCTATTGCCTTTTTTATAATCGCTTCTCGATTAAGTCCTGCACCATCATCTTCAACTTGTATATGTATATTTCCCCCGGAGTGGTAGGCTCTAAGATATATATTTCCAATGGGCGGTTTACCCTTTTTCACTCGTTCTTCCGGATTGCTTTCAATCCCATGGTCTACAGAATTTCGGACCATGTGGACAAGTGGGTCACCTATCTTATCAACTACAGTCTTATCTAATTCTGTGTCTTCACCGCTGGTATGAAATTCAATCAGTTTTCCTGTTTTTTTGGATAAATCACGAACCAATCGTGCCATTTTTTGAAATGTACTTTTTATCGGTATCATGCGGAGAGACATTGCCATAAGTTGCAATTCTCTCGTTATCTTATCCAATTGACCCACATGTCTTGATAAATCCGTATATAAATCTCCCTGTAACTCCACCTCTCTTACTACCATAGATTCAGCAATAACTAACTCACCAATCATGTCCACAAGTTGATCTAACCGATTTGCATCTACTTTTATTGCCTCTGCTACAGTTGCTTGAGGTGCTAAAGACTGTGCCCTTTGTGTTCGAAGGGCTTGAACAACTTCCTTCGCATCGGCTTCACCCGTTTGAATTAATAATTCGCCTAATTTAGGAGGTTCCTGAGATTGTTTCTGCTTTTCTAATGCATTTTGGATATCCTCTTCAGTGGCAAAACCTAATTCTACTACAAGTTCTCCTATGAGTTTATTGGGAAACTCATTTTTTTGTAATTCCAAAATCTTTTCTAATTGTTTGGAAGAAATTACATTATATTTGACCAGTATTTCTCCCACTTTGACAGGTTCCGTTGGGCTTTTCTGTAAGGTAAGGGCTCGTTGCACACTGTCTTCAGAGACAGATTCGGAACCTACCATTATTTCACCCAATTTGGCTATATTTTTCTTTGGCTTTTCACGAGATATTGTTGTTATCTTTTTACCCTGTAAAACTTGATGTATATTTTCAATCAATTCTCCAGAATTTTCTCTCGGAATTATAGGTTCACCTGTAGTTAATGCCTTTCGAACCGCTTCCACACACTCTTTTAATGCATCTACCGCTTCAAATACAACATCAATAGCATCACCTACAAGTAACAATTCTTTTTTTCTCGCACGGTCTAATAAATTTTCCGCTTCATGAGATATTTGTTTAATCTCATCCAATCCCAAAAAACCGGATACCCCTTTAATTGTATGAAAGGCACGAAATACAGCATTTAACGCATCGTTCTCTTCCGGATCCGTTTCCAGCGTGAGTAAATGGACATCACAATTATCTAAATGTTCAGTTGCCTCCTGAACAAAATCTTTTACTAAATCAATGTCACCTTCTAAAACTTTAGGTTCAAATTTTTTTACATTCGTTGCTGGTTGTTCTGTTTTTCCTCCTTCTTCTTTTCGAGTCTCTTTCGCTAACTTCCTTCTTAACTCATTAGGAAACGGAGGCATGGGTCCCTTACCAGCAATAGCATCAAATTTCTTTTTCAGCCAGTCTTTTAATGCAAATAAATCGTCAATCAATTCTTGGGTTACCCCTTGCTCAATTCGGTCTTCCGCTAAGTGACATAGGTCTTGAATATCACTTAAACCTAAAATCCCGGTCTCTCCTTTAAGTGTGTGAACCTTCCTTTTTAATTCGGCGATTATTTCTTTATTCTCCCCCTCTTTATTATAACTTAATAACAATGCTTCCATCTCTTCTAAATTAGAATCTTGAGATTGAATAAATTGTTGGAATATTTCCGGGTCTACATTTTCAGGTAATTCAAAAATTTGACCTGAACCCTGTACAACTATATTTCCCGTTTTCTTTTGTTGTAATTCGTTCGGATAAATAATGTCGTTTTCACTTATATTTGCTAAAATTATCTGCTGAAAGGAACTAATTACCTGAGATAAAATTTTCAGTGCCTCATCAGGATTTTCCATCTCCTGTAATACAATCCTTTCTATCCAGTCGGCACTATTATCTGCTACTATTGCTGTTTTGCTAAACCCCTGTGATTTTGCCCATTCCCGTATCTCAATTAAACAAGTATGCATTTGTGCTAATTCTTGTAAATCTCCAGGACTCACAAATACCGCCAATTCACTTAGTTTTTCTATAGTTGCCTGGATTCCTGTTTCCGCCATATATAAATCTCCATGTAATATCACATCCAAATCTATGGTTTTATTATTTTAGCACAAATTATACAACCATAACACCCTATTCGTGGCTATATTATAGCCACGAATAGGGTCCCATACTTTCTATCAAATTTAAAATCCCTTCAAATCTTCATCATCTAACGGAATAACTTGTTGTGGATTAACTACATCTCCTTTGCTTGCAGTATGAGAAGCAGGTAATGCGTGTCCAATACTCTTCGGCTTCCGTCGGTCTTCTTTTTTTATTGATGTATCAACAATTTTATGTTGTTTTCTACTACTTGTTATATTTGTTAAATGGGTACCATCCGTATCTACATTTCCAACTAAGGATTGTAACTGCCTGATTAGAGATAACATTTCATTTGCTTGTGCGTTTAATTCTTCACTTGCTGAAGCGGATTCTTCTGAATTAGCGGCTACTTCTTGTGTTGCTTTATTTATTTCCATTACAGCCGTATTAATTTGTTCTACTCCTTTTGCTTGTTCATTTGTAGCTGAATTCACTTCCGCGATTAGTGTATTTACTCTATCAGCGATTTCTCGAACCTTTGTTAATGCATCATTAACCTGTGCACTTTCCTGTATTGATTCCTCTGCTCTTTTTACAGATTCTTCTATCATCTGTTGAGTATTTTTTGCCGCTTCTGCACTCCGTTGGGCTAATCTTCTGACCTCTTCTGCTACTACCGCAAAGCCTTTTCCTGCATCTCCTGCTCGTGCTGCTTCAACCGCCGCATTTAGTGCTAATAAATTTGTCTGAAATGCAATTTCATCTATGGTCTTAATTATACCGGCTGTGTTGGCGGATGCTTTTTGTAATGCTTGCATATTGTTCAATAAAATATTAGTAGCTTCAACACACTTCATTATTGTAGATTGCGTTTCTTTCATCATTTGCTCTGCTTGAGAGGCATTTGATGCATTTTGTTGTATCATAGAGTTTAGTTCTTCTAAGGATGCAGAAGTTTCTTCTGTACTGGAAGCCTGCTCACTTGCCGCAGAGGCTAAGGATTGACTTGCCTGAGATACCTGCTCTGATGCAGATGAAACTTGCAATGCTCCGTCCTTCAACCGTGAACTTATATCCTGCATAACTTTATTCATAGAACGAGAGATAAGAATACTAATTACAATAGTAACAATAATACTCAATGTAACCATTATTCCATAAAATAGAATGGCTACTGAACCTGTTCTCATTGCCGATGTGCCTTCTGTATTAGTTTTTTCTTCTATATCACCCACAAGTTGTGCAAGTATGTCTCTTGCTTTAGAATAGTTAGCATAATTACCAACAAGAGCCTGCTCAGACATTTTCTTATATACTTCATTTGCTTTCTCTGCTGTTAATAACAATGAATCAAAACCATCAAACACCTTCTTCATATCATCCGCAATATTGTTGAGTAATTGCATAGCAGTATCTTTATCCCCTTGTGCCAATGTTAATTTAATATTCTTTATTTCTTCATGAAATTTTTGATGGGGAACTTTTATCTGCTCTATAATAGTATTTGTTTCTATATCATCTGATTTATAAGTGGAAAGCCATTTACCAAAATTACATGCAGTATAGTCATCCCCTCCTTCAAAATCTTTACCTGTTATTATATAATCTCGAACCGCATTACATAATTTATAATGGTCCCCTATAAATTGCTTTATATCTCTCTGTAATTCCATCGGATTTCTTAAATTATATTTTTGAAATTCTTTAACAATTTCTACATATTTTTCATGGTCTTTCCACCAAAGAGAAAATGTAGATTTGAAATCCTCCCACATTTTCTTTTCCTGTTCTGTTTTTTCAAGACTATCTATATCTGTGAAGAGTTGGTCAATTACCTTTTTATCTTCTACAAACTGCTTCATTCTTTCATCTCGTTCATTTGATGATATATTAGATAATAAAGTATTTTCAGCAGCATCTATTCTTGTAAAATATATCCGGATTTGCAGAAGATTTTGCATAAAAGGAAGATCTCTTTTCACAACTTGTTCCAATCCTCCATTGACCCTATTTAGAGAAAATACTGCAATAATCCCAAGCAAAATTGAAATAATTACTGAAAAACCGAAGCCCATAAGTAATCTTTTTCCGATAGTCATTTGCTTTTTCATAGCCCAATTCCTTCTTTTAATGTTAAAAGTTTAAAGTGAACACTAAAATATATCTTATAAAGCATTTTTATATTTAAAGTCAAATAAAAACATAAATTATTTAATTTTTTTAAAATATTAAATATAATTACTATTATATATCTAAATATTTAAAGGAATTATTTAATAATATTTAAATCATTATAAAAAACAATATGCAAATAAATTGTAATTTAAATATTTTAAACATATTTATTATAAAATACACAGAAGTTTATTAATTATATCAACAATGTTTCTACGAAGCACTTTTGCTATTTGCCTATCCATCCCATTCTTTTTTCATATAAAAATACCTATGCTACAACAATTTTTCGTTTAATTCATCCCATTTGTCCGCAGGTCTGCAGCGGATAGTGGAGGACCATGTATTACCCCATCTGTCTCATTCGTTCCATTCGTCCCATCTATCCGCAGGTCTGCAGCGGATACTGGACGACCATGTTTTATCTCATCCGTCCCATTTGTCTCATGTGTCTCATTTGTCCCATCTGTCCCCTCTACTCTCTCACGCAATCATTCATAACAATCTAATCATGTATCTTAATCGTTTTCTCTATTGTAGTGCCGGTTGTTATTTCTTTTGCTACCACAACATACCACCCTGCAGGTAGATTTTTAGGTATAGCAATATAGGTTTCCCCTTTACCTTCCTTATTTGTTTTAACAATCTGTGAGTTAATTACAATCCCTTTTTTATCACCTTTTGTTTTTAGTTCAATATTTACCCAGTGGTCAAAAAATATTTTTTCTTTTCCTTTTTGTTTTAATTCAATTTTAATAGGCAACTGCTTCCCGGATTCTATTACTTCTGGAATAGAGAGTTTCACTTCTTTTAACAAGTATAGATTAGCACAAATAAAAAATGGGTGTGAATTATGTACATTCATTTGCATACTTTTTTTTGATTTAATTCTTTTTTCATTGAATAAATCCCATAATTCTTTTTCTTTATATATCTCTGAATTAATTTTGGATTCATTATTCACAGCAATTGGCTCAAAATTAGGTAACCAGACTATAAATCTTTTTTCGTTAAACGAATAAAATTTTCCATCTATCCATTCGTTTTCATGTAAAAAAGGACTGTAAACCTCCTTTTTTATTAATATATCCTGTATAAATCTTATTTTCTTTTTCAAATCTTCTATGGGTTCAAGTCCTATATTTTTAGATAAACTTTCATTTAATAAAAAAACACTATCATTCTTAATCGTTTCTTTCCGAACATCACGATTATCCATTAATTTCCGCAATTCCATAGTTAAATCATTATTGCTTACAATTCCAGGAGAAATATCCGCAATAATAGCACCATTGATTAAAAACTCGGATAAATTTTCTATCTCTTCTTCTGACAGCCATAGACAACAGGGTAAAATTAAAACTTTCATCTGACTATTTTTTAAAATATCTTCTTTTGTAACAACTATCGGATTTATTCCATACCCATTTAATAGTCGTGTAAAATAGGTAAAGGAATCTCTATGACTGAATTCTGGGATATTCGTCGTTAAAAAAAGATTTTCAGGTGATAGGTAAATACCTACTTCTTCATTAAAGTCGGGTTTTAATTGGAGGATGAAATCTTTTATACCTCCTTTAAGTCGCTCGGATATATGCAAAAGTGAACATATTTCGGGCGTTAAATTTCCATCTTTATCGAACAGTTTAATAGGTAATGAATTATACATATCACCATTTACATTTTTTAGCCATACACCATTTGCTTGATTGAATACTGCATTCCAATAATTCCATATCATTCCCTGCTGTGTCTGTTGGGAATTAGCAAAATCAAAGCATACCCAGAAGGCTTTTCCTTTTGATTTAATATAAGGAGCAAGTGCAAAGTTAAAAGGTTCAGGTTCCAGAACAACCCAATCCATAGAATTAATATATTCAACCCAATCAATATCTGTTCTATTATTTTTTCCATTGTAATATCGAAATCCTATTGGAATGTTAGGAAAAAATGGTGTTAATTTATTTTTTATGTCTACTTCAAAATTTATCAAACTATCTTCCATAAACTTTCTGTAAAAAGATAAATAAGCAGGAAAACTTTTATTTATAACATTCTCTCTCAGCAATTCGATATTCTCATATTCAAATTTTCCTGTTAATCCAGGTATAGTTTCTAAATATTCATATAAATGACAAAATTGCATGAATTTGTTTATACAGTTTTCACAAAAACAGACCCATTCCTCTGTTTGTACCAGACAATTATTCATACCTAATGAAATAGCATAAGGCGTTGGTATAGTCATATAATTGAGCGTATGATTTAAATTATCTTTTACTTTATTTTGGTAATTCTCATCATTTATACAAGGTTCTCTCTGCGTTTTATTAGTGGCATTGGAAACGGTCTCTTCTGCCACTTGAACAATACAAGGCTGGTAAAGTTTTGTAATTCCTGGTAGTTTATACTGTTCTAAAGAAAGATAATTACCACAATTAAAATTATTCATTAAGAATTTTGCTATTTGTAATTGATTATATTCGCGAATATTATTAAGTTGAACAAAATCTTTCCATCCCCTATTAAATATTTTTCTTTGAACAGGGATAAAAAGAGAACGATAGGAAAATAAGTTGGAATAATTTGTGCCTAAAGAAGTTACTCGAACAGGCGTTCCCCATATATTTATTTTTAAGTAATTACCGGTAAGATTAGCAAAGTTTATTGTTATACGAACCTCTCCCCCCTTTCCTGTTATAGGTTGGCTCTGCTCACAAACTAAATTTCCCTCCATGTTTGTTAAATAGGGATAATTATCAATCCCTTGAACAACAATGGTTCCTTCTCTGCTTTCCATTATGTTGGGTGGAACATTAATTTTGAGGCTAATAGAATCATTGGGAAAAACATAATTTTTATTGGGTTCTACAGATAAAATATCAGGCCAGGAATTAAATGTAAATCGTTTGGAAAAGAAATCCAATATTTTTTTCTTACGGATGAGCCATATATCAAAAAAGTAATTTCCTGCCCCCACAGGCAATTCTACCTGTGTAAAAGTTCGTCCTTTATTTTGGATATTGGGCTTAAACTCATATTGCTGATATGAATAAAATTCATTTTCCCTGCGTATTTGAATTTTTATTTCATCTATTTTTTGTCTTTCTTTTCTTTCTAATTCAATATAAAAGGGATAAGTTCCGGGACCTAATAAAGATTGATTTAAATTTTGAATAACCATCATGGGTAATTCAGGTGGGATTTCTTCTTCGACAGGACCCGTAGGTTTTGCATCAGATACATTTATTATTTTGCAACCTTGTGATATGCCACTGCCCCAGAGTATTAACGAAATAATACCTGCCCATGCATTTTCCAAACAAATCATCTCTTCAGTAACCGCTTTTTCAGGTAAAAGGGCATGGTTTAATACACCATTTAAATAATTCTGGATATAAATAATCTTCCCTTTTTCAAATTCTGCACATGTAACCTTAATACTATTTATAATATCTCTTATACCGTTGTTCCAACCTGAAAATAAATTTGCCCATCGTTCGGAAGGTTCTGTATTGGGTTCCAGATTGTTAATAAATTCTTCTATAGGATGAGGTTGAGTAGGTATTAGAGGGGTAGACGGAATTATAAGGAAACCACATCCCTTTGAAGTTTTGCTAATAAGTGATTCGTAAATTTCCTTTGGAAGAATATTTAATTCAATACCTGCAATAATAATTAAGTCCCACTTTTTTTCTATATCATCTCTAATTTGCTTAATAATGTTTTCACTTTTGCGTTCTTCCTTACACCATATCCCCCACAGCGGGTCACAACCTAAATGAGAAGCATCTTCTGTAGTGATTAATTGGACAGAACAATCCAATCGCTTTTCCAGTTCTACAAAATCCAGAGAACAGTAATGGGGAGCAATGGCTAATATTTTTAACGACCCATATTCCAAAGGTTTGCCCCACAAAACAGGGGTTGTAGAATCTGAAATGGAATAAGTAGGTGATTTTTTATCCTCTTTTTTGAAGCAATTCAAAGAAAAACTTTGATAGGCTACCAGAAAGTAGAGGAGGACAAAACAAAACTGAAAAGATTTTTTTACAAATATATTCATTTTAAATTCGTAATTCTGAAGTTATTTATATTATTTTATATATCATAGTAACAGCATGATTAAAATTAATAGATAGGAGATTGAATATGCAATTTTTAAAGAACTCTCTGATAATATTGCTTGCCTTATTCGTTATAACTTCGGGTTGTGCCCGAAAACCTTCGTTGATTATGGGAGATTATTTCATAATTGTAAAAAATGGAACCCCTCAATGTAGTATTGTTATCCCGGAAAATTGTATTCCCTCTGTGAAATATGCAAGTGAAGAATTACAAAAATTTATAAAAGAAATGAGTGGTGCAGAAATTCCTATTATTACAGATGCTTCTCCTGTTCAAGGTAAAGAAATAATATTGGGGAAAAGTAAGCGATTGGAAAATATAGACTATAAAATTGATTGGGAAAATTTAGGAGAGGAAGGATATAACCTGCTTGTTACAAAGGATAACATCATTATTGCCGGTGGAGAACCCCGAGGAACTTTATACGGAGTTTATGGTGTTCTTGATGACCATTTAGGCTGTCGTTGGTTTACTCCTACGGTAAGTAGAATTCCTAAAATGGAGACCATTGCATTACCTGCTCTGAATGAAATCTTTATACCTCCTTTAGAATATCGTGAACCCTTTACAATGGATGGATTTATAGATGGAGATTGGTGTGCCCGTAATCGTGCCAATGGAAATACCTGCCGACTTGAAGAAAAACACGGAAGTAAAATTATTTATTATGGTTTTGTTCATACTTTTGATGCCCTTGTTCCACCGGAAAAATATTTTGACACACATCCCGAATACTTTTCCATGGTAGATGGAAAGAGAATTAAAGAAAGGACACAACTCTGTTGCACCAACGAAGAAGTAATCCAGTTAGTCATAGAAGAAGTTAAAAAATGGATGAGAGAACATCCCGAAGCAAAAGTATTCTCGGTTTCTCAGAATGACTGGTATAATTTCTGTCAATGTCCGAAATGTTCCGCATTAGCAACCGCCGAAGATTCTCAGATGGGTCCTCTATTATACCTTGTGAATAGTGTTGCTCGTGCTGTGCGTGATGAATTTCCCGATAAGGTTATAGATACACTTGCCTATCAATGGTCGCGGAAACCCCCAAAGACAATGCGTCCTGAACCTAATGTTATTATTCGTCTTTGCAGTATTGAGTGCTGCTTTGCTCATCCTTTTGAAAGTTGTGTGTCAAAACAGAATCGTGATTTTGTAAAGGATGTAGAGGGCTGGTCTCAAATATGCAATCGTTTATGGGTTTGGGACTATGTAACTTCATTCAGTCATTATTTAGTTCCTTTCCCGAATCTCGAAGTTCGTGCACCCAACATAAGATTTTTTGTAAAACATAATGTTACAGGTATATTTGAACAGGATACCTATACAACTTTACATGGAGAATTTAATGAACTCAGTGCTTACTTAAACGCAAAATTATTATGGGACCCTGCTTATGATGATAAATTAGCAATTACTGAATTTGTTGATGCTTTTTATGAAGATGCGGGACCTTATATCATGGAATACCTGAAACTAATACATAAACCGACCCAAAAAAGAGAAATCCACATGAATATCTGGGTAGGTCCTAATGGTAAACATATAACACCTGATATGTTAAAACAGGCAGAGATTATTTTCGATAAGGCGGAAAATGCTGTAGCAGACAATCCCGAGGTATTAGAGCGGGTAAAGGTGGCAAGATTAAGTATTGACTATACAATTATGGAAAGAGCCAGAAAAAGAGATACTGACATGAAGATGAAAAATGAAGACCCAACAATGGTATCTCGTGCCAAACGCTTTTTTGAAATTGCTGAACGGAATAATGTTACGCAATATCGGGAATCGAATGGAAGTATAGCAGATTATAAAAAAATTATTGAAGAATGGTTAGGAACAACCCTGTAATTTTAATATTGGTTATTTCTTTATTGTAAAATTTTTTTTGATTGGTTTAGCTTGAATATCTTTAGAGGTTGTCTTGTTTTTATTTCTGCCTTTTTCTGCAGGTTTATTCTTATTATCCGTTTGATTTTCTATTTTTTTGTCCTCTTTACTTGCGTTTTCTAACTGTTCTTGGGTATCTTCATTTCTTATCACAGGTAAATCCATAGGTTTAGGTAATGTATTATTTTTTTGTCCTCCTTGAATAGAGAAAAAGAAATTTCCCTTTTTCTTTAATGCAGAAGGTATTTCACCCGGTAATCCCGGAGAAAAAATTCCTTGACCCATTGTATTTTGTTGATTGTTTTCTATCATTTCTAATTTTTCTTGGTTGTTGGCTACCGCTACTTCTTTAGGACCTAAAATGGCAAAAATAGAAGCCACATCGAGAACACCCTCAACAAAACCTTCTGTAATGTCTGAATTTTGATTCTCGGGACGAACCCATCCCGAAGAAACATCATAATAATATAGGGAAAGTTGTGAGATATTTTCGGGGGCACATATATCATTAGGGATATATAATCTTACGGCAAATTGAACTCGCGCCTCTTTTGGAGCATATTGCGGTTTTATAAATACTGAAAAAGGAACTAAACCTTCTGGAAGTTCCGATGGAGGTTCTATCGTTGCATTCATGGACACAGTAATTCTTGAACTACTGCTACATCGAATTTCTCCTATACCTCCCTGTGGAATGAAAACCAATCGCCTGCCTATCCCTTGTTCTGCAAATCGGTATATATCTTCCGGGTAAAATCGGTTCCTTTTCATTTGCCGATTACGGAATAGATCCAATTGATCTTTATAATGCGGTGATTGAATAGACTCAGAATTGCCAAAAGGTTGAATAGAGTAAGATTCCATCACCGAGCCTAATCTTGCTATAAGGGCGAATCCAATTCCATAATTAATATGTCCCCATCGTTCCATATCGGGAGGAATTTCTGATAGCAAAAAAGGCGTTCCCGCAATTTCGCTCCCTCCTAACGAAAATTCTTCGGCTCCTCTGTGTATGCGGTGTATGTCTCCCCAGTTTATGTCTATGCTATTTCGGTTATTCTTCAAATAACGAACCGCATTTGCTAACGATTCTAAACAATATCCTTCCATTTCTTTATTCTTATTCATTAGCGAATAAAAAGGTTCTAACTCGATACTTGGAATAAATCCTGATTGTTTACTAAAAAAATGAGACCATAGATTAAAAATAACAGGTGCAGACCCCTCAGTTGTCATTCGTAGATTCCAACTATTCAAAATTTGAACAGCAAGGGGTAAGTCAGGGTGGAGTGAGGGTAATTCTTGTTCATGGCTGTTTGCAATACTTAATATTCGGGGTAATGCTTCAATAGCCAAACAGGAGAGGTCTTCCAAAAGCAGTGATTGCAATTCCCTTAAAGACCTTTTTTCCGTTCTTAAAACACTTTTTATCCTTCTACTTACAACATTTTCTACATCTTTAACATACTTTATCGAAAAATCTGGAGTGGAAATCTTTATATCATCAGTTATCGAATGAGGTGGTCCTCCACAAATTTGCATATAACCCGCAGCAGGATTTTGTATTGATGGAAGTAACTCTGGTGGCACCAGGTATTTCCACCCTATAGGATAGAACTTTAACGATACGGGAGTAGTCCAATTAATGTTTCGTATTTGTTCCACCTCCGTTTCAGAAAGACCAGGCGGCGGTTCTCTTAATCCTACTTTTGTTGAATAAAAGTAAAAGGATTGATTTGAATTGTCCATGTATAGAATGTGAAAACAAGGAAGTTGATGAAGATATACCGCCTGTTTAAATTTTTCTAAGGAACTACTTCTCCCCATTTCCCATAATTGTAAAAACATTCCTACATCTTCATACCCACCAATTTTCCAAGAAAAGAAATCATTTCCAGCCCCAACTAAAAGTGGACCTCGAGATGTTATATGCACCGGGACAAATCTTTGTTCTAAACCATTTACAGTTTTTACATAGTAACTATCACTTTGAGACATATATTGCAGTAATAGTAATGATTTATCTTCCTCTCTATTTGGCATGTTTAACATGGATTTGGGGTTTCTAACGGAATCGTGTATAGGATTTTCAATAAACACATCTGCAAAATCGGATTGATTAGGCGTTATTGCCCATGCATGTTTTAAGGAATGCCCCTGCAAAAGTATGGGTAACCCATAAAGAGTACAACCATATACATTATAGTCTCCACATATAAGATGGGCTTCATACCAGCGAAATGGACCCTGATAAAATTGATGACTACTCAGGGCAAATATAGGTGTATTGTCCCTACTTTTTTCTGAAGATATTGTAAAGGCAAAACCTGACTTTATGACGGGGGGTCTTTTTTGAAAAGTAGGTATATCCATTGGAGCAAGGGAAACTATAAATGCATGCCATAAGGAAAAAATATCCTGAGGCTGGACACCATCTACCCAATCTGGTAATTTATCACGATTTTCTAAAATCCACGAATTTACTCCTTCAGCAAAACCTTCACATAATTCCCTCGTTGTAGGGTCACAGTTATTATAGGCTAATATGCCATAATACCTATGTCCAGCCTGTATTGAAAAACGGTCTGATGCTTCTTCTCCTTCCCCTAAAACCTCAGATAACCTTCCATTTGCTAAACGATATGAAAGTAGCATTGACTCCCAATGGTCCTGTGCCTGCACATATCCAAATCCGAAACCTAATNCACGAATATCTTTTGAAAAAATGTGTGGAATTCCATAATCATCCTTATATATTTCAAGTTGTTCCCAATATGTTTCCGTCCATTCTTGTGCATATATTTGGGAAAAAACAAAAAAATAAATTAAACAAAATAGAAAAACAATACAAATTTTTTTAATTGTTCTTTTCAATTATTTTCCCCTACATAAGTTATATTTTATGTTTATTATAGCAACGAAAGAAAACGAAAAAAAGAGAAGGGGCTCGATGCGGCTTGTTAGGCTGGTACTCTTGAGGAAGGAGTGGAGAGAGGAGACAGTTGTTTCGCCGAATATATCATCGAGCCCACTTTACTGAGAAAAATCAATATTCCAAAGCGGGAGGCATGCATGAAAGCAGTTATTTTGGCTGCAGGTATTTCTGGGGAAGGAGTGATGTGAGGCAGAAATGTGACTTTGTTTTTTGCTTCACCATGCCTCCCGACAGGGTGGGCTTTATTTATATTTCTATTTATGTCCAAAATAATATTCATATCAATTCTTTGCAAAAACCCTGGTAAATGGCATTAAAGATGAATCTTCTATATCATCAGAGATAATTTCTATATGTAAAAGTTTTACATTTCTAAGAGATATATCTGAAGGAATAGGAATACTAACTTCTCCATCAAACGATTCCAATAAGTTATTTGTTAACTTATAACGGAATAATGGTTTTAATTCATCATCTGATGCATAAATTGTAAAATTGGAATTGATGCTTTTTTGTTTATCCCAGAATAATTCAAGGGATGAAATTTCTTTCTTTTGTATAGGGACTACAAATATCTGCGATGCAGGTGTCGTTATAGGTAATGGTTTTGTATTACTGAAATAAGCAGATACCTTTTGTAATATTCGTTCTGAGGGTTCTATTTCATTCGCCCATGCGATTATTTTTTCTGAATCACAGGTCTTTATTTCCGAAGCAAATGTATTATTTTTTAATAGAACCTGTTGATTTTGTCTAAGTACAACAAATTGGTTGGCTGTTTCTACTGTGACCTCTCCCCTATGAACTGTTGTTAATATTTGTGTGGAATCTACTTCTACCTGGAATTGAGTACCAAATACGGTTACAATCCCTTGCGGAGTATTTACTCGAAACACCTTTTTATCTTTGCCAACATCAAACCATACTTTACCCTTTTCTAAATTTACAGTTCGCTCATCTAAAATCCGTATTCTTGTATTTCCGGCTAATTTTAAAACAGAATTGCCTTTTAAATATGAATAAACAATTGAGTTCTCTTTTGTTTCTATATAATTATCCGTTTTAATAGATGTTAAATTATCTTCTTTTATTATATTATTTATATCTTTATCAATTATAGAACTATTGCCTTCTATATTGACTGCTATTCCAATTCTTTCCGTATCAGAAATCTCTCGATAAGGCCAACTAACAAATATAAAAACACCAAGAACAGTCATTGCTGTTAAAGCAAGATAAGGGAATATGTTAGAAAATGAATAGGGGCTTTCATCCTGATGTTTTACTCGTAGTGTAATTTGATGTGTCTGATTGTAACTGACATCTATCTCCGGAAGTTTTTTCATAATTTGTTCATCTAATGACTCGTTCAACTTATAGGGACTGAGGGATTCATACAAATGAGCATTGCTTTTTCTTAATATTTCAAATTCATGTTTACAATGTGAACAGGCAGACAAATGCTCTTCAACAATTAGTTCTTTGGCTCTACTTAATTCACCATCGAGATATGCCTGTAATTCCGTCTCTATTTGTGAACATCTTGCCATTGTTTAGTTTCTCCATCAGTATTATCAAATATTTTCTGCAATTGTTTTACCGCTCTTTGTAATATCCCTTTTATTTCTCCCGGGGATTCTCCCGTAAACCTACTAATTTCTTCGTAAGTCATTCCTTCTAAAAATTTTAATACTACTGGAAGTCTGTATCTTTCCGGTAATTGTTGTATAGCAAATTTTATCTCTTCAAATGATAAAGAATAACTCTTTCCTGAAATCTTTTCGGAATTTATCGGTATAATTTTTCCTTCAATTCTATCATTGCCGATTTCTTTTTTCTTTTGTATATATTGAAAAGAAATACGAGTCGTAATCTCTTTCAACCAACTTCCAAATTTTGTTAAATCACGGAGTTGATGAAGATTTTTATAGGCATTAATGAATGCTTCCTGAACAATTTCTTTTGCTATGTTTGAGTCTTTAACATAGTAAAACGCTGTTGCATATACCGCTGTTTGGTATGTCATAACTAAATCTCGAAATGCCTCAACATTGCCGTTCAGACATTCATTAATTAACCTTATTTCTTTCGTTATTTCTTCCATAAAATCTTATAACTATGATAATATAAATCTCTTAAATAGAATATAATGTTCCAATTTGGAACAATTATAGTTGGTAATAATCTAAAAACATACCCTCTTTTATTATAACACTACTACATGATTTTGCAGGAATTAGTAAGGCTTCTCCCCTTTTTACCTTAATATCTTCATCATAAATATTTATATATGTATCACTTAATGATAATACTATATGAAAACTGAAATTGTTATCCCATATTTGACATTCTTTTTCTATTTCCCAGTGTTTTGCTGTAAAATAAGGACAAGAACATAAATATTTTTCAACTCCGAATGTATGTTTTTTCTCAACTTTTCTTGCTTTAATTAATACAGATTTTTCTTGAATTGATTCCATTGCTTTTTCTATGTGTAATAACCTTGGTTTTCCAGTAGAATCTACCCGATTCCAATCAAATAAACGATATGTAACATTGCTATTTTGTTGTATTTCGGCTAATAAGATACCAGGACCAATCGCATGAACCGTTCCCGCTGGAATTAAATAATGTTCTCCCGCCTTTACATAAATCTTGTTGAGTAATTTATCAATATCTCCATGGTGGTTTATTTCTTTTAATAGATGTTCCTTTTTCACATTTTTTTTAAGACCAATATATAAAAAACTATTAGGTTTTGCATCGAGAATATACCACATTTCTGTTTTCCCCGAATCTTGTTCACCAAGTTTAATGGCTGTTGTGTCATCAGGATGAACTTGAACAGATAATAATTCATTAGCATCTATTAATTTTAATAGCAAAGGAAATCTTTTCGGGAAAGAACTTGTTTTATCTGTACCAAAAACGAATTCCGGAAATTTATTTACTACTTCGTTAATTTTTTTCCCTTTTAATGGTCCATTGATGATGGAACTTTGATACTCTTCCCTATCCGAAATTAACCATGCTTCGCCAATAGGTTCTTCACTCGATATATTTTTATTTAATTTCTCTCTTAAACGAAAGTTCCCCCATGGTTTGGGAAAATACCCTTCATCAAAAATAAAATAACGATTTATTTCATTTACATTATATTTTTCTTTCATATAGAGTCTATTGTTGTGTGATAGTGAGAATTTGTAAATACTTGGAGATTAACTCTGGACCAAATAACAGAAAAATAAAACCTCCCAAAGAAAGATAAGGACCAAAGGGAATATAATGTGCCTTTAATGTTATTTCCATTTCTTCTTCATTGAGATCCATATTTGCTTTAATATCTTTTGAGGATTGTCTTCTCCATATAAAAATGGATATAAGGGCAATTAGAAGTGAAAATACCATGAAAGCAATAACTAAATAAGAAAATCCTTGTATAATTTCGTTGGGGATTGTAGAGGATATATGGTGATTTAGAGATAATAATAACCTTATTATTAAATAAATAGAAGATAATCCCAAAAAAATACTTGCAATGGGGTCAATAGGATAAAAATTATTGTCGTTTGTTCCAGTTTCTTCTTCTGTTTCTTCTTCTATCTTTTTTATATAACGATAATAGAAAATAACTAAAAATCCTATTATACTTCCGACCATAGAACCAATCATTAAACTCCCTAAAACACCCCGCCATCCTAAAAATGCCCCTAACATACTTAACAGTTTTACATCACCGAATCCCATTCCGGGCTTTTTCATTAATAAAATTACAATCAAATCCATCAGACAAATAAGTAACGCCCCAAGAGCCACGCCATCTATTGATTCTATGGGATTTTGAACCCGTAGCCCTTGTTCAGGGAAAAACATGCCTAATAATGATACTCCGATACCAACCAATATTCCCGTTAAAGTTATCTCATCCGGAATAGTCCATGTTTGTAAATCTTGAACAATAACAATTACTAAACCAGCACTGAGAAAGCAATAGACAATGGTAGCCAGAGAAAATCGGAATTTTAAATACACTATCACAAATAAAAGAGCCGTAATTAGTTCAATAAGTGGATATTGAATGCTAATGCTTGCCTTACAATGTCTACATTTACCTAACAAAATGACCCAACTAATTAATGGAATATTATCATACCAGGCAATGGGGTTCTGGCATTTGGGACAATGAGATGCGGGTTTTATTACGGATTCCCCACGAGGGAATCTGTAAATACACACATTGCAAAAACTACCGAACACCGCACCAAACATACCACTTACGATTATAAAGAAAATATGTAAAGAATCAATGGATATTAAATTTTTCATTATAATAACTACTTTCCTCCGTGTAAATTTTTTATATAAAATATATTGGTTAGTATGTTTTATTTTATTATGTGAGTTTCATATTATAAACAACCTAAAAATATAATTCCTATTTTTTATATTTAGAAAGACAAGATATGCACCTCTTTACAAAAATTATTCTTCCTTTTCTTTTCTTATATTCTCCTATCATTTCAGTAATGTGTGAGGAAGGAAATGTATTTCCATCTAATTTAGGAACTTTTCCCGAACAAATTCAAGATACTATTATTCGCACTGTGGATAAACTACAACCCGCACTGGTTCGAATACATGTTGTCGAAAAATATTATTCAGAAGGGAGGGAATTAAAGCAGGAAAAATATGGTAGTGGAGTAGTTATTTCTAATGATGGTTATGTTGTAACAAATCATCATGTGGCAGGCAAGGCATATTTTGCAGATTGCACCTTCTCAAATCTAAAAAATTATCCATTAAAATTGGTAGGAACGGATGCCTTGACAGATATTAGTGTCCTAAAAATTATTACAGATGAGCCACAAAATTTTGTCTTTGGCGTTTTTGGAGATTCAGATAACATAAAAGTGGGTGATTATGTTTTGGCAATGGGTTCCCCTATGGCTTTAAACCCGTCTGTTACTTTGGGGATTATTAGCAACCAACGAATGATATTACCTTATAAATTAAATAGTTTTGAAATGTTTTCAGAAGAAGGAGAAAACATTGGGAGTTTAGTCTGTTGGTTAGGACATAATGCGGAAATTAGCCCCGGTAGTTCGGGCGGTCCTCTTGTTAGTCTACGAGGAGAAATTGTGGGTATAAACGAAATTAAATACGCTCTTGGAGGGGCTATTCCTTCCAACTTAGTAAAAAAAGTCGTAAGTGATATTATACAAAATGGCAAAGTAAATAGGTCCTGGACAGGACTTGAAATACAACCTATTACAGAAATAGAAAAAATAGAAAGAGGCTCACTTATTAGATATGTATACCCAGATTCTCCTGCAGATAAAGCGGGTATAAAAACAGGGGATATTTTAATACAAATAGATAATGAACCGATTGATGTTAAGTACATGGAACAAATCCCGTTAATTAATAATATTTTATGCTCACTCCCAACCGATAAACCTGTAAATTTTTCTATCATTCGGGATTCCATTAAATTGGATATTCCTGTTACTCCTGTTTTATACGATTTTCCTCAAACAAAAGAAAAAGAGTTTAAAGAATGGGGTTTTACAGCAAAAAATCTTAACTGGTTCTTTGCCCTTAATAGAAATAGAGATAATACGAATGGCGTTCTCATCACATCCCTGCGAATGGGTGGTTGTTCGGCACAGGCAAAACCACCTTTGCAAAGCGGAGATCTCATCTTAGAAATTGAAAATGAAAAAATATCCTCATTAGAAGATTTAGAAAAGAAAACGAATTCCCTTTTAGAAGAAAAAAAAGAAAAAGTTCTTGTAGTTGCAGAAAGAAATCAAAATAGAATCTATTCTATGGTAAAAATTGGGGCATCTCGAAATGTAGAACCGATTAGAGAAGCCAGTAAACCCTGGATAGGTGTCGAAGTTCAGGTCCTTACGAAAGAAATGGCAGAAAAAAAGAATTTGGAAGAAGGGGGGTTCATAATAACTCGGATTTATCCCATAAAAGAAAAAGGATTAGACGAATTAAAAGTAGGAGATATTATTAAAGAAATTGAAAATGAAAAATTTCATGCTAACAAAGTAGAAGACTATGAAGAATGGAAAGAAAGGGTGCGAAGTTTTTCTATTGACCAGGAAATTGTAGTCTCTATTATTAGAGAAAACGAAATGAAACAAATCCCTATACAACTTATTAAAGAACCCATTCCACGAAATATGGTGGAAAAATATCAAGACGAATGGTTGGAATTTACGGTAAGAGATTTGTGTTTTTATGATAGAGTTGATATGAATTTAAAGGAAGACACAAAAGGAGTGTTTGTTGAACAGGTAATTTCAGGAGGTTGGGCAAGCCTCGCTAAATTAGAACAAGGAGATATTATTTTATCTATTCAAAACCATCCTATAGAAAATATAAAAGATTTCAAAGAAAAATTAAACAATATAAGAAACCAAAATATAAATCATTTTGTTTTTGAAATCCAAAGAGGAATACAAAAATATTTTGTTAAAATAGAAGTAAAATAACAAACCAGATTTAATTGAGATTTTAAAAATGTCGTCTCTAAAAGGAATGAATGCAATTATTACGGGTAGTGCAAAACGGATTGGTAGACATTTGGCTATTTGTTTAGCACAGGAAGGCGTTAATCTTGCTTTACATTATAACTCTTCAGAGAAGGAAGCCAAAGAATTAGAAGAAATATTAAAAAACTACCCCATAAAAACAACACTCATAAAACAAGACCTAAATGTAACTAATGCAGGAGAAACAATATTTAAATCTGCCATAGACAAGTTAGGAGAAATTGATATTCTCATAAATAATGCCAGTATATTCCCCGAACATAGCATAAAAAAGTTTTCCCATGAAGATTTAATTACTTCATTAAACATCCATGCATGGGCACCCTTACAATTAGCACGGTGTCTTCATTCCCAATGTAAAAAAGGTATTATTATAAATATTTTAGATACCCGTCTCTGGGATTACGACCCAAAGCATGCATCTTATTATTTAGGAAAACAATTGCTCCGTCATATTACCCGTATTTTAGCAGTCGAATTTGCCCCCGAAATAAGAGTGAATGCTGTTGCTCCAGGGCTAATACTTCCACCTCCGGGTGAAACAGAAGAATATTTAAAAAAAATGAGCAAAACCAATCCACTTCAAACATTTGGTGATGAAAACGATGTCTCAGATGCTGTAATCTTTTTGCTAAAAGCGAAATTCGTTACAGGACAGGTCATATTTGTAGATGGAGGACGATTTTTATTAGGGAGTGCAAACGATGGAATTATTTGATAAAATTCATATCCGTGACTTGCAGGTCCGTTGTATCATTGGAATTGAACCCGATGAAAGAAGAGAAAAGCAGGACATCTTAATAAACTTAATTCTTTATACAGACTGCAAACCTGCTGGAATATCGGATGATATTAAAGATGCATTAGACTATAAAAAAGTAAAGAAAACTATCTTAAAAACAATAGAAAACTCTTCTTTTTTTCTTATAGAACGAATGGCAGAGGAAATCGCAGATATTTGTTTATCTTTTGAAAAAGTAAAAGGAGTTACCGTAACAATAGACAAACCAGGCGTCCTTCGCTTTGCCAGAAGTGTTGCCGTAGAAATCACTCGGATGAAGAAATGATACAAGCCAACAATCCTGAGGAATATATTTATGTAGGAATAGGTTCTAATATCGAACCTGAAATAAATATCTCAAAATCATTATATGAACTAAAAAATCATTTAAGTATCCTCAATATCTCACCTGTTTTTATAACTCCCCCAATAGGTGGAAAAGAAAAACAATCTGATTTTTTAAATTGCATTATTGAAACAAAATTAAAAGAAGAAATGACTCCATTAGACTTGAAATTTAATGTGCTAAGAAAAATTGAAAAGCAACTAAAAAGAGTCCGTTCCAGCGATAAATATGCTCCAAGAACAATAGATTTAGACATACTATTATTTCGGAATGTTATAATTAACGATGAAGATTTTGTAATTCCTGACCCGGATATATTTTCAAGGGATTTTTTATTTGCTGGTTTGTTATATCTTAATCCAAATCTTATAATTTATCCTAAAAATATTCCTTTACTTTCGTTAATATCTCATTACGAAATAGATAAATTAAAAATAGACTGTAATTTCACTGAAAAATTATGGAAGGAATTTTTAAATGAACATTGATAGAATTGCCGAACTGGTCCGTGAAATTTTAATTGAAATTGGAGAAAATCCCGATAGAGAAGGATTAAAAAAAACCCCCTATCGTGTAGCAAAAGCCTATGAATTTCTAACTTCCGGTTATCGAAAAGATCTGCAAAGCATTATAAATAATGCTATTTTTCAGGCAGAAAGTAATAATATGATAATATCAAGGGACATAGAAGTATATAGTCTGTGTGAACATCACATGCTTCCGTTTTTTGGACGATGTCATGTAGGTTACATTGCACAAAAAAAAGTAATAGGATTAAGCAAAATTGCTCGTATTGTTGATTTTTACGCTCGCCGTCTCCAAATCCAAGAACGATTAACAGCCCAGATTGCACGGGCTATTATGGATTATACTCATGCAGAAGGTGTCGGTGTTGTGATGGAATGCAAACATCTTTGTTGCATGATGCGGGGTGTTGAAAAACAAAATTCTGTTATGACTACATCGTCTGTTTTAGGAAGTTTTCATAACGATGATATTACACGAAAAGAATTCCTTGATTTGCTCCAACGCAAAATATCCTAAAAGTTTTATTTTTTCTACTTTTCTATGATAAAATGATACTCAGCGTGGGCTTGTAGCTCAGTTGGGAGAGCGCCGCGTTCGCAATGCGGAGGTCAGGGGTTCGATCCCCCTCAGGTCCACCATTTTTTATTTTACGCCTTTTCGCAACTATCCCTCCTCCCGAATATTTCAAAAACAATCTATAAAAAAAAGTAAAAAAAGAAATGTTATTTTTATTTTAATATACTAATTCTTTATGATAAAATGTTATTAGAAGTGAAAATAGAATAAAGTATATTTATTTTAGGAGAGTGTATTATGTTAAAAAATTATCAGTACATATCAATTATAAGTATTTTTAGTTTATTACTGTTATCTCTAACAGTCTCACCTGCCTTTTCTCAATGTTTTCAAGACCAATATGATATTGACTTTATCTTTAACACATTAGACAGTGCACTGGCAGATTTTCTGCCTACCTGGTACGACTATATTGATGAATATGGACAACCTCAACCTGGAGCATGGAGACAGGTTCAGTGTCAAACAAGTCCTTATTTTTCCAATGCGGACAATGATTGCAACGGTATAATTGATAACGACCATTTCGATATGTTAGGTGCTGTCTTAAATGGAGATATGTCTCGTGTTTTAGGAAATCTCAATGCCAGTGATATTCAAACTATACGAAATGATTTTGCTTACAACAGAGCAGTTGTAGAAACATTACAAATTACCATTCGTAATGTCCAGGTAAAAGCCTATGGTTTAACAGGTAGCACTACAATAACCACAGGGGACAAAGATGTGTGCGTAAAACTTGGTATAACAACTCTATGTGTAAGTCAATTTGTAGATGATTTTGAAGGTGTCCCCACTCTCTGGCAATTATTAGAAGAACAAAGCCCATTATTCAAAAATGCTATGGTCAATTTAATTGCAGGTTATATGACTGTGGGTGAATCTACAGGTATAGACCATTTAAAAAGTGTATTTAGGGTTATCATTTATACCGTATTACGCGATGTTTTACCAAATATTCTGGCTGAATTAAAAACAGAGGACATAGAAGTAACTATAGACGCAAACGGGACACAAGTTACTATCAAAATTTTCGGTTCGGAAATTGACCGAACAGTTGAAGAATTTGTAGGCAATTTCAATTGTTCAAAATTCCGTTGTCATCCTGAATTATTGGCATCTACAGGGAACTTAAATCATGATTCAAGAAACAACTATAATTCCTATGTTTTAGCCGGTGGTAATCGTCAAGCATGGCTGATTAATGAATCTATTCAAAATCCTCCTTTACAAATAACGGCTCAACCTCAATCACAGTCCGTTACCTCAGGAACACCGGTTACATTCTCTATTGACCAGGTTGGCGGAGAGAATAATGGAATACCGCAGATGTATAAATGGGAAGAAATAAAAATAGATGACTTTTCTCCTATTGGGAGTCCTATATATGCAGAAGAATTGACAATCTCTTATCCACTACCCACAACAAAACCTCGTTATTTTACAGTAACAATATGCGATAGCCTCTGGACCCGTCGTTCCTCACCAGCCAAGTTAGAAGTGCAATATACACCTTTGGTGATTACGGAACAGCCTGTCGGCGCACAAAATCTTGTTCCAGGGGAAAATAGTCACTCCATGTCTGTTAATGTCCGTGGAGGAAATAATCTACCTACTTATCAATGGCAAAAGTGGGATGGCGGGAATTGGATAGACTTAGCTGGTAAAACACAGAAAACAATATCCTTTAACCCTATCCAATTATCGGATGGTGGTTCTTATCGGTGTGTTGTAAATAGTGGTTCAGAACAGGTTATCTCTCAAACTGCAGAAATAACTATATTAAATCGTATTCGTTTTGAACAGCCTTTACAGGGAGGCGGTGTCTATATTGGAGAAAATTTCACTTTCGTTCCTGTTATTGCAGGAGAACCCAATGGAACACTCCGTTATTTATGGAAATTTAACGGTGAAGTCATTGAAGGTGCTGAGGATGCTACATTAACAATAGAAAATGCACAACTGGAAAATATGGGTTATTACACATGTGTGATTTATGATGATGTGTATAACATCGCATCGAATTCTGCCTTTTTGGAAGTTGCAGAACACATGCAAATTGTTCAACAACCTGTTTCTGGTTCGGGAATTCTTGGTTATGATTTTACATTTACTATTGGAGTAACAGGAGGTTTAGGAGGAGTGCATTATCAATGGGTTCGTGATGGAGAATATGTGGGACCTGACTCTCCTACACTATTTTTATATCCATTACAAGAAACTGATGCGGGAAGTTATTGGTGCATCGTTACGGATGCAAGAGAAATGCTTACATCCGAACAAGCAACATTACAAATATTCCCACCATTTAACTTTGACATTCAGCCTCAAGGTGCATTAAAACATACCGGTGAAAGTCATACCTTTGAGGTTGCAATATCCGGTGGTTATCCACCATATAGATACCAATGGAGAAAAAATGGTGTAGATATTCCATATACAGAACCAGTTTTAGTTTTAGAGAACTTACAACCTTCTGATTCAGGAACCTATACCTGTTTTGTTTCTGACCAAAACGCAGGTGCGACAAGTGCCCCGGCTGTTTTACAAGTTGCCAATTGGATGTCTTTCATTCAGCATCCCCAATCTGCAACTGTTTACAAAGGAACAACACATACATTTTCCGTAGTTATTGATGGAGGTTTGGGAAATGTTGAATATCGTTGGTACAAACGATTAGCAGGAGGTATCAATATTAACTTAGGGGTAAATTCACCACAATTAATTCTCTCAAATGTTCAAACAGAAACAGCAGGCAATTATTTCTGCGAGGTTCAAGACAATTTTGAAACCATCACATCAAATATAGCGACACTAACCGTAGTAGACGCACTTAGCTTTATACAAAATCCTTCAGATACATATTTATTTGTTGGAGGTGACTTGAATTTTCAGGTAGCAACCGCAGGAGGATTAGGAACTATCACATATCAATGGTATAAAGATGGAATTCCTATCGGTTCCTCTTCAAATGTTCTCAGCATTCCTGATGTAACTTATGATTCTGCTGGCGAATATTGGTGTGAAGCAACAGATGCAGTAAAGACCTCCGCATCTGCTATTGCAAAAGTCGTTGTTTTAAGACCTATTCCTCCAGAAGGGCTCTTTGTTATTGCTAATCCTATGACAGGTTTCCAGGTTGTTCCTCCTATATCCACAGGAGCATACGGACAGGCATTCGGAGTATTACAACCTGTCCCCGGTAGTGATAACTACACTATATCCTTATCTGGAACACATTCAGTGCTTAACCCTACGGGAATGACTATTAATAAAGGTTTACCGGGTACCAATGGTCCAGTTGTTTTTAACATCGGAAATCCCTCTAATCTTTCGTTCTATTCTGAAATTGAAAATAGTCAAGCGGCTGAAATTGCCATGGGATTATATTATTTCTTGATAAGTTCCCAAAATTATCCGGATGGAGAAATCCGTGCACAATTACAACTGATGTCTAACCAATGGAAGTTAACTGTATTTGTAAATGGTTCAGGCACAACCAATCCATCTCCGGGAACTTATCCATATTGGGATGGAGAAACAGTTACAATCACTGCTACCCCAGCACAAGGATGGGCTTTCCAGAATTGGTCAGGTGATATACAAACTAAAGATGCCAATTCTCCTACCCTTCAATTAAGTATGACAAAAAATAGAAATATTACAGCGAACTTCGTAGAAATTGTTCCTGAAGGTGAAGGTGTTATTGAAGGAACTCCTGAAGGAACCCTTGAAGGCGAAGGTTCAATCGAGGGAATACCTGAAGGAACACCAGAAGGTGAAGGTGCTATTGAGGGAACACCTGAAGGTATAGTCGAAGGAATATTAGAAGGCGAAGGAACAATTGAAGGTGAGGGAATTATAGAAGGAGAAGGCTCTTCAGAAGGAGAAATTCCTACAGAACATTCTGCTGACCAAAATGGTGATAATAGAATACAATTATCTGAGTTATTACGAGTAATCCAGTTATTCAATTCAGGCGGATATCATTGCGCAGTAGCACCGGAAATATCTGAAGATGGTTATGTTCCAGGATTAGCAGGGGACAAATCATGCAGACCCCATGGTAGCGACTATAATCCACAAGATTGGTCTATATCTCTTACTGAATTGTTAAGATTAATACAATTCTTTAATAGTGGTGGTTACCACGCATGTCCCGGTGAAAGTGAAGATAATTATTGCGTCGGTTTGCTAAAATAAACATTAATTGATAAATAAAAAGCAGTAGTATTAATTTACTACCGCTTTTTATTTTATATACAAAAACTTTTTATTTATTATTTTCGGGTTTTAGTCCATACTTTTCTGCTTTGTATCTAACCTGGTCTCGAGATATATTAAGTAAAGCTCCTGCACGAGTTAAATTCCAATTTGTTCTTTCTAATGCCTGACGAATTAATGACTTCTCAACATCATCGAGGGAACATCCTGATGGGGGTAATAATACAAATTCATTATTCATAGTTCTTACTCCCCCAAAACTTACTCGTCCTAATATAATTTCGTCCCCTTGTATTATCTCATCCTTGCCCAATAACACAGCCCTTTCAATAACATTCCTGAGTTCTCGAACATTTCCAGGCCAATGATAAGAAAGTAATTTGTTCATTGCTTCATCCGAAAAACCTTTACGATTCCTTCTAAATTCTTTGTTAAATAAATTTAAGAAATGTTCTGCTAATAAAGGTATATCTTCATATCTTTCCCTCAGCGGTGGTAAAACAATAGGCACTACATTTAATCTATAATACAAGTCTTCACGAAAAGTCCCTGCTCGCACCATTTCCTCAAGGTCCTTATTGGTTGCTACAATTACACGGACATCTACATAAATATCCGTAGTCCCTCCTATCCTCTTAAACGCTTTTTCTTCAAGTACCCGAAGAATTTTTGACTGAACAGATAAAGGTGTATCCCCTATCTCATCCATAAATACAGTCCCGTAGTTTGCGAGTTCAAACAAACCTTTTTTAAGATGGTCGGCACCTGTAAAAGAACCTTGTTCATATCCAAAAAGTTCTGACTCCAATAAATTTTCTGGTAATGCTGTGCAAGTAATATTCATAAAGGGATATATAGCCCTGTCTGATTCATAATGTATTACCCTACCGGCTATATCTTTTCCTGTTCCACTTTCCCCCAATAGTAAAATCGTAGTACTTGGAGATTCTGCTACCCTTTTTAGAATTTGTTTTACCTCCTGAATTTTAGGACTTTTACCAATAATATGGTCAAGATTGAAAATTCTTTTGCTTTGTTGCAAACCCACTTGAATGGAATTTCTTAAATGAGACTGTTCTATTGCTCTCTGGATTCTGAGCATTAGTTCGTCCATTTCAAAGGGTTTGCTAATATAATCAAAAGCACCATTTTTCATGGCTTCCACAGCGTTAGACACACTCGAATAAGCCGTAATCATAATTACAGGGACACCTGGCTGTTTTACTGATATTTCTTTCAATATATCCATACCATCTCCGTCAGGGAGCCTTAAATCAATAATGGCAAGGTCTAACATTTTTTTATGCACAATTTGCTTTGCTTCCGTGACATTGCCTGCTTCTTCTGTTATGAATCCTATCTGATTAAGTTTTTCGATAATATTCCATCGAATTAATTTCTCATCATCTACAACCAATATTCTTCCTTGCATAAATCTATCCTTTTTCAAAAGGTATTATAATTAAAACATTTGTTCCGACACCTTTTTCACTTTGTATTTCTAATTTACCTCCATGACTTTCAATAATTTTTTTTGTTATCGTCAATCCTAACCCTGTTCCCTGTGCCTTCGTTGTAAAAAAAGGCGTTCCAATTTTTTCCAGATGTTCCCTTTCTATACCTACGCCATTGTCTTTTACTTCTATATAGTGATAATCATTTTTATCATATATTTCTACGGATATTTCACCATGATTCGGTATAGATTCAATACTATTCTTTAAAATGTTAGAAATTGCTCTCGAAAAAAGATTGGTATCCACTTTAACAATAGTATCTCCTATTATCTCAAATTTAATATCGGTTTCCTTATTATTTTGTATTATACATTGTTTAAATTGTTCCTCAATCAGCTCTTTTATAGAAACTTTCATCTTATTTAATTGATATTTTTTTGTAAATTCCAACAATTTTTTCAATGTTTCCTCTAATCGAGAAATAGATACATGTAACTCACCTGTAATTTCTTCCTTTTGTTTTATGTTCTTTTCTTGACGCATAAGTTCAAAACCACTTTGAATAGCGGCTATCATATTTCGTAGCTCATGTGCTAAACTTGCACTTGCTTCTCCCAATATAGCCATTTGTTTTTGTTCATTATATTTCTCCTGTATCTCTCTCAAAACTGTTATATCCCATATTACACCTATGTAAAAAAACACTCCGTCTCTTTCATTCCTACGAAAATAGATATGTAAATGTTTATTTTTATCATTGATATATATTTTTTCTTCAACTTCAAAAAAAGTCGCTTCCTCCTTATTTTCTTTTATCTGTTTAAGAAAGTCAAAAATACTTTTTGCGGGAAATAAATCGCCAATATTTCTATTTATTACATCATTTGGAGATAATCCTGTTATTTCTTCAATAGCAGAATTAATTGTCTTGATTATGCCATTACAGTCTATTTCAAGAATTACACATGGTACCGAATTGATTATAAAATCCAGATACTGTTCTCGTTTTGAAATTTCCTCAACTAATTTTGACTTTTCCTCTAACAATTTATTAATTTTGTATGCCATGCGATTAAAATGAACGATAAGTAGAGCGATTTCATCGCTTTTTTCTATATTAGGCAAAAAAGTAATAGATTCACGGTATGTGGAATTCCGTATATTTTGAGTTAAATCCTGCAATGGAGAAATAATTTGTTTTTTGATAGCAATCCAGAGTGCAATAATTCCTAATACCATTATAAGGATAAAGCCTGTAATTCCCCGGAACTGTATAGTTTCACTCGAAGAAAGGATATTTTGAGTATGTGTTAATCTTATTAATAGTAGTGGATGTCCATATATATCTTTAATTACATCCCACAATAAAAGCTTGCCATCCTTGCTTTCCTGTATTTGTATGATTTTCTCTTCATTTATATGATAATTCGAAGCATTGAAAATTAGTTTGTCTTTTTCTATATACGGGTATACATTTACATCTAATAAAACTTGATTCTTTATATTCTCCCAGAAGTTATCATCTAACAGTTTTCCCATAATAAACACACCTCGAGGTTCTCCCTCTAAATTACTTTGTAATATCGTATTTGAAGCCACAGCCACCTTTCCATAGTTTGTCGAAATAATTCCAAATCTCCCGGATTTTGGATTATCAAAGGTTAATAAAGGATGTGTTAATGCGATTTTAGGTATAGAAAATTCTACAGGTAATTTTTCTTTTTGTTTTTTATCCAGGTTATACCATTCCCCATAAATAACCTCTCCCGAAGTATTGATTATTAGAATCATATTTATATTATTTTCTTCGTATGTCTGTGGTAAAAGATTGGTTCGTCTGAAAGTTTCATTTTTGTTTATAACAAATTCGTAAGTGTCATCCCACCAAGAATAATCGGCACAAGTTCGATTTAGATACAGCAATTCTTTTTCAAAAGACCTTTGAAATCTTTCTAACTCATTAATAGCCAGTTCTCTTTCAAATTGAGATAAAGTAGGTTTAACAACCCAGTCATAAACAAAAATATATCCAAACAATATAAAAAGCCAGAATATAAGTAAAATAACAATTATTTTTGATGTTAATTTCATAGTGTTTTTTTTAATTAAATTCAAAAGGATTCTTTAAATATTTGGAATATATCATCAACGGAAAATTCTCCATACTGGTTTCGGAAACGATAAGAATCCGCATATAATTGTTTTGCAAACACATCAAATTGATTATCAAATACTCCCCATGTAGATGCGCTTTTTGAAAATTTTATTTCATTAAAGAAACGATTCAATGCTTTTTCTATAGATAATTCCGGTTGTTGATTAGAATATTCTTCATGTAAAAAGTCAACAATAAACTTTAATTTCTCTGGGAAAAATGAAATGTTTCTTTTAAACATAGGTATTAGAAATAAAGCATTCGCTATTCCATGAGGGACTTTATAATTTAGTGTGTAAAAATACCCTAAAGCATGAACTAAAGTAGTTCCTGTCTGTGCAATAACAATACCTGATAATAAAGACGCATATAAAAGCCAATACCTTCCTTCAATATCTTCAGGATCATTTAATACTTTGGGTAGCCACTGAAAAATTAATTTACAAGATTCCTTTGCAAGATAATCAGTAATCGGTGTGGCTTTTTTAGAAACCATTCCTTCCATAGATTGGCTCAAAGCATCCAATCCTGTAGAAAGAGTAATATGATGGGGAAGTGTTCTTGTTAAAATGGGGTCCAACAAAGCAATTGTAGGGAAAATTCGATAATCAGCAATGGTTTGTTTCGTATTATTTTTCGTATTTGTTATTACTGCATAAGGAGTTACCTCACTTCCAGTCCCAGCAGTGGTTGGTATGGCGAGAACTGGTAATGGTGCATTTCGGAACAAATCTTTACCAAAGTATTGCTCACATTTACCTGTATTTGTAGCAAGACCTGCAACAACTTTTGAAACATCTAAAGGGCTACCTCCTCCTACACCGATAATCCAATCACATTGGTTCTTCCTACATATTTCTCCTGCATTATCACAGGTTTCAATAGTTGGATTTTCCTCAACCTCATCAAAAACAATTGCGTCAGTAAAGGTATTCTTTAATTTTTCTAAGGCTCCATTTTTTTTAGAACTCTGTCTTCCTGTAACAATAAAGGGTTTTGTGCCAAGTTGAATTGATAATGAAGTTAATTCAGATATTCCACCCGTTTTAAAAATGATTTTTGTTGGCATTAAATACTGAAAATCTTGAAAGATTTTATTATCAGATACCATTCACTTACTCCCCTAAAACTTTTATAATTAATCGTTTCCTTCTTTGACCATCAAATTCTGCATAAAATATTTGTTGCCACGGACCTAAATCTAATTTTCCTTTTGTTATAGGGACAATTACTTCATGGTGAACTAATAAACTTTTTAAATGTGCATCTCCATTAGTTTCCCCGGTAGCATGATGTCTGTAATCTCTCTTAAACGGAGCCAATTTTTCAAGCCATTCATCAATATCCGCTATCAATCCATCTTCCGCATCGTTTACATATACTCCCGCTGTAATATGCATTGCAGATACAAGAACCATACCTTCCTGGACCTGACTTTTCTTGACTACCTCTTCTACTTTTTCTGTAATATTTATATATTCTCGGTGTTTTTGTGTGCAAAAATATAAATATTCTGTATAACTCTTCATAAATAACCCTTTCATTATTTTGCAATATATTTTAACAAAAATAAAACATTTATCCTGAAAAACTGTTTTTTATTATTTACAATGTTGAGTATTCTTATGCATCCTTGTTATAATTATATTTTTAGATAAGTCTTTATTTGTTTTCTTTTTTATTCTCCCATTCGTAAATAAATCTTTTAGTTTGGATTTAAAATCGTGTCTAAATATAAGATAGCTATTATAGGTTGTGGAAATATTGGTGCAGATATTTGTATTGCTTTACAAAAAGGCGATATTCCTGCAGAAATCGTTGCTCTTCATGATATAGATGAAGCAAAAGCTCAACTATTAAAACGGACATTTCATTTGGATGCTGAGATATGTGATTTAGATACAGCCGTTTCTTTATCAGATTTTGTTATTGAATCAGCCACATCTATTGCTGTTGAACCTGTAATAAAATCCTGTATTAAACACAAAAAAGATTGCCTTATCATGAGTTTAAGCGGATTATTAAACAACTTAAATCTTATTGAAGAGGCAAAAAATAACCATATAAGAATAAAAATTCCCTCCGGTGCTATTTGTGGTCTTGATGGTATTCGCAGTGCAATGGAAGCAGGTTTGCATCGTGTAATTTTAACTACAAGAAAATCTCCTCAAGCACTAAAAGGAGCCCCCTATCTCATAGAAAAAAATATTGATTTAACAGACATTAAAGAACCTATAACTGTTTTTGAAGGAAACGCTTTTGAAGCAGCAAAAGCATTCCCTGCCAATATAAATGTTGCATGTGCATTGAGTTTATACGGAATCGGACCAAAAGATACAATTGTGCGTATTATTGCAGACCCCAATATTAAAGAAAATATGCATGAAATTTATGCAGAAGGTGCCTTTGGTAGATTACAGACAACAACGATTAATCTTCCATCTCCAAGAAACATAAAAAGTAGTTATCTCGCTTCTCTGTCCGCTATAGCAGAATTGAGAACCATGGCAGAAGATTATATTATGCATTGCCTTTATTGCCCGGAAAGAAAGTCGAAAAACAAAAATAATTTATGATATAATATTGCCCAAAATCAAAAGGTTAAAAGAAAGGATGTAAGGAAAATGTACGCTATTATTAGTTGTGGAGGAAAACAATATAGGGTTCAACCCAATGACAAAATTCGCGTTGAAAAATTAAACGCAAAAGAAGGTGACTTAATTGAGATTAACAAAGTTCATCTTTTATCTATTGATAATCAATTGATTGTAGAACCCGATAAATTAAAATCATCCTCTGTTACCGTTCAAGTTCTCACACACGGAAAATCAAAGAAAATACGCGTTTTCAAATATAAAAGAAGAAAGAATTATCATCGCACCTATGGACATAGGCAATTATTTACAGAAATTTTGGTTAAGGAAATAAAAAAATAGTTTCCATATAAGGAGGAATAAACAATGGCACATAAAAAAAGTGGTGGAAGCGCCCGAAATGGAAGAGATAGTAATCCAAAAATGTTGGGTGTAAAGAGATATGAAGGAGAACAAGTCCTTTCTGGAAATATTCTAATCCGTCAACGCGGAACAAAAATAAAGCCCGGTAAAAATGTTGGTTTGGGAAGAGACCACACCATTTTTGCTATGGTAGATGGAATTGTAAAATTCCGTTATACTACAGGCGGTAAAAAGTGTGTTGATGTGATTCCCTTAAATGCAGAAAATCAAAATTAATATTTAATATAATTATATAAAAACTGGCACGGTATAATATCGTGCCAGTTTTTATCTTATACTCGTTTATCATATATGAAGCAACAAGGTAAAAATAGACTATTTATTGATGAAGTCCGCATAAAGTTAACTGCTGGAGATGGAGGGAACGGTTGTGTAAGTTTCCGAAGAGAAAAATATGTCCCCAAAGGTGGTCCAGACGGAGGGGACGGTGGTAATGGCGGAAGTATTTATTTTCAGGCTACTACAAAATTACACACACTAATAGACCTTAAGTACCACGCTCATTGGATTGCTCCAAAAGGAATGCATGGAAGTGGCAATAACAGACATGGGAAAAATGGTAAAGACCTTATAATATCTGTGCCCTGTGGAACAATTATTCGGGACTGGGAAAGCGGTGAAATACTCGCAGACTTGAAAGAAAATGAACAACAATTTTTAGCGGTAAAAGGGGGAAAAGGAGGAAAAGGAAATGCTCGATTTGTAAGTTCTACATACCAAACGCCCCGTTTTGCTGAAAAAGGTGAAAAAGGAGAAGAAAAAGAATTCCTTCTTGAATTAAAACTTATAGCTGATGTCGGTTTTGTTGGATTACCCAATGCGGGAAAGTCTACCTTATTATCCAGTATAACCTCAGCGAAACCTAAAATAGCCGATTATCCCTTTACCACACTTACACCAAATCTCGGCGTTGTGTCTTTACCCGGATACAGAACCATTACTGTAGCCGATATTCCGGGTATTATTGAAGGTGCTTCTGAAGGAAAAGGTTTGGGACATGATTTTTTAAAACATATCGAAAGAACCCGCGTCTTACTTTTCCTGATTGATACAGGAGACCCTGAACCAGAAAATACTATCGAAATTCTTGAACACGAATTAGAGGCATATAGCCCTGTTTTTAATGAAAAACCAAAAATATATGTGTTTAACAAATTGGATATTACAGAAAATTACAATCGTTTTAATAAAAAAATAAAAAATAAAAAATGGAAAGTTCCCATATTTGGTATTTCTGCTGTTACTGGAAAGGGTGTTAAACCTTTATTGAATACTATTTTTCACATCGTAGAGGAAGCCCGAAATAATGAAAAGGATGAGCCTATTCCCATAGAAACAAGATATGTATATGAAGCACCATTTAAGATATATAAAGAGCCTGATGGTTTCCGTGTCGAAGGCAAAAGAGTATTTCGTGTGTTACAAATGACAGATTTTGAAAACGAAGAAGCAGTTCAATATTTACAAAGAGTACTTACTCACATGGGATTATTCCGTGCCTTAAAAAGAGCAAAAGCAAAAGATGGAGATTTAATATATATTGGTGATTATGAATTTACTTATTCAGGTGATATTATTTCAAAAGATACTTCTGAATATAGGAATAAGAAGAAACATGAATAAAAAAATCATTGTTATTAAAATAGGCACCGATTTAATTAACTCAAAAAGAAAAATTAAACCCGTTTCCCAAATAGTCAAGCAAATTTGTGAAATAAAAAAACAACATAATGCTAATTTCATAATTGTAAGTTCTGGTGCAGTTGGTTGTGGAATGTCTTTGGTAGGAAAAGAAAAAAAACCGGAACGATTATCCGAAAAACAGGCTCTGGCTTCTATTGGTCAGGTTGAATTAATGAGAAGATATACAAAACTATTTCAGTTACACAGCAAGAAACAGTTTATCCCATCCCAAATTTTAATAACTCGTGCAGACTTAGATAATCGTACATCTTATATTAATGTTTTAAATACCTTACGGGAACTACTTGCCTTAAAAAATATTATCCCTATTATCAATGAAAACGATACTACTGCTATTGAAGAACTCCGTTTTGGTGATAATGATACTTTATCAGCACGGATAGCCGTTCGAGTAAATGCAAGTTTACTTATTTTACTAACAAATGTAGATGGTTTATATACAGACAACCCACAAAAAAACCCTAATGCACAATTTATTGCTTCTGTAAATAGCCTATCACCCGAAATATTTTCTTGGGCTCATGATACAACAAGTAATACTTCTGTAGGAGGTATGCTTACAAAATTAGAAGCGATTAAAATTGCATGGCATGCGGGAATTCCCTCAGTAATTGCTAATGGAAATACACGAAACATATTACAAAACATTATTGATAAAAAAGGAGTCTATACACAGTTTATTCCACCACAAAATAAAGTTTCACAAAGAAAGTCATGGATAGCCTTTGGAAGAACTATCAAAGGAAAAATTATAATTGATGAAGGTGCGGTGCAAGCCCTCCTTAAAAGAGGATGTAGTCTTTTACCTGTTGGAGTAAAATGTACTGAAGGAAATTTCAAAAGAGGTGATTGTGTTTCTATAATAACTCCTGATGGCTTAGAATTAGGTAGAGGTATTGTTAATTTAGATAAGGAAGAAATCGAAAAAGTAGCCGGTAAAAAATCAATAGAGATAAAAAAAACACTTTTAGATTGGCAATATGAAGAAGTAATTCATAGAGATAATATGTTCCTATTCCAGAATAATGATGTGGAGGAAAAAATATGAACATTAAAGATGAAGTAACACAGATTGCTCAAAAAGCAAAAGAAGCATTTTATAAACTGCAAAATGTCCCTAAAAATATTAAAACCGAATCGTTACTTAAAATAGCCGAGCAATTAGAATCTCATGCAAACTGGATTATTAAAGAAAATAAGAAAGACCTTAAGAATGCTGAAGAAATGGGTCAAACAAAAGCCTTTCTTGACAGACTTGAATTAACCCCAAAGAGAATACAAAGTATGGCAGAAAGTGTGCGAGTAGTCGCTTCACTTCCAGACCCTGTTGGCAATATAGAAAGTCAATATATTCATCCCAACGGACTGAAAATTGCAAAAATACGCCAACCTATTGGTGTCGTAGGTATTATTTACGAAAGTCGTCCTAATGTTACTATTGATGCCGCTTCTCTATGCTTAAAGTCGGCTAATACATGCATTCTTCGAGGCGGTTCCGAAGCAATTCACTCTAACCTTGCGTTGGCAAAAATTTTTAATGATACTGCAACACAATGTGGAATTCCTGAAAATGCTGTTCAAATGATCTCTACTACTGACCGTTCTGCTGTTGGAGAATTACTTAAATTAGACCAATATATTGATGTGATTATCCCCAGGGGTGGAAAAAGTTTAATTGCAAGAATATACGATGAATCACGAATACCTGTCATTGCCCATTTAGATGGTGTTTGTCATACATATCTACATGCTGATGCAGATTTAGATATGTCACTAAAAATTGTTATGAACGCAAAATTACAAAGACCGGGCGTTTGCAATGCGATGGAAACTCTACTTGTTCACGAAGGATGTGCCCCCATTCTTCTCCCCCCTATCGCCAAAGAATTAATTCAGGGCGGATGTGAATTAAGAGGTTGTCCAAGAACACAAATGATAATTGAATGTAAACCGGCAACCGAAGAAGATTGGTATACAGAATATTTAGATAAGATACTATCAATTAAAATTGTGTCATCCATAGAGGAAGCCATTTACCATATAAACCACTATGGTTCCCATCATTCCGATGCAATAATCACTAACGATTATCTTATGAGCGAAAAATTTTTAGAAGAAGTAGACAGTGCCACAGTCTATGTAAATGCTTCTACACGATTTACCGATGGTTTTGAATTTGGAATGGGTGCAGAAATTGGAATTAGCACAAACAAACTACACTGGCGTGGTCCTATGGCACTTGAAGGATTAACTACATTCAAATTTGTTATTCGAGGCAATGGTCAAATCCGTGGTTAATACTTTGGACATAGGTCTATACGGTGGTACTTTTGACCCCGTTCATAATGTTCACATTGAATTAGCATATTCCGCATTAAAGCATGCTAATTTATCTAATATTATTTTTGTTCCTGCAGGAATACCTCCTCATAAAAAAGGACAGGTCTTTGCTTCTGCTGAAGACCGATATAACATGCTATTTCTTGCTACTCAAAATGAACCAAAATTTTCCGTTTCAAGGTTTGAAATAGATAGTAACAATCCATCTTTTACAATAAATACTGTTGAACATATTTCACACATCTATCCGAATGCGAGAATATATTTAATTGCAGGGCTGGATACCCTGGTAGATATTCCCAATTGGTATAACGCAGATAAACTTATTGAAAAAGTACATTCTTTTCTTGTTGCTAATCGCCCAAATTTTTCTATGAAAAAAATATCTCCAAAAATATTATCAAAAACGATTTGGTTACCATTTGAACCTAAAAATATAGCATCTCACCAAATACGATTATTAATCCAACAAGGTAAAGATATTAAAGATTTTGTTCCTCCCGCTGTTGAAAGATATATTTATGAACACGGAATTTACAAAAATAAGAAATGAAATTGAAATTAACTATTCTTATTACTTGGATTATTTAAATACTTATTTAAGTAAAGAAAAAATTGCCCATTGTATTTCTACCTCAACTTATGCTCTATATATTGTTCGAACAAAAGAGATTAAAGTAAATGAGCATAAAGTTATACTTTCGGGCATATTACATGACCTATGTAGAGAATGGAAAACAGACGATATTATAAATAAAGCAAAAGAATTTAATATAGAAATCAACGAATATGAAAAAAAATATCCCGTTTTATTACATGGACCTTTGTCTGCCAATCTAATAATCAAAGAATTGAATATTTGTGATGTAGATATATATGAGGCTATATATTGGCATACTACAGGAAAAGCCAATTTAGGACTTGTAGGACAAATACTCTATCTTTCCGATTTTAGCGAACCCCTCAGAAAATATTCACAAGCAGAAAAAAGCCGTGAAATTTTAATGCATTATGGTTTTTTTGATGCTCTCTTTTATTCTGCAAATGAAAGATACAAATTAAGTTTAAAAAAAAGAGAGCCATCTCCTTATTCTTTAGAGTTCATAAATTGGCTGAAAAATAAAAAGGATTTGCTTGTAAATGCAGAATGATACCTTCCATATATTAGCTCCTTACTACGACCGTATTATGACCCGTGTCCGTTACGACCGATGGGAAAGCCGACTTCTGGATTTACAAAAAATAATACAGGACAAAAATAAAAGTGTAATAAATCATCTTGATGTAGCATGTGGGACAGGAACTCTGATACAAAAATTAACAAGACATGGGTGGAACTCCATAGGGGTTGATATATCCCCATCTATGCTTTACACCGCAAAACAACTAAATCCCGATATTTGTGTTTTAACAGGCAATATGTGTTCTCTTCCTTTTAAAAATTCATTTCATATAATATCGTGTCTTTTTGATTCTATAAACTTTCTTTTGGATGAAGAAGATATATACCGTTCGGTTTACTCTATGGCACTGTCGCTAAAAGAAAACGGGCTTATCTATTTTGATTGTGTCACAGAACAAATGGTGAAACAATACTATAACAATAGTCAATGGAAAGAAAATTATAAAGACTTTAGAACAGTTTGGGAATCTACATATAATCCTTCAACGCAAACAGCCACATTAAGTATATTAATACAAGGAAAAGGTTGGTCTGTAGTGAGACAAAAGATATATCCATTACAAGTATATTTGAATGCAATTAAAGAAGCCGGACTTACTTTATTAGCTTGTTTAGATGCTCATACTTGGGACCACATTGATTCAAGAACTGTTCGCATAGATTTTATTTGTTCAAAATCCCCTTCGGATTTCTTAATGTATAATTTCAAGAAGATACAACAAAAAATAAAAATAGAAAGTGAATTATCATTGCGAAATGACTAATCAATAGGCGATTTCCAATCCTGTGAAGGAGTGCGTATTTCTTTTAATATATTCAATAATTCACTACATTTATCAGGATAAGTTGAAGCCAAATTGTTATTTTCTCCTTTATCAATACTCAGGTCATATAACTCAGGAGGGTTTCCGTGAATATTTACTAACTTCCAATTTTCAATTCTTAAAGCCTGTTTAAATCCTTGTTCATAAAATTCCCAATATAAAGGTCTATTCTTAAATGAAGATGTTTCATTCCCAAAAATCAAAGGAACCAACGAAATTCCATCTAATCCTTGAGGTGTTTTTGCTCCTGATAACTCTGCAAAAGTAGGCAAAACATCCCAAAAGGCGCATGGTACATCGCATTTAGTTCCCTGTGCTATCTTACCCTTCCACCTTATGATAAATGGAACGCGAATTCCTCCTTCGTATAGATCCCTTTTATAACCCTTAAAGGGTCCTGAACTCTTAAAAAATTCAGGGTCTGCACCTCCTTCTTTATGAGGACCATTATCACTTGAAAACAATATTACAGTCTTTTCATCCAATCCTAATTCATTTAACAAATCTAAGACCCTACCAACAGTATCATCTAAGCGTGTAATCATAGCAGCGTGATTTTTCTGAGTTTGTGGCCACGGTCTATCTGAATAAGGTTCATCATTCGGTACTTCCATACCATTCCCTTTGGCATTTCCCAATTCGTTATTTGCATGTGGAATAGTCAATGCTAAATAAAGAAAAAAGTTTTTACTTTTGTTCCTTTGAATAAAATCAATAGCCTCCTTTGTAAGTAAATCGTGACTATACTGTGTGCAGGTGCTACAAACTCCCGGAACCTCCGATATTATATTCCCTTCAATTTTTTCTTTCTTAGTTCCTCTCCATAAGAAATCAGGATAATAGTTATGAGCATGTCCTTGATTTAAATAACCATAAAATTCATCAAAACCCTGTAATGTCGGAATTCCAGAGGTTTCTGCTTCACCTAATCCCCACTTTCCAATTAATCCTGTAACATAACCCTGAGACTTCAAAACTTCTGCCAGTGTTACATCTTCAGGAGCAAGGGGAACTGTTCCATTTCCTCTTATTCTCGCATGTCCTGTATGATGCCCCGTCATTAGACAACATCGTGATGGAGCACATACGGTACTTCCTGCATATCCATCTGTAAAAATCATCCCTTCCCGTGCCATACGATCTATATTCGGTGTTAGTATATTTTGCTGTCCATAACATCCGACATCACCATAACCTAAATCATCTGCAAGTATGATAATAAAATTGGGCTTTTCTCCCTGTTCCTGTGATGTGATGTTGTTATTTATAAGAAGATTTAAAGCAACTCCAGCAGTTAAAGTATTACCTAAAAAATTCCTGCGTGTATACTTTCTCATAACATAATCCTTTTATTTTACTAACCAATATATAATTATGTTATTAAAATTATATAAAAAATGAATATAAAAAAACTTTTTGTCTTGAACATAAAACAAGAAATGATAAGAAAAATATAATTGTTCTATAATATAAATTCATCAATAACCATAAAGGGGATAATTATGAAGTTAGTTGTCGAAGGTAGTAAATTAAAAGGTTCTGTAAAAATACCGGGTTCGAAATCGCATACAATTAGAGCAGTAGCAATTGCTTCTCTCGCTGAAGGAAAAAGTATAATACAATCTCCCCTATCTTCTTCAGATACATTGTCGGCTGTGAAAGCCTATCGTTGTTTAGGAGTTAATATTTCTTTTGAAGAAGATACCTGGATTGTAGAAGGTCTTGGAGGAGATTGGAATGTCCCCGATGATGTAATTGATGTAGGTAACTCCGGCACTACGATGTGTATTGCATTAGGAAGTGCAGCACTTATTAGAGAAGGAACTATCGTCTTAACTGGAGACCATCAAATCCGAAGAAGACCTTTAGGACCATTAATAAAAGCCTTAAATGAATTGGGTGCAAATATAATTTCTACAAGAAACAATAATCTCCCACCAGTGGTTGTTCAAGGACAAATTAAAGGTGGAAAAACATCTGTGGAAGCCGTATCAAGTCAGTATTTGACCTCCCTTTTGATTAATGCTCCTTTGGCTGATAACGAAACTAATGTAGATGTCCCTTTACTTTATGAAAAGCCCTATGTAGAAATGACATTAGCATGGCTTAAAGAACATGACATACAAGTAAATTATGATACAGAGTTTAAAAACTTCACAATTCCAGGAAAGCAAAAATATAAAACAGTTAATAAACAAATCCCGGGAGATTTCTCTTCTGCTACTTTTTTTCTTTGTGCAGGTGCTTTGCCAAATAATGATGTAGTTTGTTTAGGTCTGGATATTAACGATACACAGGGTGATAAACTTGTACTGGAATATTTAAAACAAATGGGGGCTAATATAGATATTAAAGAAAACGGTATCCATGTTACCGCCCAACAATTACAAGGAACAGAAATTGACTTGAATGCAACTCCAGATGCATTACCTATGATGGCTGTGCTATCGTGTTTCGCCTCAAATAAAACTCGATTATACAATGTTCCACAAGCAAGACTTAAAGAGACAGACCGTATCTCTGTAATGAGAGAAGAATTATCAAAATTAGGTGCGAAAATTAACGAGTTACCTGATGGTTTAGAAATTGAAGAATCGCGTATGCACTCCGGATATGTTAATGGACATGGTGACCATCGTGTTGTAATGGCACTTGCCATTGCAGCTACTATGCTTGATGGAACAACCATTATTGATGGCTATGAAGCAGTAGATGTAACTTTCCCTACATTTCTTGAATCCCTCAAATCTATCGGTGGAAATGCCCATGTAATAGAATAAATATTGTTAAAAACAATCAAAAATATAATACAAGGAGATTAAATTTGAAATTGGTTATTATGGGTCCCAAAGGGGCTGGAAAAACAACTATTGGAAAACTTGTCGCCGAAATAACAAACTTGAATTTCTTTGAAACAGATGAAATGATTGAAAATCTTTACTTTGAAAATACCGGCGAGCGAAAAACTTGTAGGCAAATTTTTATTGATAAAGGAGAAAACTACTTTCGCGAATTAGAAAAAAAAGTGGCTCAAGAAGTTGCTTATATGGATTGGTGTCTTATAATCACAGGTGGCTCTATAATGCTGAATCCTCCCAATCGCCGAAAAATTCGAAACAATTCTTTACTCATATATCTGACTGCTAACAAAGAAATTTTATGGAAAAGAATTTCAGAACATGGTATACCACCATGGTTAATAAATTGCGATAATCCTGAACAAAAATATTATGACGAATTATCTTTACGCGAAGAGATACTTCAACCTTTTGCGGATGTTTTAATTGATACATCAACGGGTAACCCAGACGATATTGCTCAATTAGTTGTAAGTCGCATAGGTGAGGAACTTGCCATACACACAAGGTCTGCAAATACATTTGGAGAAATAATTCGGATTACAACATTCGGAGAAAGTCATGGACCTGCAATCGGGGCTGTTATGGATGGGGTTCGTCCCGGTATAGAAATATCAGAAGAAGATATTCAAAAGGAATTAGACCGCCGTAAACCCGGACAAAGTGCCATAACTACAAGAAGAAAAGAATCGGACACAGTCCACATACTTTCTGGTATTTTTGAAGGAAAAACTACAGGCGCACCTATAGGACTCGTTATCTATAATGAAGACCAAAAGTCGCATCACTATGACGAACTAAAAAATGTCTTTCGTCCCGGTCATGCTGATTTTACTTTTTATGTAAAATATGGCATTCGAGACCATCGAGGTGGTGGAAGGTCTTCTGGCCGCGAAACAGCGTGTAGAGTGGCTTGTGGCGCTATTGCAAAAAAAAATCCTTGAAAGAAAAGGTGTAAAAATAATCGCCCATTCTGTTGAAATTGCAGGAAAATCATCCTCAGTCGAAGGGTCTTATGAAAATATTGAAAATAACCCTGTAAGATGTAAAGACCCAGAGGCAGCCAAAGTTATGGAAGAGGAAGTCATGAGAGCAAGGAAAGAGGGTGATTCCGTTGGAGGAATTGTACAACTCGAAATACATGGTGTCCCCCCGGGACTTGGAGACCCTGTCTTTGCAAAATTAGATGCCCGTTTAGCTGGGGCTCTTATGAGTATCGGAGCTGTAAAAGGTATTGAATTTGGAGATGGATTTGAATTGGCACGCCTGAGAGGAAGTCAATCCAATGACCCTATGCAAGACGGAACATTCTTAAGCAATCATGCTGGTGGTATTTTAGGTGGAATAAGCACAGGACAACCCATTATCGCTCGCCTTGTTGTAAAACCCACTTCCTCTATTGCAAAAACTCAAAAAACGATTGATATCCATTCGAATAATTGCGAAATAAGAGTGCATGGACGCCACGACCCCTGTATTGTTCCACGAGCCATTCCCGTTATAGAAAGTATGACAGCACTAACTATCCTGGATATATGGGAAGTTCAAATACGACTAAATCCTGATTGGGCTGAAAAATGGGGTACTCCTATATAACAATATACTCCCCTTTTTGCTAACGCTATCTGTTTTCTGTTATTATTAAATGAAAGAGATGAGGAAAACTTATGATTATATGCCCTCATTGTAATCAACAAAAAATCGGTTCAGGCAAATTACCACCAGATGTAGTAATGATACTTCCTTGTCCTTCATGTCATGAATTCAGCATCGTATTCAGAAATAAAGCAATTCCAATTAATAGACGCATTATCGAAAAAGGTTCCCGCAAAGAAAGAATAGAACACTTAGCCAGCATTGTAGAAATGTTTCTTGACCTTGCTATGCCAGAGTTAGAGCGACAGAATGGCGAAATAAATTTGGATGAGAAACAAGAATCATCAGAAGATGAAAATAAAAAGAATTTATTCAAACCAAGAAGTGGTCAACAATCTTTTGTAACAAATCAACCTTCCCCTATCTCAGCAGAAGAAGTAAAATTATTTATTGAAAAAGAAATTAATTCTATTGACGACCCCGAACTCTTTAAAAAATATTTTGGGGAAAATTAATCGTTTACAGATTTGTGGTTAGCAATTTCTTCCTCTAACATCTTCACCCAATCAACTATCCTTTGCACTGTTAAATTACTTTCGTTATCCTGGTCAATAATCAAACCACAAAATTTGTCTCCTAATAGTGCTTTTGAGAATTGAAAATTATAACCCTCATTTTTCCAAAAACCAATAACAATACCCGCATTTTCTATAACTACATCATAAATATCTCTCACTCCACTGGCAAACTGCTCAGGAAACATAGCACTATCACCTAAACCAAATAAAGCAATTAATTTGCCTCCAATTACACTCTTATCTAATTTCTCTAATACTTCTTTCCAATCCTTTTGTGCCTCTCCATTTCCCCATGTAGATGTTCCGAAAATAAGCAAATCATATTGCTTAAATTCTTCTATATCAACAGACAAAACATTTCTTATTTCTACTTCATGCTCCGCAAAAGCAGAAGATATTATCTCTGCAACATAAGCAGTATTGCCTGTATTACTTCCGTAAACAATTAATATTTTCAATTTTTTTCACCTCTAATATAAAAACAATTTTTTGTGAAAAAAGATTTCTTAACCTATTTACTTGTCAATATATATCCCCGATTTTTTGATGTTTATCTCTCTTTTAAGTATCCCTTTCAAATCAACAGATGGAAGTTCATCAGTGGATGTAACAATTTCCTTTTTCCCATCAGGATGTAAAATAAATGTGTCTTCAGATTTTACACCTTTTGCCGAAGGATTCCAAGCAAATGCAGATCCAAATGGGATATGCTTTCCCAATTCTTTTTCTACAAGCGATGGATAGAATGTGTCCAGAACAGGAAAAGTCTCACTAGGAGTCCCTTTACAGGTTCTCCCAGCATAACCTGTTGCTCCTCCCTGATGATGATTATGCCATTCATTTTCAGGAAATCCCATTAATTTATATGCCTCCATACATTTTGCAAAAACTTCTCCTAAAGTTTTCCCGGGCACTGTGGCTTCTTGCACCAATGCATCTACACAGCATATCCTATCAAAAGCATCTTTTGTTTCTTTAGAAATTTTACCTACTTGCTTAAATCTTGTAAGAGAAACAACTAATCCCTCTTTTAAAAAGCATCCTACAACCATTACGATATTTTTTATTTTTTTGCTGTCCTTATTCGACAATAATAACGATTCTGTTGGTAAAGGATGTCTATATTTTTTTATCCGTTCATCACTTGCAACTAACGCTACAGGGACAAGACAACCCCGCTTATGTCCCTCATACACTAATCTTGCCGATATATCCGTTTCTGTATCAAATTGTTTTATCTCTTTTAATGTACTTACCATTGCTTCGCTTGCAAGTTGTCCTAATTCTTTGTATTTTTGTAATTCCATTTTTGTTAATAAAGCCCTTATTATAGATAGTTCATTATTTACATTTTTCCCCAAACTACCATCATCAGATACCCATTTCGATTCATCTTTAATCTTAAAATGCTTTCTTACAATATCTGAAGGAGAGGAGTTAAACCATAAAAAAGAAAGTTTCTCACAAGAAAAATTAGTAAGTTCCTCATCTATAATACGCGGTTCCTCGATATTATTACCCACATAATATACTCTACCATTCTTATCTACTAATAAAGAATTAGCACCTAAATCTGTATACTTCCAAATATAATTCCTTTTTCCACCTGTTGCCATTGCAAAATTATCTACCCGTGACAGCAAAATTCCTTTATATCCATTTTGGTTTAAGAAAGCCTTAATAAGAGCAATACGAATATCAAACAATTCACGGTCTTTCATATCTATCTCCTTCCTGTCAACTATAATTTAATATTGATTATAATTTATAATATGTTCATTCGATATGAATATCAAAAATATATTAACAAAGACTACTATGGATAACAAATTATTAAAAGATAAAAAAATATTAATAATAGAAGATGAAGTAGATATTTTAAGTTCTTTAAAGATTCTTTTTGAGGCTGAAGGAGCAAAAATATTTCAATCCGAATATGCATCAATTGCTGTAAAGATAGCCGAAAAAGAAATACCTGATTTATGTATCTTTGATGTTATGTTACCGGATGAAAGTGGTATTCAATTATATGTTGAATTTAAAAATCATCCTTATCTTAATAATATTCCGATTGTCTTTGTTACGGGTGTAAATACCTATGAGTTAGGAAACTCCTTATCTGCCGAAAAAATATCAGAGATGTATCAAGTCCCTCCTCCCGAAGGTTTTATAGAAAAACCTTTTAATCCCGATGAACTTTTGGATATTGTATATAATATTTTCCATTCCTGAAAGTAAAAATCTTCATTTTTCATGAGATACTATATTTAACATATCTTCTGTTGAANAAAATCGGTCTCGTATTTTACCAACTATTTTTCCCCTTTCTATCTCAGAACTATCAATTTTTTTCCAATCATCATAGTTTATACATTGTATATTTTTAGATTTTAATAATTTAATAACATCATCTCTGGAACCTTTTCTATTTTTTTCTAATTGAGGTAAGTCTTCTAATAGGTTTTTAACAGTTTCTAAACTATCTGGTTTGTTATGACCTATTAGCCCGACCGGTCCCCTTTTTATCCAACCTGTAACATATACTCCCGTTATAATTTTATCATCCTTTACAACTCTACCATTTTTATTCGGGATTATCCCCTTAATTTCATCATAAGGAAGTCCGGGAAATCTGTTTCCTCTATAGCCGATACATGATATAACATAATTACAGTCCATTTTCTCTATTGTGCCTGTACCTATTGCTCTTTGTTTATTTGCTGAACCTTCAAGAATATTCTTTTCAAACAATATTTGTTCTACTTTTCCATCACCTATAATCCGTATGGGAGATCGTAGAAAAGCAAAATAAATTTGTCTATTCTTTTCTACTTTATTCATCGAAAATTTCTTAAAATACTCAAACATCCTTTGTATAGAAGGATTGCTATCTATCTCTTCTTGACTGGCTTTGTTTATCTCCAATTCCGAAGGTTCTATAATCATATCTGTATCCCCAATTTCTTCCATAGATAGAAGTTCATTCTCTTTAAATTTTGCCTGTGTGGGTCCCCTTCTACCCACAATATAAACTTCTTTGAGTTTACTCTCTTCTAAAACTTTTATCGCATGTTTTGATATATCTGTTGGGGATAGTTCACTCACGGGTCTGCATAAAATTCTTGCGACATCTAAGGCAACATTTCCCATTCCAATAATTACAGCCCGTTCTCCTTCAAGTTTTATATCTAATGAATGGTAAACAGGATGACAATTATACCAACCCACAATAGAACTGGCTGTATAACAGCCCGGTAAATCTTCACCGGGAATTCCTAATCTCTGACTGGTTTCCATACCACAAGCAAGAATGACAGCATCATAAAAATTTTGCAATTCAATTAGTGTTATATCTACCCCTACATCAACATTCCCAAAATAAGCAAATCGTTCATTTTTTGCTATCATGTCAAATGCTTTGGAAACATTTCGTATATTCGGATTATCAGGAGCTACTCCCTTACGAACTAAACCAAAGGGGTCTGGATACCTTTCATACATATCTATTTCACAGTCCGCATGAAGACGAAGAAGATGTTCAGCAGAAAAAAAACCACTCGGTCCACTACCTATTATAGCTATTCTGTATTTTGTTTCCATTTAAAATCCTTTTTATTCCCTTATTTTTGTTATATTATAGTTAGTAATTATATCTTAATCATTATTTTGAAGGAGATATTATATGTCTTACCATAAAATTGACCGTAGAACATTTCTGGGAACATCCATATCTACAACTACCATTTCACTTGCTTCTTTTAGTCAAAATAACGAGCAAAATACACCCTCAAATACAAATGAGAACTCTCTTCCCTGTGGAAATATTCGAGGATTAAAGGTAAGTAGATTACTTTTAGGCGGTAATTTATTAACTCATTTTACACATAGTCGAGACCTAAAATATGTTTATAATCTCTGTGCTCATTACAATACACCAGAGAAAATAATGGAAACAATGCAATTAGCAGAAAAACAGGGTATAAATACTCTTGTTATTCATACCGTTCCTGATATACTTAAAGTCCTTGAGGATTATCGCTTTAAAAAGGGAGGGAAAATACAATGGATTATATGCCCAACAGCATATCCTGATGCAGATTTTGATTTATATAAGGAACAGGTAAAACAACTTATAGATATAGGTCTGGATGCTCTTTATCTATGGGGAGTAACGGCAGACCGATTAGTCCGTGAGAAAAAAATCTCAATTATTAAAAAAGCCGTAGAATTAGGAAAAGAGAATGCACTACCTTCCGGAGTTGGTGCTCATGACCTTGAAGTTATAAAAGTATGTGAAAAAGAAAAAATAGAGCCCGATTTTTATATTAAAACTTTCCATCATCACAATTATCCCACAGGTCCAAAAAAAGAACAATTGACAGAACCTTACGCTGAAATTCCCGGTTATTGGTGTAAAGACCCTGACGAAACCATTCAAGTTATGAAAGATGTTGAAATCCCATGGATAGCCTTTAAAGTAATGTCTGCAGGTGCTATTCCTCCCGAGGATGCTTTCCCTTATGTCTTTAACAATGGTGCTGACCATATTTTAGCCGGCATGTTTGATTTCGAAATAGAACAAGATGCAAAAATAGCGAAGAACGCAGTGGAAAATGTAAATAGAACACGACCGTGGAGAAGTTAATCTCTCTTCAAAACAAGCCGAACCTCTGTTCCAATCTTTATTTTGAGTTGTTTTTCTGCGGAACTACAATTAACTGCAATTTCCAAACGGTTTCCACTTCCAAATAAACACAATGGTTGCCCCACATTTACTTTGCCATAACTCAACGAAAAAGGAATTTTTTGAAAACTACTTTTTACCTTTGCATATATAGGCAAATTATCTTGTAACTGTTCCTTTTTTATATTTGTAATAGCATTGCCAAATCGGTCTATATGGATTACTTCGCCATAAATACAATTATCTTTTATATACGCATCAGGGATATTTAAAACTTGCAAATCATCCACAGAAGGTCCAAAATCTTCCCAGTTACCTCCCTTTACCAATTGCACAGCAATAGGTGCCATAATGTCTCTACCATGGAATGTATTACTAATATGATGAGAAATCGTGTCAAAATATTTCACATGTCGGACTTCCACATGTTTGTTTTTAAAAATAAAAGTTGCGATGCCATTATCTGGACATATCAGAAATTTTTGGTTTTCATGGATTATTAGTATCCTTCGTTCCGTTCCAACACCCGGGTCTATTACTGCTATATGTATAGAAGGTATCTGCCAATAGTCCCACATCCGTTCCAAAAACAAAGCCCCTTCCATTATATTTTGTGGACTTATCTCATGAGACAAATCTACAATATTTATATTTGATAAAGAAGAAAAAAGAACTCCTTTTATTTCTGCTACATAAGGGTCTTTATTCCCAAAATCAGTAAGTAATGTAATATACTTTATTTTTTCCATATATTTAACCTAAAAAGATTTTAACTATATGCTTTTTATATTATAAATGCAGATTATTATACATGAAAATAGAAAGGATATTTTATGAAAGATAATATTTTGATATATGGTGCCTATGGATACACAGGTTTATTAATTCTTGATGAATGCATGAAACAACAACTACCCGTTATTATTGGTGGAAGAAATGAAAATAAGTTAAAAGAAATTTCTCAAAAATATAGTTTAGAATACCGTGCTTTTTCACTAAATAGTGTAGATGAAATAGCGAATAAATTAGACAATATCCGTGTCGTTATCCATGCCGCAGGACCTTTCCAATATACTGCTAAAAATATGGTATTAGCATGTATTGAAACAGGAACTCATTATATTGATATTACTGGAGAAATAGATGTGTTTGAATGGATTGCGACCAAAGATTCTGAAGCCAAAGATAAAAACATAATGCTTTTACCCGGTGGCGGTTATGATGTTGTTCCCAGCGATTGTCTTGCCTCTTATTTAAAATCGTTGTTACCCGATGCAACCCATTTGTCCCTTGCCTTCTATACCAGTGGTCGTCCTTCCCACGGAACCATGTTAACCGCAATTGAGAGTATGGGAAAAGGGGGACAAATAAGAAAAGATGGGATACTGCAATCTGTTCCACCCGCCTATAAAAAAATGAAAATTAACTTTGGAGAGGAAACAAAATTTTGTGTAACTATTCCGTGGGGTGATGTAAGCACTGCTTATTATTCCACACAAATCCCCAATATAGAAGTTTATATGGCTATTTCTAAAGGTATGAGTTTTATGTTACAGGGAATTAAGGTAACACAAAACATCATAGGAACAGAACCCGTACAAAATTTTTTAAAAAACCGTATTCCTGAAGGAGGTCCTTCAAAAGAAGAGAGAGCAAAAAGTCTTGCTTTCCTATGGGGTGAAGTTAAAAATGAAAAAGGCGTTTATAAAAGAGCAGGAATGAAAACACCAGATGGTTATGATTTGACTGCGTGTTCAAGTGTTCTTATCGCCAAAAAAGTATTAAATGGTAATTTTAAACCAGGTTTCCAAACACCTTCCCTCGCTTACGGTTATGACCTTGTATTAGAACTACCCAATGTCGAACGATGGGATATTAACGATTAAATTCTATCCGTTTTTTTGTTTTGATATTATCTATGCCTAACCTAACTATCAAAAAAACTACACCCCATAAGCATCTTTATCACAGTATATCGTGCAATTTTGCGACAATAATAGTAATGAGGCTGGAAAATGAGTGGTAATCTCTCCTTTCATCAATAATCTTAACGCATCTCTTTTTGATGACCCCTTTATTATTAAAATAATTTCTTTTGAGTTTAATATTTCTTTAAAACCAAGAGTATACCCATGTGTAGGTTTCTCTCTGGCTTTATCCAACATGGAATGAGTTAAATAATGCGGTGGAACAATGTGTGCATCTGGAATAATTGTATCTGCTGGAAAATTTAATCCAACATGTCCATCTGTTCCCATACCCAAAATACACAAATCTATACCGTTGTGTTGGCTTATCAAACTTTTTATGCGATTACATTCATTTTCGGGGTTTTCTGCATTACTTTGAAACCCCATCAATTGTTTTTCATCAAGTTTAAGCGGTTGAATAATGTTTTCTTTGATATAAGTTTCGCATGTAGATGGATCATCAGGTTGTATTCCACCCCACTCATCTAATTTCAATATTTTTATATGCCTAAATAATTCAGATTGCTCTGGAAATAATTGATAAAGTCCAATAGGACTTTCACCTGTTGCTACACAGATTAACGCCTCTGAATTTCTTTTAACAGATGATACTATGTGTTGAAATGCACTTCTACATACTTCTTTATATGTATCATATATTTTTATATTTGACATATTATTCTATTGTGCTTCTGTTTCCTTTTCAGAATATTGTTCAAGAATCGCAGGAATCTTATCCGGCGTTACCTGTCCAAATATTTCCTCATTAATTTCAACAACAGGTGCTAACCCACAACATCCTAAACATCGTGTCCCTTCAAGGGAGAACAAACCATCTTTTGTTGTTTCTCCGAATTGTATTCCGAGTTCCTCTTTTAATTTATCTACGACCCGTTCTGCCCCTTTTACATAACAGGCTGTACCGAGGCAAACTCGAATGAGATATTTTCCTCGTGGCACAAGACGGAAAAAGTGGTAAAAGGTAGCAACTCCAGATACTTTTGCCATGGGTACTTGCAATAATTGAGCCACTGCGTCCATTTGTGTTTTTCCAAGAAAGCCATAATGTTCCTGAACCAATTGAAGTATTTTGATTAGTTTACTTTCTGGATTGGCTTCCTTTTTACATTCTTCAATGAATTCAATAATTTGTCCTGGAAGTGCCTTTTTTGCAAATTCTTCGACTTCCTTCCAATTATCTGTTGTTTGTTGTATATTATGATGTGCGCACATTATCGTATTCCTCTCGGTAATCTTGGGTGATAGTGTGTATGTAATAATTGGTGAGCCCTTTCACTGCCCGGGGCTCCCAGAAATTCCTTATATATTTGCTGAATTGATGGATTGTGGTTTGAACTTCTTATCTTCTTATTACTGTCTATCTTATACAGAGCCTGTNCTCTTTTTGCTAAAAGTTCGGGGTCAAGAAAATGATAACCTTCTGGAGGATAAGGTTGCCCACCACCACCTATACATCCACCCGGACATGCCATAATCTCTACGATATGATACTGCTTTTCACCGGATATAATTCTATTTAGAATTGTTTTCGCATTCGTTAGACCATTGGAGACTGCAACATTAATTTTATAATTTCCAAATTTAACCTCAGTCTCTCTTAGACCTTCTACTGCACGAACATCTGTAAATTCCATCTTCTCCGGAGGTAATCCGGTAAGAACTTCACAAGCCATCCGTAATGCTGCCTCCATTACACCTCCAGTTGTTCCAAAAATGTCCGCCGCGCCACTGGATTCGCCTAATGGATTGTCGAAATCGCTATCAGGCAAATCTTTCAAATCAATACCATAGCACTTAATCATCCATATTAATTCGCGAGTAGTCAAAACAGCATCCGTATACGGAATACCCTCAGGCATTTTGTGTTCATCTCTATCTGCCTCAAACTTTTTAGCAACACAAGGCATCACTGCTACAACAAAAATATCCTTCGGGTCTTTCTTCATCTTTTCTGCATAATATGTCTTTAATAGCACGGAAGTCATGCTCATAGGACTTCTGCAAGTAGAAGCATAAGGAATCATCTCAGGATAAAACTTTTCAAGAAAGTTTACCCATCCTGGTGAACAACTTGTTAAAAGAGGAAGCCTTTCCTTTTTCTGTATCCTTTTTAAAAACTCGGTGGCTTCTTCAACAATGGTTAAATCGGCACCAAAATTTGTATCAAAAATGGCATCAAAGCCTAACAATCGCAGTGCTGTTACCATTTTGCCCGTGGCTGGAGTTCCCGGTTCCATTCCAAAACCTTCACCTATCGCCGCACGAATGGAAGGTGCTGTCTGGATAACCACATGTTTTTTCGAGTCTGCCAATGCATTCCATACCCTTTCCGTATGGGATTGTTCTATAAATGCGGCAACAGGACATACCATAATACATTGTCCACATTGGATACATACAGATTCATCCATCGCAGAACCATGTGCAGGCATAACTTGTGTATAAAAACCTCTTCCATGCTGGCTTAAATTATAGACTCCTTGAACCTCCGCACAAACACGGACACATCTTCCACATAAAATACATTTTTCCGGAACACGAACAACGGATTTACTTCGAGTATCTTCCGGAAAATGCTTTCTTTCCCCTGAAAATAGTCTTTCCCTGACACCTAACGAATAAGATAAATTCTGAAGTTCACAATTTCCATCTCGTTCACAGGTCTGGCAGTCTTGTGGATGGTTATCTAAAATTAACTCAACAATATCCCGTCTCGCTTGACGAATTTCTGGACTATTTGTTTTTATTTCCATACCTTCCCATACTTTTGTGCTACAGGAAGTCATGTAAAAATCAAAACCTTTAACTTCTACAATACATACACGACAGGAACCCTGTAAACTTAAATCAGGGTGATAGCATAAACGAGGTATCTGGATTCCGATTTTTTCAGCTGCCTCCATTACGGTTGTCCCTTCGGGAACCGATATTTCTCTATCATCAATTTTTATATTTATCATTTTTACTTCCGTTGCTTTAGGTTTATTCATATACAAATCCTTGATTTATCTTTAATTAAAGTTTTTTAACAGCCTTAAACCTACAAACTTCAAAACATCTACCACATTTGATGCACCTTGCCGTATCAATTACATGGACTTCTTTTCTTTCTCCTGCAATACATAGCACAGGACAATTTTTCGCACACATTGTGCATCCCACACATTTATCGGGATCTATTTCATAGTGTATCAAGGAGCGACATTTCCTTGATGGGCATTTTTTATCTCTTACATGTGCTAAATATTCCTCCTTAAAATAAGTTAAGGTGCTTAACACAGGGTTAGGTGCGGCTCTACCCAAACCGCAGAGAGATGATTTCTTAACCAACTTTGCCAATCGCTCTAATTTTTCTAAATCTTCTTCAGTACCTTTTCCTTCTGTAATTTTTATAAGAATTTCTAATATCCGTTTTGTTCCTTCTCGGCAAGGAGTGCATTTACCACAAGATTCATCCTGACAGAACTCCATATAGAATTTTGCTACATCAACCATACAATCATCTTCATCCAACACAATCATTCCGCCACTACCCATGATAGAACCTAATTTTCCCAATGTATCAAAATCCACAGGCGTATCAAAGTATTTTTCTGGTATACATCCTCCTGCAGGTCCACCGGTTTGTATAGCTTTGGCTTTTTTACCACCTGCGGGTCCTCCTCCAATTCCATAAACTATGTTCCTCAATGTGGTACCCATTGGAACTTCCACAAGTCCTGTTCTTTGAATTTTTCCTGCAAGTGCAAATACTTTTGTGCCACCACTTCGACTTGTCCCTACCTGAGCAAACCATTCCGGACCATATACTATTATAGGTGGAACATTTGCAAAGGTTTCTACATTGTTAATTACTGTTGGCTTTCCCCATAACCCGCTTTCCGTTGGATAGGGAGGTCTTAAACGAGGTTGCCCCCGTTCCCCTTCTATAGAGTGAATTAAAGCAGTTTCTTCACCACATACAAAGGCTCCAGCACCTAAACGAATTTCAAGATCAAAACTGAAATCGCTACCTAATATATTTTGTCCTAATAAATTATGTTTCCTGCACTCTTCAATAGCATGATTTATTCGTTCTACAGCCAGAGGATATTCCGCTCGGATATAAAAATATCCTTTTTGTGCACCAATGGCAAAACCACCAATTATCATTCCCTCTACAATACTAAATGGGTCCGACTCTAACATACTACGGTCCATAAAGGCTCCTGGGTCACCTTCATCTGCATTACAAATAATATAGCGAATGGTTTCCTTGGCTTTACGGGCACTCGCCCACTTCATACCTGTGGAAAATCCCCCTCCCCCTCTACCCCTTAATTTAGACTCGGTTATCTGTTTGACTACCCATTCAGGGTCACCTTTTTCTAAAACCTCTTTTAATGCAAGGAATCCTTTGTAATGAATATAATCATATATATTTTCCGGGTTTACCACACCTGCATTTCGAAGAGCGACTCGTGTTTGTTTGTTAAAGAATGCTACATCACCATAAAGGTTGTAAAACCTCTGACTTATGGGTCTTTCTTTTGCAACCAATCTTTGAACCACCTTACCCTTCTTAAAGTGGTTCTCTATAATATCCTCTACATCTTTAATCGTTTTGATTTTATAAATAACATTATCTGGTCGCACCATTACCTGAACCGTTTTTTCCTTTTTCTCCCTTATTGTGCAAAAACCCAAACAACCAATATGAGTTAACCATACTTCATCAGGTTTTAATTCAGATTCCGCGAGTTTCATTTCAAACTGGAATCTTAATCCCCCCTCTAAAGCACCTCCACAACCAGAACCGTCACACATTAAAACATGATACTTGCAGGAATCTGGGGTTTTATCCAAAAGATTTTCCTGAACAATTTTCCCTCCAATTACATGCTCCATAAAAATTTTATGAACAGTATCCCGTTTAACCAATTGATATTTTACGGGTAATTTGCCCGGCGCAAATACACCAACTATTGGTTCGCAACTACATCTGCCTGTGCATCCGGTCTTTTCTAAAATTATATCCTGTCTTCCAGAAGATACAATATGTTTTTTGAACTCTTCATATACAATTTGTGAACCTGCGGCATGTTCACATGTTGCAGATCCTACACGAATACGAATTTTTTCTCCATAACCCAAAGAATTACGAAAATCTTCGGCTTTCTTGAGAAGTGATTCATAATTATTGTTAATACTATTCATATAACATCTTTCTCATATAAATTGTTTTTATAGTTTATAATTCCAATATACTTATATTTTATCAAAAATAAAACTAAATTTTCAACTTAACTTTATGATATATAACAAATAATATAATTTGTGAATTGATTAACGAATTATTGATGGTCTACCCTTACTATTAATGGGTCTGTAAATATATCTGATTCGTCTTGACTGGTACTGGAAAACTCTGATACAATTGCTCCTTCTTCCCCTGCTTGAAACCAATGTAATGTGTTAGGTGGAAGTGTATATTGTTCACCAGGATTTAATATAACTTCGTGCCAAACAGTAAAAAAATCCTTTCTCTGTTCCGGAATTTTTGCTTTTGGATTTTCTGTATGTTTTCCTTCTGTGTATAAATATACTTTTCCCCAACGGCAACGAAAGGTTTCCATTTTCCCGGGATTTGACCCCATCGGCGGATGTTTATGTTCCGGGCATATCATTCCTGGAAGCATTATTAATTCCTTAGCACAATATCTATCCGTATTTACATAAACAAGAATAGCCAATCCTATTTTTTCATACATACCTAAACCAAAGTCTGTAATTTCTATATTGCTTTGCTCCTCTTTTGTTATTACAATTCCACATTTATTAAGCATTTCCACTGCTATTCGTCGGTATCTTTCCTTCTCAGCCATTTCCATCCTTATTTCCTTCTTATAACTTCAAAATTACAAGTGTATTATATATCTTTTATGTATATAAAATGAAGCATAAACTATAAAAATATAATCAATGTATTTGTATTAAAAAGTAAATATAAATAGATACCCATTTATTAAGATAAATGAATCTTTTGTTATTCTAAATTATGATCACGATATTGTAATTTTTTTTAATCATTATAGTAACTATCAATAAATAAAAATAGAAGTAGTGAGATTGTAATCCCACTACTTCTTTCTCTTTTTCATTTCAAGTTTTAAAAGTTTTTCAAATCTTCATCATCTAACGGAATAACTTGTTCCGGATTAACTACCTGCCCTTTTTTCGGAGTAGGAGATGAAGGTAACGCATGTATTTCTTTCTTCGGTTTCCGTCGGTCAATTATATTTTTGTCTTTTCGTGTATCCGTCGCTACAGTATGTCTTATTTCCCTCTCCATACTCACACCAGATTGCCCTCCCGAAGTACCTCCTACCAATGCTTCCAATTGCTGCACCAAACTTAATAATTCATTTGCCTGGGCACTCAGCTCTTCACTCGCCGATGCAGATTCCTCTGAGTTGGCAGCCACTTCTTGTGTAGTCTTATTGATTTCCATCATGGCGGTATTTATCTGCTCTACCCCCTTGGCTTGTTCATTCGATGCAGAGGATACTTCCTGTATCAGTGTAAACATCTTTTCGGCTGATTCTTTTACCTTGATTAATTGTTCACTTACCCTCTGCGATTCTTCCGCAGACTTTTCGGAACGCTTTATGGCTTCTTCTAACATCTGTTGCGTATTCTTCGCTGCCTCTGCACTCCGCTGGGCTAAACGACGAACCTCCTCTGCTACCACGGCAAAACCTTTACCCGCATCTCCTGCCCGTGCCGCCTCAACCGCCGCATTAAGTGCTAATAAATTTGTTTGAAATGCAATCTCATCAATGGTCTTAATAATTCCAGCGGTATTCGCTGATGCCTGCCTTAACTGCGACATTTCTTCCATTAAAGTATCCATTGAAGCGACACTGCTTTCTACAATTCCTCTTGCTTCCTTCATCATTTGTTCCGCTTGTGCAGAGTTTGATGCATTCTGCTGTATCATAGATGTTAATTCCTCTAAAGAGGCAGATGTCTCTTCATTACTGGAAGCCTGCTCACTTGCCGCAGAGGCTAAAAATTGACTCGCCTGGGATACCTGCTCCGATGCCGATGTTACTTGCATGGCTCCTTCACGAATACGGGAACTAACAAATGTTAATGCTTTGCTTAACGAACGGGTAAGTATAATGCTTACAATTATAGCAAGAACAACACCTATCATTAAGCCAATAGCCACGATAATGCTTGTAAAACCTAAAATTCTTGTTATCAAATCAGTCATATTTTTATTATCAGATTTGATAGCATCTACAAATTTCTGCACAGCATCACGAGCCTGATTATAAGATTCTACATTAACTAACAATGCTTGGTCGGACATTTTCTTATATACTTCATGCGCTTTATCTGCTGCTAATAACAATGAATCAAATCCGTCATATACTTTTTTCATATCTTCTGCTACATTATTTAGCAATTCTATAGCGGTCTCTTTATCCCCCTGTGCCAATGCAGATTTAATATTCTTTATTCCTTCGTGAAATTTCTGGTGAGGAACTTTTATCTGCTCTAAAACACTATTTATTTCTGCATTATTTGTTTTGAATGTAGAAAGCCATTTACCAAAATTACATGCAGTATGGTCATCCCCCCCTTGAAAATCTTTACCTGTTATTATATAATCTCGCACAGCACTACATAATTTATAATGGTCCCCTATAAATTGCCTAATATCTCTCTGTAATGCTGCCGGATTTTTTAAATCATATTTCTCAAACTCCTTTGCAAATTCCAAAAAGATTTCATGATTTTTCCACCATGCATCATGGAGAGGTTTAAATTCATTATATGCTTTCTCCTGTTCTAATGTAAGTTTTATACCTCCTATTAAATCAAATGCTTTTTTAAATTCTTCTTCTGCCTGTTCAAATCTTTTATATTGTGCGTCTCGTATTTCATTATTTGCTTCTGTAGATAATAAAGAACTTTCTCCTGCAAGAACACGCGGATATTGGGCTCTTATAATGTATGTATCTGTTAATGGTAATGAACGAGTTGTTAACGCATTAATAGTTTTTGAAATCTGCCAGACAGAGACAAGTCCTACCAGACCTACAATGATTAAAATAAAAGTTAATAACCCGAAACCAATCGCGAGCCTTTTTCCAATTGTTAAATTCTTTTTCATAACTATACCTCCTATCGATTTCTAATTTACATTAAATATTTCTTATATTAACATATCACATTTCGGTCTATTTGTCAAGTTTTTTTGCGGGATATATTAAAATATTTTGTTATTTATATTTTTTATATTTAAAAGACTTAAAATCAATACCTAATTTTCTCATTCTTGCTCTCAAAGTGTTTGGATTTACCCCTAAAAGTTCTGCACATCCTCCTTTACCATCAATTTTCCCATTTGTTTTAGATAAAACATATTCAATATATCTTTTATTATATTCATCTAAATTAATAATTTCTTCAGGTTTTTCTATTGTATTTTGCATAAATATAATTTGTTTTGTATTCGATAAACCTAAAGCATGTGCAATCTCTAACTTTTTACCATTCCCCAAGATAGCCGAACGGTCAATTACAGATGCAAGTTCGCGAACATTACCAGGCCAGGAATATTGACAGAGCAATTCTATATCTGTTTCCGTGGGATATACCACCGGCAAACTAAACCGTTGTGCAGATTTTTCAGCAAAATATCTTGCCATTTCAGGAATATCTTCTTTCCTTTCTCTTAACGGTGGCAATATAATAGGAAATGTTGATATTCGGTAGAACAAATCTTCACGGAATTTTTTCTCAATTACCAACTGTGCAAGGTCAGAGTTTGTTGCAGTAACAAGACGCACATCCACATGAATAGGTTCTTTCCCGCCTACTCTTTCAAACCAGCCATCTTGCAAAATTCGAAGTAATCGAACCTGTGCATGTAAAGGCAACTCTCCTATTTCATCTAAAAATAAAGTACCTCCATCGGCTCTCTCAAACCAACCTATGTGTTTTTCTATAGCACCAGTAAAAGAGCCTTTCTCATGACCAAATAATTGCGAATCTATCAATTCCGGTGGAATAGCACCACAATTTACGCGAATTATTGGACCCTGTGCCCTGTTTGAATTTTTATGTAATGCACGAGCGATTAACTCTTTTCCTGTCCCTGTTTCACCTAAAATTAACACAGGTAGGTCTGAACTTGCTACTAATTTGACCCTCTCCATAACATATTTTAATCCCGTATTTTCTCCTATAATTCGTTCATCAAAAGATTCCCTTCCCAATTTTCGTAGCAAACTTATTTTTTCTGCTTCTTCGGCTTTCTTTAATGTTTCCATTTCCAAAATTCGGATATGGTTTGCCAAAGCCACAGAAAAAGGTTTTTGAAGTGTCTTTAATACATCCTTAATTTCCTCTGAAATCAAACTATTCTTTTTTATTAAACCTATCAATATTCCTTCTATATTCTTGTCTATTTCCAATGGAGTTATGAATACATAAGGAAGCCATTCATTTTCATAGAAAGATGAAAGGATATTAGCTAAATAACCAGGAATCAAACTTGATGCACCTTGAAAAACAAATTTTTCGGTGGAAAATGTCTGTAATTGCTTTATCATATCCTCTGTTAAAGCAATATGGTTATTCTTATGCATTTTTGTAGTTTGAGGTATAGAGATAAGTTCAAGAATTTTTATTTGTTTGTTAATAACCAAAATATCTATGTTTTCCAAAAAAAGTATTTCTTTTTTAATTACAGGTAGAATTTCTAATAAAAAATGTTCTATTCGATTGTGTTTTGCTACCTCTTTCCAGATAGTAATTAATGTGTCTTTATTCATGTTCGTTTCCTTTATATATCGTAGTTATTTTTACCAAATATTTCAGTATTATATAGTGAATAATATCACTAAATATTTCATATATAGCAAGTTTTTATTTAACAATAATTTGTATAATAAAATATGTCTCTATTAATAATGGCACTTTTTTTGCTATATCTATAACATAAGTTTAGGAGTATTATATGTTTAAAAGGGTCTTGTTTTTATATCTAACAATTATTTTCTTTTTTGGATATTGTTATAGTGAAACAATAGAACTTTTAAATGTTTCTTATGATCCCACAAGGGAATTATATAAAGAAATTAATAAAGTTTTTATTGAAAAATGTAAAAAAGAACAAGGATTTGATTTACAAATAAAAATGTCTCATGGGGGTTCTGGGAAACAAGCCCGTTCTGTCATGGAAGGATTAGAGGCAGATGTCGTTACTTTAGCATTAGCGTATGATATAGATATGATTGTAAAAATGAGAGGTCTTTTATCTCCGAATTGGCAAAAACAATTGCCCAATAATAGTTGTCCTTATACTTCAACCATTGTTTTTCTTGTTCGCAAAGGAAACCCTAAAAACATTAAAACATGGGATGATCTAATCCGTCCAGATGTGCAGGTAATTACACCCAATCCTAAAACTTCAGGAGGTGCCCGCTGGTGTTATTTAGCATGTTGGGGGTATGCATTTCGCAAGGGAGGTGTCGAACAAGCACGCGAATTTGTAAAAAAGGTATATAAAAATGTCCCCGTACTAGACACAGGTGCAAGGGGTTCAACCAATACATTTCTTCAAGGTATTGGAGATGTCCTTTTGAGTTGGGAAAATGAAGCATTTCTTGCAATACAAGAAACACAAAACAGTCTTGAAATCATATCCCCTGGAGAAAGTATTTTAGCAGAACCTCCTGTCGCTATAATAGACAAATATACAGAGAAACACAAGACAAAAGATATTGCCCAAAAATATCTTGAATTCCTTTATTCGGATGAGGCGCAAAATATAATTATAAAGCATTACTATCGTTGTAGTAATACGGCTATTTTCGAAAAATATCAAAACCATTTCCTAAATGTTAAACTATTTCGTCTTGAAGAATTGTATCCCGGGGGATGGGAAGAAGCACATAAAATTCACTTTTCAGATGGGGGCATATTTGACCAGATTATGTTAGAAAGAAAATAAAGAATCATGAGAATATTAAATAAGAAAACTGTTTTACCAGGATATGGTCTTTCATTAGGTATAACATGGTTATATTTAAGTTTAATTGTTCTCCTTCCATTATCCACACTATATATCAAAGTTTTTAGTGGTTCCTTAAATGATTTTATTTCTGCTGTTTTTTCACTAAGGGCAATAAAAGCCTATCAGGTTACCTTTGGATTATCCTTTGTATCTGCTTGCATTAATTCTTTCTTTGGTTTTCTTGTTGCATGGGTTATTGTGCGATATAAAATCCCATTTAAAGGCTTCTGGGACGCGTTGATTGATTTGCCATTTGCTTTACCGACAGCAGTAGCGGGAATTTCATTAACATGGTTATATGGTCCTCGAGGCTGGATAGGTTCATTTTTAGAGGCAAATGGATATAAGGTTGTTTTTACTCCTATCGGCATTACAATTGCCATGATTTTTGTAAGTTTTCCTTTTGCAGTTAGAACAATTGAACCTGTATTGAGGGATTTAGACCCTGAGGTAGAAGAATCAGCACGATGTTTAGGTGCTTCTCGTATGAAAATTTTCCTTAAAATCATCTTTCCAACAATCTTCCCTTCAATACTAACAGGCTTTACATTAAGTTTTGCACGTGCTATGGGAGAGTATGGTTCTGTCATTTTTATTGCAGGAAACCAGCCATTAAAAACAGAAATAGCCCCATTATTGATTGTAATGCGATTAGAGGAGTATGACTATCACGGTTCTGCTTCCATTGCAGTATTCCTTTTAACTGTTTCGTTCCTATTACTTTTATGCTTAAACTTCATACAATTCTGGAATAAACGCTACTCAGGAATTACATAAATTATGAGACTTAAAAGATTTTTAGTGTTATGTTTTCATTTACTTCTTATCATAGTTGCTATGTGTTTTCTCCTTTTATTTCTTGTTATACCCCTATTTGTAGTCTTTTTTAATGCATTTAGCCAGGGTATTTCTATATATGCAGGCAATATTACCCGTAAAGAAACTATCGAATCTATTTTATTAACCTTGAAAATATTACTCATTGTATTACCTTTGAATACTGTTTTTGGTATAGCATGCGCATGGTATATTACCAGATATACATTTCGAGGGAAGAAACTACTTCTCACTTTTTTGGATTTACCTTTTACTGTTTCTCCAGTCGTAGCAGGAACTATATTTGTCTTGTTATTTTCAGTAAACGGTTTGTTAGGTGAAATTGTAGAAAAATGGAACTTTCAAATTATATTTGCCTTTCCTGGAATGGTTCTTGCAACCTTGTTTGTAACTTTTCCTTTTGTAGCCCGAGAGTTAATACCTATTATGGAAGAACAAGGGCAAGAGATGGAAGAAGCAGGAAGGATGTTAGGAGCGAGTACATGGCAGATATTACTAAAAATTACCTTGCCCAATATACGCTGGGCATTATTTTATGGTATGGTCTTATGCTCTGCTCGGTGTGTAGGCGAATTTGGAGCAGTTTCTGTAGTGTCAGGGCACATTCGAGGTAAGACAATAACTGTCCCACTGGAAGTTGAAATTTTATATAACGAATATAACCTAATAGGTGCTTTCTGTGTTGCAAGTTTACTTTGTATTATTGGAATTATAAGTTTAATTTTTCGGAAGTGGATAGAAAAAAGAGACCCACTTCATTTGTATATGAAAACTTATAAGTATGGAGATTAGATATTAAATGAGCATTGAACTGATAAATGTTTCAAAAAAATTTGGGTCTTTTGTGGCTGTAGATAATGTAAGTTTTTCTATTAATAGAGGTGAATTACTGGCATTGTTAGGTCCATCGGGTTCAGGTAAGACAACTATACTACGAATTATTGCGGGTCTTGAACGAGCCGATTCGGGAAGTGTTATTTTAGAAGGCAGGGATGTAACAAAAGAAGACCCAAGGGATAGAGGTATTGGTTTTGTATTTCAACATTATGCCCTTTTCCGACACATGACTGTGTTTGAAAATGTGGCATTTGGTTTAAGAGTAAAACCTCGTAAAGTAAGACCCAGCGAATCGGAGATACGAAAGAGAGTTATGGATTTATTGGCATTGGTGCAGTTAGATTTTTTAGCCAATCACTATCCTATGCAACTATCCGGTGGTCAAAGACAAAGGGTCGCATTAGCAAGAGCATTAGCAATTCAACCGTCTATTTTGCTTTTAGATGAACCTTTTGGTTCATTAGATGCACGAGTCCGTAAAGAATTACGAAGATGGCTACGGAAATTACATGATGAAATACATGTTACAAGTGTTTTTGTTACGCACGACCAGGAAGAAGCCCTTGAAGTTTCTGACCGTGTCGTTATTATGAATCAGGGCAGAATTGAACAAATAGGGTCACCAGAAGAGGTGTATTTTTCTCCTAAAACGCCATTTGTTTTTCAATTTTTAGGGGATGTGAATCTATTTCATGCTCGTGAGTTGAGCAACGGAGAAATTGTATTCTTGCCGGATGATGCCAGAGGTGTAGAAAAACGGGTTTTTGTTAGACCTAATCAGATTTCCATAGCACTAAACTTATCCGAAGAAAATCCTATTCCAGCAACAATTCAATATATTAATACAGCAGGACCTATGGTAAAGATAGAATTATCCGACATCAAAGGCAACCCTTTGTTAGCTTTTATTTCTATTGAGGAATTTCAAGAGTTAAACCTGAAAAAAAATATGAATGTTTTCTTAGGTATAAAGTCTCACCACTCCTTTGATAGCCCACCCAATTTTTAATTTAACGATTTTTTTTCGTATAATTAAATATCAATAAAAAGCGCGCCTGTAGCTCAGGTGGATAGAGCAACGGCCTTCTAAGCCGTGGGTCGTGCGTTCGAGTCGCACCAGGCGCGCCATTTTTTATGCTAATTTATAAATTCCCTTCAAACTCTAATCCAATAACAGTATCATTTGGGTCAGGTTCAATTTTGGGTAAATGAATAATAAGATTTCCTTTTTTACTTGTAGTTTTAACTGATTTGGAAGGGTCTTTTAACAACCATACTTTAACTGGTTTTTTATCCGTTGGGATTTTGATTTTACCATCGGGTTCATATTGAAACACATGCGCATACAGAATAGTATTGCCATTTTCTGCTTTCTTTTGTGTATATCTGCCCCAAGATGGTTTGTCAAAAGGACTTGCCATAGTCCCGTATATTGATTCACTATTAACTTTCATCCATTCCCCTATTTCTCTTAATCTTTCTACAGATTCGGGAGGAAACTCACCGTTTGCCATAGGACCTACATTAAGAAGGAAATTACCTCCTTTGGAAACAATATCCACTAATAGTTGAATTAATACTTTTGTAGATTTGAAAAACTTATCATATTCGTTATAGCCCCAGTGTTTATTCATAGTCATACAGGTTTCCCAATCAACACCGGGCAACCCTTTTGCTGGGACTTCTTGCTCTGGTGTTCCATAATCCCCGACATTTTCAGATGTAGAAAGACCCGCCATCCCGGAACGACCTGTATCTACACGATTATTGATAATAATATCGGGTTGTAAGGAACGAACATAGTTATACATATCCACACCTTTATCATGTGTCCATGTATTTTCCCATTCTCCATCAAACCATAAAATACCTAAGGGTCCGTAATTGTTTACCAGTTCTTTCAATTGTGCTTTCATATATTCAATATATCGGTCATAATTAGCATCTCCTTCCGGTCGTTGTTCCTTTTCCCATTCTCTGCGTGGGAGGTAATCCGGATGATGCCAATCCATAATAGAATAATAAAAACACATTTTAATACCTTCTTCTTTACAAGCGTCAGACAGTTCTTTCAAAATATCTCTCTGGAACGGTGTTGACATTACATCCCAATCGGTCACTTTTGAATCAAACAGACAGAAGCCATCATGATGCTTTGAGGTTATGACAATATATTTCATGCCCGCATCTTTTGCCATTCTTACCCATTCTTTTGCATTAAATTTAACAGGGTTAAACTGCGTAAGAAGTTTTTCATACTCAGGAAGGGGAATCTGGGCTTCATGCCGTATCCATTCTCCATAATGCGTTTTATCGCCCCATTTTCCAGCAGGAATTGCATATAAACCCCAATGTATGAAAAGACCGAATCGTGCTTCTCGCCACCATTTCATCCGCTGGTCTTTTTGTTCTTTACTTTCTTTAGTATAATCTTGTGCTAACGCTGTAAAAGAAAATATTATGATAGTAAAAGCAAGTATAATGAAGCATAGAAATGTTATTTGATAAGTTTTGAACATGATAGGTCTCCTTTTACTCGTTTGTGGTTTTTACTGATTAAAATACAATATGATAAAAGTTGCTTAAAAATCAAAAATAATTTAACAATAGTTTTAATTATATTTTTTAAAGTGTTATAATATAAGAAAGCATTAAATATGATGGCTTATTTAAGTATTGGTAGTAATTTAGGTAAACGGTTTGATAATATTACCAATGCCATCAGAAAGTTAAATGAGATATTCAAAACAAGAGTTAAAAAGGCTTCGAACATATACGAAACGGAGCCAGTAGGTAACAAAAATCAACCTGCTTTTTTGAATATCGCAGTGGAGATTGAGACGGAATTAAGTCCGCTTGAACTCCTAAACGAAATAAAAAAAATTGAATATCAATTCGGAAGAACACCCCAACAAGAACGATGGGGACCACGCATTATTGATATTGACATCATTTTATATGATGATTTAATCATCAATGATGCAAAATTAGTTCTTCCTCATGCAGAGTTCCGCAACCGTCGTTTTGTTTTACAGCCTCTTGCGGATTTATGTGGCAGTAAAGTTGACCCAATTACGGGCAAAACAATCGAAGAATTGTTATTACATTCAGAAGTTGAAGGTAAAGTAGTAAAAACAGAGTTAGAAGTAACTCTTGAACCGCTCCGCTTGGAGCCCTAAAGGGACCGGGACGGATTCAGTACGATGAAGTCACGGTTCAGGAGGAAAAGATGAATAAAAAGACAGTAGTACATTTCTTAGAGCAAAAGCAGAAGAAGGAAAAAATTGTATTATTAACGGCTTATGATTTTCCTACAGCTCAATTGGTAGAAGAAGCAGGGGTGGATGGAATTTTAGTGGGAGATTCTTTGGGAATGGTAGTAATGGGGGGAGAAAACACACTTAAAGTATCCATGGATATAATGACATATCATACCTCCATTGTTTCTCATGCTGTAAAAAATACCCTCGTAATAGCGGACATGCCTTTTTTATCGTATCAAATTTCTCCTGAAGAAGCACTGAAAAACGCAGGTAGATTAATATCTGAAGGAGGAGCCCAAGCAGTTAAATTAGAAGGTCCTGTGTCTAAGTATGGTGATGTTATAGAAAAAATAATTAAAGCAGGAATTCCTGTGATGGGACATATTGGACTAACTCCTCAATCCATACTTGAAATTGGTGGTTACAAAGTTCAGGGACGCTCCGAAGCCTGCCGAAAGAGACTAAAAAAAGAGGCTAAAGAATTACAAGAAGCAGGATGCTTTTCTATTGTGCTTGAATGTATTCCTTCGGATTTGGCAAAAGAAATAACTGAAAGTTTGGATATTCCCACTATAGGAATTGGTGCGGGTCCTGATTGTGATGGACAAATACTTGTATGTTATGACCTGTTAGGTTGGGGAAAGGCTCGTTTTGCCAAGACATATATAAATGTCCGTGAAAATATGAAAGAGGCTTTTTCTACTTTTGTAAATGAAGTAAAACAAGGTAAGTATCCTGAAGAAAAACATGGGTATACATAAGGAAAAAGAGTATGGAAACTATCAATACACCGGAAGAAATGCGTAATTGGTCCTTAATTCAAAAAAAAGAAGGACATACAATTGGTTTCGTTCCAACTATGGGGGCTCTTCATGAGGGACATTTAAGTTTAATGCGGGCTTCAGTAGCAGAAAATGATGTGTCTGTAGTAAGTATCTTTGTTAATCCAACGCAATTTGCACCTAATGAAGATTTTGAGTCCTATCCCCGTTCTTTTGAAAAAGATAGTAAAATGTGCTTCTCCATAGGTGTTGATATAATCTATGCACCTACAGTAGAAACTATGTATCCTGAAGATTACTCTACTTATGTAGTAGTAGAAAAAGTATCGGAGGGTTTATGTGGGGCATCCCGTCCTCATTTCTTTCGTGGTGTCGCCACTGTAGTAACCAAATTATTTAATGCAGTTTTACCTGACAGAGCCTACTTTGGGCAAAAAGATGCGCAACAATGCGCTGTTATCAAAAGAATGGTTCGGGATTTGAATATGGGCATAGAAATTATTGAAATGCCTATCGTTAGAGAACCCGATGGATTAGCAATGAGTTCTCGTAATCAATATTTAACCCCTGCTCAAAGAAAAGAAGCATTGTGTTTATCGAGAGGATTGTTCAAAGTAGAGGAACTCATTAAAAATGGAGAAAAGTCTATTGAGCGTATAAAAGAAATCCTTTCGGCAGAAATGTCCAATGTAGATATTGACTATATAGAGGTAGTAGATGCAGAAACAATGAAACCGTTATCTACTCTTCAAGGAGAAGTATTAATTGCAATAGCTGCATGGGTAGGAAGAGCAAGATTAATAGATAACATAAAAATAAAAATTTAATACTATGGAGGCTAAAAAATGTTCCTGACAATGCTTAAAAGTAAAATACATCGAGCCACGATCACCGATGCAAATTTGAATTATGAAGGTAGTATTACCATAGATACGGATTTAATGAGTAAGGCAAATATTCACCCCTACGAAGCGGTTCATGTATTTAACATCAATACGGGGGACCGTTTCATCACTTATGCTATCGAAGGTCCAAAAGGGAGTGGTGCTATTTGTCTAAATGGTGCAGCGGCTCGTTTGGGACAACCTGGTGATTTAATCATTATTGTATCTTTTATTCAAATCCCTGAAGAACAAGCAAAAGGCTGGAAACCGATTATTATTCATGTAGATAAGGATAATAAACCTATTTAATATTCTTATCTAAAGATATTTCCATCCCTGATGAATAACTTTTCCTATGAAAAAATTCCCCTATTTTTGTTATTATAAGCCTCTAATTGTACTTACATAAAGGGTAATAAATGACTCATCGAGAACGGGTAATTCGTGCTTTAAATTTCTTAGAAACTGACTATATCCCTATGGATTTAGGAGGTATGGACTCTACAGGAATTAGCGCTTTTGCATATCCTCATTTAGTTCAATTTTTAGGATTAAAGGAAAGGTTGCCTCATGTTCATGATACGGGTCAAATGCTTGCTTTACCAGATTTAGATGTTCTTGATGCTTTGGGTTGTGATGTAATAACAATAAGAATGGGTTTTGCTAATGGGTATGTAGATGAAAATCAATGGGAATATTTTGATTTTGGCGGTAGATTACCTGCAAAAGTGATAAATGCATCGCGGTTCATAGTTTTGGAAGATGGAACTGTTACCCAGCCCGACTATGGTTTAAGAATGCCCCCTGATTCTTATGTCTTTGACTCTGAACATGGTGGACAACCTGTTTTCTTCGACAATGAATTACCAGAACTCGATTTAGGAAAGATAAAAGAGGATTTAAATAAGCACAAATTAAGTGATGAAACAATAAAAAAAGTTTCAGAAATATGTAAAAAAGCGTATGAAGAGACAGACCGTGCTCTTTTCTTAAATGGTCCAATGCTGGGAATTGGTATTGGAAACTTTGGAGGAGTAGGCTATTTCCCATTATTATGTTTAACTGATGAAAGAAAAGTAAAGGAATTACATGAATTTCTGCTAAATCATGCTATTTCCGAACTGGAAAGATTACTCCCCCATGTAAAAGATTATGTCCATATATATATGTGTAATGCGGACGACTGGGGAACTCAAAATAATCTTATTGCCTCTCCCGATACATTTAAACGGCTATTTCTTCCTTATTATCAAGAGTTTAATAAATATATTCATACCAAAGCACCAAATATTAAGACTTTTTTGCATAGTTGCGGTGCTGTTTATGATTTATTAGATTCTTTTATAGAATGTGGTTTTGATATATTAAATCCTGTCCAATGGACTGCAGGGAAATACAATTACCATGATTGGAAGAAAAAATGCGAGGGAAGATTGGTTTTATGGGGTGGTGGAATTGACACACAAAAAACACTTCCGTTAGGGAGCAAAGAAGATATAGTTAAACAGGTTTCTGAAATCGTATCCGTATTTTCCAGAGGGAGTGGATATGTGTTTTGTTCTATTCATAATATTCTTGCAGAAATCGAACCATGGAAAATAAAGACAATATATGAAACTACACAATCAATAAAGGGATAAAAATCTTATATAAATTTAGTTAACATTAGAAACAAGAAAAGCGTTTTATAAATGAATAAAAAAGTAAATTTTGAATCATGCTCCGATGAAGATATTAAGGTAAAAAGGGGAGAAGCCTTACTAATTCCTGCAAAATCATGTAGTAGTGTTATAATAAAAGAGGGTATGTTTTTAGATTATTACCAACTATAATTGTTCCAAATTGGAACATTATATTCTATTTAAGAGATTTATATTATCATAGTTATAAGATTTTATGGAAGAAATAACGAAAGAAATAAGGTTAATTAATGAATGTCTGAACGGCAATGTTGAGGCATTTCGAGATTTAGTTATGACAT
>AWNW01000005.1 GCA_000493945.1 Candidatus Hydrogenedens terephthalaticus JGI OTU-1
TAGCCCTGCTTTTTGTAATCTTTCTGATACTTTCAGGCAGGTGTGGACTTTGGTGCCGATTGTAATAAAATAGCCATCGGTGCCTGTTAAAAGAATATCCGCCCCCGTGTAATTCCGTTCGGTAGTTGGACCTGTAAGTATAGACTGTGCTTTGGGATAGCGAATTGCAATAGGTTCTTCCTGAAGAAGGGCTATTTCTAAAAGTTTTTCTAAATCAACGCCATCGCGAGGTGAACAAATCTTTAATTGAGGTATAAGTCGTAAAAAGGAAATGTCAAAAGTCCCCATGTGAGTGGGTCCATCTTCGCCTACAAGTCCAGCACGGTCTATAGCGAAAACAACGGGCAAATTTTGTAGGCAAATATCATGGATAATCTGGTCGTAAGCCCGTTGTAGAAAAGTTGAATAAATAGCCACAACAGGGCGAAATCCTTTGCAAGCAAGTCCACCTGCAAGAGTTACTGCATGCTGCTCGCATATCCCCACATCGAAAAATCGTTGTGGAAATTTTTCTGCAAAAGTTGTCAATCCTGTGCCTGCTGGCATTGCCGCAGTTATAGCCACAATTCGACTATCTTTTTCAGCCAGTTTACATATTGCATCGCTAAAGTGTTCTGTAAAACTTTTTCCTATTTCTTCAACAGGTTGCGTTAATAGAATTCCATCCCCTTCTTCATCGGATTTGTAAATTTTTTTAGGTTTAACTCCGTGATACTTTTGAGGGTCTTCCTCCGCTTCTTTAAATCCTTTTCCTTTTTCCGTTCGGCAGTGAAACAAAACAGGACCTGTAAAATGCTTTAAATTCTGGAAACATTCAATTAATAGAGGTAAATCATGTCCATCGGCAGGACCAATATAATTAAAACCCAATTCCTGGAACAATGAACCTTTTGTAATAAAGCCTTTTACTGATTTTTCTAAATCCTGAATGGTTCGGGTGACGCGTTCTCCTACAATTCGTTTTACGAAACTCCCAACATCTTCTTTTGCCCTTTTATAAGGATAAGCCATAATAAGACGATTAAAATACCTTGCTAAAGCCCCTGTATTGGGAGCAATGGACATTTCATTATCATTTAATATTACCAGTAGATTTGTTCCGAGATGCCCCGCATGACTTAATGCTTCCATTGCCATGCCTCCTGTCATGGCTCCATCTCCGATAACCGCTATGACATGATTATTTTCTTTTTCTATATCACGAGCGATAGCCATCCCTAACGCAGAAGAGATAGATGTAGAACTATGACCCGTGCCAAAAAAATCAAGGGGACTTTCCTCGCGACGCGGATAGCCACTGATTCCCCCTTTTCTTCGTAGTGTATCGAAATTGTGGTTTCTTCCCGTAAGTATTTTATGAGCATAAGATTGATGTCCGACATCCCATATAAGAATATCTTTACCAATGTCAAAAACATAATGTAATGCAATAGTCAGTTCCACTACTCCCAAGGGAGATGCCAAATGCCCTCCGTTAATTAGGACCGTAGAAATGATTTTCTTGCGAATTTCTCCTGCTAATATTTCTAACTGGTCTAAAGAAAGGGTCTTAATATCTGCAGGTGAATTTATATTTTCAAGAATAGTCATATTTTAGATTTCCAACAAAAAACTTCTTCACTCTTCTTAATATAATAACACAGATGTCTCTTAAATGTCCTACTATAAGAATTTTATAAGGTTGTGTTATAATCAAACACAGTTTAAGTTTATTTTAATTCATTATTTAACATAAAAAGAGTAAAAAAGTTCGTATGAAGTCAATAAAATCTTATCCCATTTTTACTTTGGTGTTTAGTTTTATATATGTTTCTGCTGTTAATATTCTTGCTGATGAGATATCAGAATCAGGAAGAAAAATATTTCAACAATATGCATCTTCTGTTATTACAGTAAGAGCAAATTTATTGATTATTACATCAGATGGAGAGGAAGAAACTGTTGGACAATGTACGGCAGTGTTAGTAAAGCCTACGGGTATGGCAATTCTTGCTCTTTCTGCACTTGACCCCTCAATATTAATAGACCAGGAATTGCGAAATACGATTAATATCCGTATCGCTTCTATAAAGATGATATTGAAAGATGAAAAAGAAATTCCCGCTGAGGTACTTTTACAGGATAAAGAACGCGATGTCATGGTTATTCAGGCAAAAGAATCTATTCCGGAAGATTTAGCCAAGGTATCCTTAGAGAAAGATGATATTGCGGCACCCCAATTATTAGACCCATTGTTATTAATTATGCAACATGGAAAAGTGGCTCGTCGCTCTCATAGTGCAACCATATTGAGAGTAGAGAGTATTATTGACAAACCTTTTCTTTTTTACACATTAAGTCAGAGTCGTTCTTTTGATATTTTGAGTTCTCCCCTATTTTCGATGGAGGGAAAATTTGTGGGTATGGGGACTTTACGAGTAGTGCAGGAATGGAAAGATGAAGTAGAGACCAATTCATTAATTATTGTTTTGCCTGCGGAACAAATTGCCCCACTTGTAAAAGAAGCCATAGATTTAAAACAGGGAGAGACAACCAACAAACCTGAAACTACTGAAACAAAGCCATCTATTTAATCTATTCTTCTGTTGAAATTTTCTTATCTTGTTCAAATTCATTTATAACACTATTCTTTGATAGTTCTACTCCACTTTTAAATGCAGAACGACTAATACAATGTGCTGCAACAGGTGCGGTAATAAGAGTAAATATGATGGGTAACATGGCTCGCACCGTAACTTCCGTATCCCCAAAATACAGAGACAATGCAATTAATGCTCCTGAAACACCTAAAGTTCCGCTCTTTGTTCCTGCGTGCATTCGAGTATATACATCCGGAAAACGCAGTATACCAAAACCTGCCAATAACATAAAAAAGCCACCTAAAAGTAAAAAAATCGAGGTAAAGATTTCTTTTATCATGGTTTTCCTCCAAGTCCTAAATAATAGGCAAAGGTAACCGTTCCTAAAAAGGAAAGGATAGTAATTGTTATCGCATCAATTAAGTATGTGGAATTTGATATAGCAATGGAATAAACGGCGATTATTCCAACAATTTGAGTTGTTATCAGGTCTAAAGCCACTACACGGTCTGCCAGAGTAGGACCTATAGCGAGTCGTATCAGGGCAAAGATTATTCCCAAAACAACCATGATTGTAAATATGACAATACTCGAAGAAATCATATCTTAGTTAAAAATTGTGTTTAATGGTTTTTCTATTTGTTTTTCTATATCCTTTTTCAATTTTTCAGGATTATTTGCAAACAAAGCGTGAATGTAAAGCACTTTATTATCCACCGAAATATCTACGCTGAGTGTTCCGGGAGTTAATGATATAAAATTTGCAAATAAAGTTATTTCTAATGGATTTGTAGAATGAAGTGGATAGGCAATAATTCCGGGAGCGGATTTTGGACGGATGCGAAGCACCTCCACGGCTACTTCAATATTTGATAAAAATAATAGCCAGATAAAACGGAATGTAAATATAAAAATGTGAATAACTTTACGAAAATAATCTGCTTCTTTGCCATATATGATAAATAAAATAACATACCCAATAACAAAACCTAATAGAATACTTGCCAAAGAAAGAGTGCCGGAGATAAAAGCCCAGATTAAACTTAAAAGAATATTTGCCAGAAATAAGTTTGAATTCATACTAATACTCCATAACTTTTTCTATATAAGTTAATGGCTGAAGTAAATTTTGAGCGGACTTTTCGGATATAACAATAAAAGTTTCTCCAAATACTCCCAATAATAGAGTTAGTAAAGCAAGTATTACTACAGCACTGTATGCAAAAAATAAACTTTTCTCTGGTTCAGCGGAAACTTCTTTTTTATAATTCGATGTTCCCCAGAAAGTATATATCCATATTTTTGTCATTGAAAATAATGTAAGGAAACTTACCATTATAGATATTAAAACGGTGATATAAGCACCTGCATGAATTCCTGCTATTATTAATGCTAATTTTCCAACAAAACCCGACAGAGGAGGTAAACCCGCAAGAGATAATGAGGAACAGAGAAAACAAGCAGAAAGTATGGGTAGTTCTTTATATAAATTTCCTTGTGATTTGAGGTAATAACTACCTGTTTTTTCGTTAATAATACCACTTATGAAGAATAGGTTTGATTTTGCGATGATATTGTGAATAATAAAGTAGATAGCACCGCCAATTCCTGAGGTAGTCCATAAAGCAAGACCCATAAGCATATAGCCAATCTGTGAGATGATATGAAAGGAAAGAATACGCCGAATTTCATTCTGGGATACAGCACCGAGAACTCCTATGAGCATGGTAAGACTGGCAATTATTAAAAGAGTATTCTGTAAGGTCGTATCTATTTCGCGATAAAATAAAGTAAAGGTGCGAATGATAGAATACATCCCTACTTTTGTAAGCAAGCCTGAAAACAGTGCGGAAATCCCCGGTGGGGGCGTATGATAAGACGCAGGAAGCCAAAAATATAAAGGAAATAAGCCTGCTTTTATTCCAAAAGCAACAAGTAATAAAGAACTAACAATGAGTTTTGGGTATTGTTGTTCTATCATGGAAAGTTTTATTGAAAGGTCTGCCAGATTCATCGTCCCTACCATACCGTATAAAATTCCGGTAGATGCAAGAAATATTGCAGAGGACATAAGATTAAGAATGACATATTTTATGGAACCTTCTAACTGTCTTTGTTCACCTCCAAAAGACATCAATACAAAAGAAGACATGAGCATAACTTCAAACCAGACATACAAATTGAATAAATCACCTGTTGTAAAAGCACCCGAAACTCCCATCATTAAGAAGAAGGTTAAAGAAAGGTACCCCAATCGAAATTCTTCTCTGGATGTCATTGAACGAGTATATAGAAAAGAACAAAATACAAGTAATGAGGTGATTACAAGCATGATGGAACTGAAAAGGTCAATAACAATTGTTATTCCAAAAGGTGCCTGCCAATTCCCAAGTTGTAGAGAATAAATATTTCCATGATAAGTAGTCCAGAGGAATATCAAGGCAACAAGAAAGTAGGTGATGTTTCCGAACCACACAAAAAACCATTGCAAACGAGGCATTTTGTTACTGACAAGACAAATACTTGCCGTAAACAGCGGTATGATTATGGGGAAAATAATCAGTGTTTTCATTGTAAATCCGTTTTGATTAAGTCATCTACATCATCGGTGTTTAATGTTTTATGTGTTCGGTGAACTAAAACTAACAAAAAGGCTGTAACGCCAAAACTAATCACAATAGCAGTTAATACAAATGCTTGAGGAAGAGGATCGGTTATCTGTGATGGGATAGAGGTCGCTTCGCTAAATATTGGGGGCAAATTTCTTGTAAGTCCGCCTGCGGTAAATATTAATAAATTGGCTCCATGACTAACCAAACACATACCCAATACCAATTTAAACATATTTCTCTGGAGCATGAGATACAGCCCTGCAGAGTATAAACCACCGACCAAAATAGCAAATAACCATTCCATAATAGTAATCTTATACCTCTTTGATAAGTTCAAGAATAATTAATAAAGTAGTTCCTAAAACGACACAAAAGACACCTGTATCGAACAACATCGGTGTTCCTAAGGATAGAGAATTAAAAGTTATCCATATTCCTGTCATAAAGGGTTGACCTAATAATATTGAAATAAGTCCACTTCCACACGCTAACAGCAATCCTGAGGCAATGATGTATACAGGCGATATTCCTATCCAGTTTTGTGTGCGTTCCACACCGTATGCAAAGGCAAGCAATATAAATGATGCGGAAGCCACCAATCCTCCTGAAAATCCACCCCCTGGCTGGTTATGACCTGTTAATAAAAGATAAATGGCAAATAAAAATAGTAAGGGAGCAATATATTTTGCGGCGGTTTTTAATATTAAACTATTCATGTTTCCTTAACCTCTGATAACGGAGTAATGCATAAGTGCCAATACCGGCTATTGCCAGAACAGTTATTTCTCCCAGAGTATCAAAACCACGGAAATCCACAAGAATAACATTTACAATATTACCTCCATGGGCTTCATGAAGGCTTTTGGTTGTGAAAAAAGATGAGATGGAAGGATGTGTTTGTATACTTGAAGCAGAAAGGGTTAGAAAGCCCATCACGATACCAAAAAGTGCACTAATAAGAACATTCTGATATTTGGTGAATTTTCTCCGTTGTAAATGTTGTTCTGGTAAATGATAGAAGACAAAGACAAATAGGGATACGGTAAGTGTTTCAATAATAAATTGTGTCATGGCTAAATCGGGTGCACTATAAATAAGGAATATAACCGCCATCCCATAGCCTACTATTCCAAGACATATCACCGCTGTTAATTTGGTTCGGGCAAAAATAACTCCAAAAATTCCCGCAATAATAATTGAGATTAAAATAAAATCATATAGGGTCGTCTTATGTTCGGGGTGAAAGATATGAGATAAAATATTACTTCGAATAATTTCCCATTCCGCAATAATAGCAATAAAAGCAACAATAAGGACTGCGAAGGCAAATGTTTGTAAGTAGGAACGAAGTTTACCGTTCTGGAAAAAGCGAGTAATGCGGTCTGATTGTAGAAGTAATTGATTAATTGTCTGCTGATATATTCTTGTAGCCAATGCTGTTATGCCATGTTCTTCCGCTTTATTTTTCTGCCATACAAAGTAAAGTCCGAGGGCAATACCTCCAAACCACGCCACAATACTTGGTAATAACATAAAATAAGGATTATGCTCTTCAACACTTTCAGAATGTCCGTTGATTNCCGTATTTGATAGAAGGTCATTGGAGAGGTTATGAAAAATATCTGCTAAATATGGTGAAAAAGAAATACTTATACTGAATATGGCAAATAACAAAGGAATACCTGCGAGTAGATAGGATAAAATCCCAAAATGGCTTTCTTCTTCTAATACATCTTTTTTGTAGAAAGGTATTAATAAAAATCGCACTGCAAAACCTGTTATCAAACAATTTCCGATAATTACCCATAACAAAATTATTGCTGAATAAAAGGAATTAAACTGAAAGACTGAATGGATAAGTGTTTCCTTGGCATGAAAACTAAATGTGTAAGGCAAACCAACAAGGGAACATAGGGATAAAAACGCAATAATAAAGAATAAAGGCTGTTTTTGCCATAGCCCTTTTATTTTTGAGAGATATTTACGATGGGTTGTAAATTCTATAGTCCCCGCAAATAAGAATAAACCTGCTTTGTATATAGCGTGGGCAAATAGTATAAGCATGGCACTATAAATAGTTTCAGGGGTGCCAATACCTATAAGGCAGGTAAGTAAGCCTAAAGTGCTTACTGTAGTGTATGCTAACGCTTTTTTAATAGAGTCTTCTTTTACGCTACAAAATGCTCCCCAAAAAAAAGTAAAACCACCGGAGATGATTAATAGCATGTGCCATAGAGGTATATTAGAAAATATAGGAGATAAGCGAAAAGCCAAAAATACTCCTGCCTTGACCATTGTAGCAGAGTGTAAATATGCACTTGCAGGTGCAGGTGCCGTCATAGCGTCAGGTAACCAGAAATGAAATGGATATTGAGCGGATTTCGTCATTATCCCTAAAATTATCAAGAAAACAGATATATTTAAAAAGAGAGAATGAGATGAATAATTAAACTTATCCTGAAGTTCCGAAAAATTCACCGTTCCTATGCTTATAAATAACATAATAAGTCCCGCAAGAAGGCAAAGCCCTCCCCCACCTGTAACAAGCAATGCCTCCCAGGCACTTTTTCTTGCTTCTTCCTGTTCATGATAATGTCCTATGAGGAAAAAGGAAGCCAAACTGGTCAACTCCCAGAAAAGGAAAAGGAGAAATAAATTTGCGGAAAAAACAATACCTAACATAGAACCCATAAAGACGAAGAACCAGAAAAACCAACTGTTCAGGGATGTGTCTTTATGCAAATAGATTACTGCGAAGAAATGAATTAATATACCTACGGTTAAAATAAAAATTCCGAAAAGGAGTTGGAAATAAGAACTTTCAAAAGATAATTGCACCCCCAAGGATGGTATCCAATCCAATTGAAAAGATAAGTCTTTTTTCTGGTGGAAGTATAAAATTGCAAGACATAGTGCTAAAAAAGGTGGAATGCTAATAATTATGCTTTGTAAAGGTTTTTTAATTGGAAAAAGTAAAAAAAGTAACAAAGCAGGACTGAAGGCTAAAAAAATAATGGTAAGTATCATTTTCTATTGTATTTTCAATCGCAAATTGTATTATGCTCTTGTTATACTGATGTAGTTTGTAATATTATTTTATAAAGTTTGTATAATAAATGATAATATAAGATGTATTCAATTATTTTTAATACACATTATAAGGAGGTTTTAAATGAAACACACGAAATCAATGACACACAAAGTTTCTAATCTTGAAACAGCGTCTGCCTCTACAATTATTTCCATTGTTGCAACTGTTCTCACCGCTATTGCGGGTTTGTTGTCTGCACTTGCCCCAATTATTGCAAAGAGTTAGTTTTAATAGTCGGACTTATCCGACAAATTTAACGCATAAAATAAATCGGATAGTTCGGATAAGTCCGTAAAAATATTACGCTAATTCAAATAAACCACTAATTCCCATTCCACCGCCAATACACATAGTAGCGATGCCTTTTTTTGATTTTCTCCGTTGCATCTCATAGATTAGGGTTGTTGTAATTCGTGCACCGGAGCAACCAATGGGATGTCCTAATGCGATTGCACCTCCATTAACATTTACAATATCCGTCCGCATCCCTAACTGTTGTATGCAAGGTATAGATTGAGCAGAAAAGGCTTCGTTGATTTCCCATAGGTCAATATCATTTATTGTCAATTTATTTTTATCTAATAATTTTCGTGTGGCGAATACAGGTCCTAAGCCCATATAAGCAGGGTCGCAGCCCATTGATTGAATATCTATAATGCGAACAGGATTGAAAGCGGGTTTAATTTTAGGTAGAACTTCTTCGGAAACAAGAATAAGAGCGGATGCTCCATCATTAATACCCGAAGCGTTTCCTGCAGTAACAGTTCCATTGGGTTTAAAAGCAGGTTTAAGTTTACTTAACTTTTCTAATGTTGTATCAGGACGAGGATGTTCATCTTTATCTAAAATAACCGTCCCTTTTTTTGTTTCTAAATTAATGGGTATAATTTCCTCTTGGAATAATCCTTTTTCAAATGCACGCGCACATTTCATTTGACTTTCGTACGCAAATTGGTCCTGTGCTTCTCTGGATACACCAAATTTTTCGGCAACATTTTCAGCGGTTATTCCCATGTGGTATTGATTGAAGATATCCCATAGTCCATCATAAATCATGCTATCAATTGCTGTGGTATCGCCCATTCGTGAACCGCGTCGTAAAGTTTTTAACAGGTATGGAGCCTGAGACATATTTTCCATACCACCTGCGATAACAACACTTGCACGCTCTGTGCGAATACTTTGCCAAGCCAGTTCAATGGCTTTCATACCGGAGCCACAGACCATATTCACAGTATATGCCGGTGTAGACTGAGGTATCCCACTGTGAATGGAAACTTGACGGGACGGGTTCTGCCCTAACCCTGCGGTCAATACTTCACCAAAAACGACTTCATCAATTTGTTCAGTTGTAATTTCTGGATGTCGGCAAAGCAATTCTTTTACGACATGGGTTCCTAATTGGACTGCAGATACTTCTGCAAAGATACCGTTAAAACTTCCCACAGGTGTTCTCAATGCGTCAATGATAAAAACATTCTTCATTTGCTGTTCCTTTCTTTTATTTTTTTTATAATTATATTATGAAAATAATGTTAAATTATATCTGTTTTGAGTTGACAAAGGGTATATTTATTTTTTAATATAAAAGTATACTTAATGGTAAGTATAAATTAAAATTTAACTTTATAAAAAATGAAAGGGTTTAACATGTCAGAAGAATTAAAAGCAAAATTTGAACAGGCTTCTAAAGATGTAACTCAATTGTCAGAAGCACCTGATGCTCAAACCAAACTAAGATTGTATGCTTTATATAAGCAGGCTTCCGAAGGGGACTGCAAAGGTTCCCGTCCCGGCATGATGGATTTTATAGTCAGGGCGAAATATGACGCATGGAAAGCATTGGAAGGGACATCGCAGGAACAAGCCATGCAGATGTATATTGACCTTGTAGAAGAATTAAAAGCAAAAGACAAGAAATAGTATAGATTATTTCTAAAAGGAAAACCGCTTCTGATAGTTCAGAAGCGGTTTCCTTTTTATAGTACTAAATGGATAACCTTACTTTTTGCGGGAGGTTTTCTTTTCTTTGCCTTTTTTAGTGGGCTTGGCTGATTTTGCAGACTTATTTCGGGGGGTTTCGATTTCAGCCTGTGCCGCAGCAAACCGTGCGATAGGGACGCGGTAAGGACTGCAACTTACATAATTTAAGCCAACACGATGACAGAATTTCACGGATGAAGGTTCGCCACCATGTTCACCACATATACCACATTTCAGGTCGGGACGAGTGGCTCTTCCTTTTTCTACAGCCATTTGAATAAGTTGTCCAATACCTTCCTGGTCTAAAACTTCAAATGGGTCGGCAGGAAGGATTTTGTTTTCTAAGTAAACAGGTAAGAAACTACCGATATCATCACGAGAGAAGCCAAAGCCCATCTGGGTAAGGTCGTTTGTTCCAAAACTAAAGAATTCCGCAGTTTCTGCAATCTTATCCGCAGTTAAAGCGGCTCGTGGCACTTCAATCATGGTGCCGACCATATAGTTAATTTTTACACCCATTTCTTTCATGACATCTTTGGCTACTTTATGAATGATTTCGACTTGATTATCTAATTCTCGTTTTGAGCCCACAAGGGGAACCATAATTTCGGGAAGTACCTTCATTTTTTGTTTAATCAAGGTTCCTGCGGCTTCAAGGATAGCACGGGCTTGCATTTCGGTAATTTCGGGATAGGTAATACCTAAACGGCAACCACGATGTCCTAACATGGGGTTCAATTCGTGTAGTTTTTCAACGCGTGCTTTAATTTCTTCAACAGTTACATTGCAAACCTTTGCCAAGTTTTGAAGTTCTTCGGGGTCTTCTAAAAGGCTACCTACAAACTCATGTAATGGTGGGTCAAGCAAACGAACGGTCACCGGTCTGCCATTCATGGCTTTGAAAATACCGATGAAATCTTCTTTCTGGAAAGGTAAAAGTTTCATAACAGCGGAACGGCGATCTTCTTGATTCTTAGCTAGAATCATTTCACGCATGTGTATAATTCGTTCCGGCTGGAAGAACATGTGTTCTGTGCGTGCCAGACCGATACCTTCTGCACCAAATTCTACGGCTTTGGCGGCATCATCCGGGCGTTCTGCATTGGTGCGAACTTTCAATACACGAATTTCATCAGCCCATTTCATAATAGAAGCAAACCATTTATTCTTTTCGGGTTGAGCCGGGATAACCTTGAGTGCGCCCATGTAAACTTTACCGAGGCTACCGTTCATAGAAATCCAGTCTCCTTCTTTTAAGACTTCTCCAGAAACATGGATTTCTTTTTTATCAAGGTCAATATGCAAACTACCACAACCTACGATACAGCATTTACCCCAACCACGAGCAACCAATGCAGCGTGAGAGGTCATGCCGCCTCTTGCGGTAAGGATGGCTTCGGCGGCGTGCATGCCATGAACATCTTCGGGAGAGGTTTCTTCACGAACAAGGATAACCTTTTCACCTTTCTTTGCCCATGCTTCAGCGTCATCTGCAGTTAATACGATTTTTCCTACGGCACCACCGGGTCCTGCGGGTAATCCTTTTGCAATGACTTTTGCTTTTTGTTCTTCTGCCGGGTCGAGCATGGGATGCAAGAATTCGTCGAGTTGTGTGGGTTTTACACGCATAATGGCTGTTTTCTTATCAATCAATTTTTCATTTGCCATATCTACAGCAATTCGAACTGCTGCCATACCGGTGCGTTTGCCGGTACGTGTTTGCAACATAAAGAGCTTACCTTCTTCAATAGTAAACTCAATATCTTGCATATCTGTGAAATGCTTTTCTAATTTATTACGAATACCTACTAACTCTTTATATGTTTTGGGCATTAATTTTTCTAATGAAGGAAGATGTTGATTTTCCTGACTTTTTGTGGCTTCGTTTAATGGGTAAGGTGTGCGAATACCAGCAACGACATCTTCGCCCTGTGCATTGATAAGCCATTCGCCATAGAATTTGTTTTCGCCTGTTGCAGGATTTCGGGTGAAAGCAACGCCTGTCGCAGAGGTCTCACCCAAATTACCGAAGACCATAGATTGGACATTTACGGCTGTTCCCCACTCATCGGGAATTTTCTCGATACGACGATAAGCAATAGCCCGTTTACCGTTCCATGATTGGAATACTGCTTTAATAGCACCCCATAATTGCTCATTGGGGTCATCCGGGAATTCCTTCTTTAATGTATCCTTAACGATTTGTTTGAATTTTTCGCACAATTCTTTCAGGTCATCTGCGGTAAGTTCGGTATCCAGTTTTACTCCTCTTTGCTTTTTCAATTCATCCATTGCCGCTTCCATTTGTTTGCGGACTGCCATCTCTTCTTTTTCAGGTTCAATACCGGCTGCTTTTTCCATGACGACATCGGCGTACATCATAATAAGACGGCGATACGAGTCATATACGAAGCGTTCGTTTTTAGTTTTTTCAATCAGTCCAGGAATTGTTTTAGAACAAAGACCGACATTCAGAACGGTCTCCATCATTCCGGGCATGGAGGTACGGGCTCCGGAGCGAACCGATACTAACAGAGGATTTTTAGGGTCGCCAAATTTCTTGCCCATTGTCTTTTCAACTTTTTGTAATGCTTTTTTAACTTCATCAACGAGAGAAGAGGGGAGTTTCCCTTTATTGGCGTAATATTCAGTACACATTTCTGTTGAAATTGTAAATCCTGCGGGGACAGGAATACCTAAATTAGCCATTTCAGCAAGGTTGGCTCCTTTGCCTCCGAGAATTTCTTTCATATCGGCACGGCCTTCTGCCTTGCCTCCACCAAAGAAATAAACAAACTTTTTACTCATAAAATTTTTTCTCCTGTATTATAGGTTTAATTGTTTATATATTTTTTGACTGTAAATTTGTATCTAAAAACTAAAAGCCCCTTTTTTATAAGGAAGTGTTGAGAAATGCTATTGGCTTTATTTATGCAATCAAAATAAGGATATGGTATTATAATACTTTCAAAGTAATATTATCAAAAATAATTTGATTGCATGATTTTTAAAATCGTTATATTTTTATAGAAGTACAAAGGTAATAGGAAAGAATGTCGGTAGATAATCACAAAGATAAGAATGCGGGGCGTGTATCTTCTGAAGATAAGGAAGTATGGTATAAAAGTCCCGCATTACGGTTCGTTGTATTTTTTATAATTGTAGTTGTTAGTTTCTTAACAGCATATCGTTATTTAATTCATACAACATGGAACGACCGCTATCTTTTTACATTAGCCAAAAATACATGTTGGGTATTGAATAAAGTAGGCGATAATGCAACATTAGAAGGTCTTCCACAGAGTATATCCCCTGAGGAATGCAGAGCGTGGTTATCAGCCTGGGCGAGGGGTGCAAACCAGCCTGCTCCGGAAGATTATATTAATGCCAGTAAGGAGCCTTTAACGCCATGGGAACAGTGGTCGTATCGTGCTCAGAAGGCGAGGAAACAAGGGGTTCAAATTAAGTTAGGTCCACGCGTTGTATTTGTTTTAAAGGAAGGTTTACTATCCAAAATAACCGTACTGGAAGATAAAATAAAGGAATTAAATCGCAATCTGACTTTGTCGGAGCCCGAAAAAGCGAGCCTGTTGGCAATGTATAATACAGAGTTACAAGCATTAAGACTACAGTATGCAGAAGCCCAAAAAAATCCCAAAGACAATCGGCGGGTCAGTGGATATATATTTCCGTTTATTATTATTTCGGAATGTGGTGCGATAGAGATTATGGCGATATTTTTCGCTGCGGTAATTGCATATCCGACACTTTTTCGAAAAAAGTTATTGGGGATAGCTGTTGGGATACCTTTAATGTATTTTGTTAATATTTTTCGTTTATCTTTTTTGGCGATTGTAGGGGCATTAAACGCAGGGGGGAAATGGTTTGAATTTTTACATTATTATGTTTGGCAGGCTGTATATATTGTTTTTGTGGTAGCGGTATGGCTTGCATGGATAGAGTTTGTCGTTTATGCGGAAGCAAAGGAAGGAATGTCTTTCCGAGACCGTATAATGCAGATTTTCCAGAAAAAAACTTTGGTTCCTCTATTTCAGACTTTGCTATTCTGTATAAAATTTATTCTTGTGGTTGTTCCGCTGGTATGTATCTGGTGGGCATTGATTCCTGTGTATGGGTGGATACTTGTTCAGATATCCGGTTCTATCCTGAGATTTATAATGGGTGTGCCAATCATGGCGGGAGGAATACGGCCTTCCGGTTTCCTGAATACGGCTTCTGTAATTTATTTTGTAATACAGGGGTATGAATTTGAGAAAACATCGCCTATTGCATTGTTAATAACCAATCTACCTCCTTTTATTTCGCTGATGTTGATTACGCGTATATCATGGATAAGTCGTTTGAAAAAGATATTATGGGGTGTAGGTATAATTATGTTGGGTCATATTCTTTTTATCGTTATAGTGCTTCGTTATCAGGAAGTATTAAAGGCATATAGTGAATTACCTATGGCGGTAATTCAGTTCTATCTTACGATGCCATTTATGTTATGGATAGCCATGGTATTTCGTGAGCGATTTTTAAATCGTTCTGCTAACAATCTCTCTCCCAATAAGAAACAGGCATAAAATTCCTTTGTATTCGTCCTACTCTAATTAAAGAAAATTACCTTTTTTGCCGACAATATTATTGTAACTTTATGTTGGAAAAGGAACCCGACGAAATAAGGAGACTGACAATGGATACAAATTCAATCGCATCGGTCAGCATCGTCGGGGCCGGACTAAGCCAGTTTCGACTGCAGTCCCAACCTGCAGAGGGAGTAGGATTGAAGGAGCAACCTTTGCCTTCTACAGACTTGGGGACAGCGACACTGGAACTTATACTTCGGACTCTGTCGCGTAATGAGTCGGAGGGGCACGACCTCGATGTGCTGGCTTAGCACTCAATCTGTCCTTTTCCGAGGGAGGCAGAACAAGGATGTGTATGCCTCCCTTTTTTATTTAATAAAACAGTTTTTCCTTGTTGATATTTATCTAAATATTTTCTTCGATAGAAGGGGGATTTTTAGGGATAATTCATGAATTATCCCTACATTATTTTTTAAAAACAATTTACAAATTTAATCCCGTTTGAAATTGGAGTGATAGATAACCCCTATTGTCAGAATTTATTCTCCATTCTGTATATAATGACACAGATGAAACTTTTCCCCATCCCATTTTATATAAGTTTTATTTTCTATCCAATCGCCAGAATTGATATACCAACACTGACGATCATTAATTTGTAAAACAGAACATTCCGGTTTATGGCAATGACCCGATATAACTGCATCACATACAGAATCTTTCAATTTTTCTATTGCATAAGATTTTATGGATTCCGCTTCACGATAATGTCCCGATACATTGTTTTTTTGTAATTTTCGACTACCTTTACTAAGAAATTGTGCCAGTCCCATTGCCCAATCTGGATGAATTAAACGAAAAACAAAAATTAGAAAAGGATTTCTTGCTAAAGTCTTAAATAAACGATAACCCCAATCCCTTTTATTAAGTCCATCTCCATGAATCAGCAGAGTATTACATCCGTCAAAATCTAATATTACCCCGGATTGAAAAATCTGGAAACCAATTTTTTCTAAGTTTTTTCCTGCCCAAAAATCATGGTTTCCTCCAATAAAGACCAGTTTCACACCCTTACGATGAAGTTCGTAAAAAGCGTTCAATATTTCAAGGTATCCTGAAAAGACCACATGTTTATATTCAAACCAGAAATCAAAAATATCTCCCAAACAAATAATTCGTCGGGGAGGATTTTCCGCTAAACTACGCAAAAAAGTTTCAAATTCCTTACGATGAGATAAATACCTTTCCCCTACTTTTAAGTGGACATCCGATAATATAATATCAAAATTCACAGCCAACCTATCTTATTTAAGGGCCAAAAACGAAAAACTGCTTTACCTATAATCTGGTCCTCGGTAATAGGACCAAAATAACGACTATCTTTACTAATTCTTCGGTTATCACCTAACACATAATATTCGCCGGGATGTAAATACACCATATCCTCTTCATCTGAATTTTTATTTTCGCTATTTAGATATGGTTCCTCTACAAGGTTATTATTTACATATACCCTATTCTTTGAGTATTCTATTTTTTTCTGAAAGATTTCCTGCGAATTATTTTCAGAGGCACTCACAATTTTACTTGATGAGTCGGATGGAACCATTGCTATAACTCTTTTCACATACCTACGGTCATCTTCCCCTTTTCCTTCAAAAACGATAATATCTCCTTCGTGTACTTTCCACCGTTCGGGCAATAAAGGAAACCGTCTCAAAACACAGGGTAGTTTAAACACTAAAATACGGTCGCCCTCATTTAAAGTTCCTCTCATTGACGGTCCCCAAACTTCATAACCCTCGACAATGAATGAATGTATAAACCAAACACAAAAAACAAATAGCAGGAGTAATTTAATAAAAGCAACTATTTCACTTAAAACAGAATCTCCATTCTTTTCCGGTGTTTCTATTTGATTTGTTTCGTTTGTTATTTTTTCAGTTTCGCTATTCATAGGATTGACATTTTTTAATACTTGCGTATGGCGACCCCATACGAAATCGTCTATTTTTTAATGCTGATATAAAATCTATCTTATCGGGCTTTTCCATTTCAACCTCAATCCAGTACTTGCCTACATGAAAGGCACTATGGGCATCGCTTGCACAAATTTGCATCCGATTTAGTTTGTTTGCCCATAAACTTGCTTTTTCTTGCTCTGCAACATTCATATTCACACTCATTACCTCCATAGCAGGAATAGGTAATGCTTCTAAACGCTGGTCAAAATGGTGATAACTTCGTGTTGGATGTGCGGCGACACAAAATCCATTATGTTTATTTACCTCTGCAATTACTTCCTCCACAGAAACAAAATTTTTCCATTTTGAAATGTTTTTTTCAGGTAATCCAAAAACAAGTAGGTCACCTGCATCCGTAGTAATCTCTGCCCCCGAGAAAATAGTTAATCCATTTACAAATACTTTCTTTCTCAATCCTTCAATTTCTTTTTCCGTCCATTGATAATGATGTTCTGTAATAACAATTCCATCCAAACCTATGGATATAGCGCTCTCTATCATTTCCTCTGGTTCCATCAAACTACATGGGGAGTAAATATTGGTATGCAAATGTATATCAAATTTTAAACGCATAAAAATCCCTTTTGTATATTTAAAAAATAACTTTTTCTAATCTCAGGATATAAGACTGCTAATCCCGTCCAAAAGAACTTGTTCTTCTCTTTGCCAATTATACCTTATTTCTACTGCTTTTCGCCCATTTTTTCCTAAACGAGTTGCTTCTTCGGGATTACGAAGGAGAAAAATAATGGCATCGGCAATGGCTTCTGGTTTTGTAACATCCACACACAAACCGCAATCACTTTCCCGAACAATTTTTGATACTTCCACTGAAAAATCTGGAACAATTACAGGTATTTCCTCTCGCATATAATCAAAAAGTTTATGAGGCATTGCTAAAGTATGATTTAAGAAGCCCGGTTGGAATAGGATTAAACCTATTTTGGATACACGGATGTATTTGGGTACCTCTTCAAAAGGGACTACACCTAATAGGTGTATATTCTCTTCCAGTTTTTTATCTCGTATTGCCTGCCGATACTCTTCTTCACTTCCATAGACATATTCTCCGAGAACGATACAACGAAAATCAGGAATTTCTTTAACAACCTTTTCTACAGCATCCAGTAATTGATAAGAACCCCGTATTGTCCCAAATACGCCTTGATGAATAACTGTAGGAGCATTCGCATATTTTTCTGCTAATGATAGTGGAATATCGGAACAAATAGGTTGCAAATGGTTGGTATTAAGGATAGTAATTCGGGGAGTTTTTATTCCTTTCCATAAAGGTTCGAAACTTTCGCGTGTTAGAATAATCATATCTGTATAACGGGCAAATAGTCTCATTACTTTAAGTGTGAGATATTCCACCGATTTATGCAAAAACTTTGGGAAAAACTGAGCCATTTTATTCGGGTTATGTTCATGCATATCAAATACTACTTTACCGCCCTTAAATAACTTAATCATAATAGCAGATACCCACGATTCGGGTTCAGGTGCAATATAAATGTCTGTAGGAATTTTTTTACCTAATTTGAAGAGGGTATAAACTGATTTTATTCTATTCCACCATCCTTTTTTGTATGGAAATACAATAAACTGAACTCCTATATCGCTCTCGGGAAGTTCTGTGCCTGAATAGGGACAGATAGAGCTGACTTCATATCCATTAGTTACAAAACTGCGTGCTAATTTATGATACATTCTCTTATCATAAGGCTCATGTAAAACATTTAAAAGTGTTATTCTTGCTTTTGGCTTTGACATTCTTGCAATGGTTCCTCAAAAAGATAATTTCTATTTGTTACTTGCTTTTTCCAATATAGCGAGAATTTCTTTTACAGCGGCATCTAAACCAATAAAGATGGCACGGGCTATGATGTCATGTCCTATATTTACTTCTTTAAGTCCTGGAATTTTTGCCACAGGTTCTAAATTTCGCACAGTTAAACCATGCCCGGCATGGAGCGATAATCCTAATTGAATTGCTACTTTACTGGCTTCATAAAGCCGATTTAATTCTTTATTAATTTGTTCTCCTTCTGCATTTGCGTATGCTCCTGTGTGTAATTCAACACTATCAGCACCTATCTCCGCACTGGCATGAACCTGTTCTATATCCGGGTCAACAAACATACTTACTTTTATGCCTTTTTCATGCATTCCCTCTACGACTTTCTTTAAACTATCCTTTTGTCCTGCCACATCCAAACCGCCTTCTGTGGTAATTTCCTGACGATTTTCCGGGACAAGACACACAGTATAAGGGATAATTCGATGTGCAATTTTTATAATCTCTGGCACTCCCGCCATTTCTAAATTCATACGCACTAACAGCACTTCTTTTAATTTTTCAACATCTTTATCCTGAATATGTCGCCTATCCTGACGCAAGTGGACTGTAATTTGATGAGCACCTGCAATTTCACATATCTTGGCTGCGGTTATAACATCCGGGGCTTTACCTTTTCTCGCTTCCCTCAATGTGGCTACATGGTCTATATTTACGCCCAACTCAATCATATTAAATACCTCCAAATTTATTTAGGATTTTAGCAAAACAGTGATTTTTTCGATTAATTTTTTACAATAAATTTCGGCTTTCCTCAATTCTTCATGTTGCACCATAACTCGAATAATCGGCTCTGTGCCTGAATAACGGACGACTACCTTTCCCTCGCCATTTAACTCTTTTTCTATTTCTTCTGAAACTTTATCCAATTGCTCTTTTGTTAACTTTTCCTTACCTTCACAGGGAACTTTGCCATGTTGCTCGGGTAAGGGCTGGTAAATTTTTCCTAATTCCGAAAGAGGCTGGTCTTTTCGTATCATTATTGCCAACACCTGTAAAGCAGAAATCATCGCATCACCTGTTACATTATAATCTAACAGAACAATATGCCCGGAAGGTTCACCGCCCAAATTAGAGTTTTCTTTTTTTAATGTTTCAGAAACGGCTCTATCCCCTACCCCGGTTCGCACAACATGCCCACCATAAGGTTTTACGGCTCGTTCTAATCCTGCGTTCGCCATAACTGTAGTTACGAGGGTTTTATTTCCCAACACTTCTCTTTGTAAATAATCCACTCCTAAAATAGCAAGGATAGCGTTTCCATCCAACAATCTTCCATGAGCATCAGCCATCACTAACCTGTCTCCATCACCATCAAAGGCAATACCCACATCTGCCTTTTCACGAATAACCTGTGCTCGCATCTCTTCGGGGTATACCGAACCACAATTATCGTTAATATTTATTCCATTAGGCTTATCCCCAATAGGAATTACTTCTGCACCTAATTCGGATAAAGTGTCAGGTCCGACACGATACATCGCCCCATTGGCACAGTCAACAACTATCCGCAAGCCGTCCAATCGCATACCTTTAGGGAAAGTTGCTTTTACAAATTCAATGTATCTACCTACCGCATCGTCAATCCGTTTTGCGGTTCCGATTTTTTCGCCTGTAGGTCGGAGTTGGTCTACTTCACCTGTTTGAATTAATCGTTCAATCTCATCTTCAATTTCATCGGGGATTTTGTAACCATCTGGACCGAATATTTTTATGCCATTGTCGTGATACGGGTTATGAGAGGCACTTATCATAATCGCTCCATCACAACGCAAACTCCGCATGATATAGGAAACTCCCGGTGTTGGAAGAGGTCCTGTAAGTAAAACCCGCACTCCTACCGAACACAACCCCGCCGTTAATGCATTTTCAAGCATATAACATGAACGGCGAGTATCTTTCCCAATAAGTATTGTATGCTGTCGGTTTTCTCGTTGAAAAATAGTACCTGCAGCCCGCCCGATTTTTAAAGCCATTTCGGTAGTCATCGGGTAGACATTGGCTATTCCACGAACACCATCGGTTCCGAATAATCGTTTTTTCATATTCCTTCATCCTTTATCCATTCCATAAATTATAGCCTCACTCATACGCACAACTCGAACCATTTCTTTTACCTGATGAACTCTTACTGCATGAACACCCTGAAATACAGCCCATGCAACTGTAGCCGATGTCCCTTCGACTCGTTGGTCAACAGGCAAATCTAAAACTGCTCCTATTGTTGATTTGTTAGAAGTCCCTATTAACACGGGCAATCCAAATTGGAAAAATTCTTTAATTCGGCGGAGTAAAGTTAAATTTTGCTCTACAGTTTTTCCGAACCCAAAACCGGGGTCAAGCCATATTTTACTTCTGTTTATTCCATGTTTTTCTGCAAAATTTAATCGTTCTTCAAAGAAAGCACATATATCTGATACAACATCGTTATAATGGGGTTGCAATTGCATTGTTTTCGGTGTTCCTTGCATGTGCATTAAAACATATTCACAACCTGCTTCTGCAACAACTTCTGCTAATTCGGGGTCAAATCGGAAAGCAGATATATCATTAATCATTGAGACGCCATATTTCAAGGCTTTACGAGCGGTATCTGAGCGATAAGTATCCACAGAACATGGAACAGTAATATCTTGTAGTTTTTCTAATACAGGTAAAATTCTTCGTTGTTCTTCTTGCGCTTCCACAGGCTCGGAACCGGGACGAGAGGATTCTCCACCTATGTCTATATAATCACATCCTTCTTTAATCATTTGAATAGCATGGTTATATGCATTTTCTAAGGAAAAATAATGTCCCCCATCGTAAAAGGAGTCTAAGGTAACATTTAAGATACCAATAACCTTTGTTCGTTTTGACATTTTAGTATTTTCCCATCCCACTATTAATAAGAACTAAGCAAGGTCAGGTAACGGGGGTTGAGAAGGTGTAGGTAATTCTGGCAATCCTTCGGTTTTGGGTTCCTGAGGCTTTGCCTCTTCCGTTATTTTTTTCTGTTTTTCCTTCTTCCATCGTTCCGGGAGAACATGTTCACCCCCAACGGAGCAAATTATATCATCAATTTCATGGGATTCTAATGTTTCTTTTTCGTTCAATGCTTTTGCTAACGCATCTAATATATCTTTATGCTTTTCTAAAAGTTCACGGGTATCTTTATAAGCATCTTCAATAATTTTATGAACTTCTCGGTCAACAGATGCAGCCGTTTCTTCACTAAATTCTCGCATTCGGACAAAATCACGGCCTAAAAATACTTCGTCATTTTTACCAAAGGCAATCGGTCCTAATGAACTCATTCCCCATTCACAAACCATTGAATGGGCTAAACGGGTTGCTTGTTGTAGGTCATTGGCACAACCACTTGTAAACTCATTAAAGACAATTTCTTCTGCGGCGCGTCCTCCCATAGTAACCCGTATCGTTGCTAAACACCACCTTAGCGTAAGATTGTGTCTATCTTCCTCGGGTAAGAAACTGGTAACACCTAAGGAGGGACCCCGTGGAATAATAGTTGCTTTGTGTATAGGGTCGGCATCGGGCAACAAACGACCGATTAAGACATGCCCTGCTTCGTGATATGCCGTTTGTAATTTTTCTTTTGCACTTAACACCAAACTCCTTCGAGCAGGGCCCATTAAAACACGGTCTTTGGCATCTTCAAAATCAATCATACTCACTTTTTCTTTATTCCGTCTTGCTGCGAGTAATGCTGCTTCGTTTACCATATTTGCAAGGTCGGCTCCTGAAAAACCAGGGGTGCTTCTTGCTAATACTTCAAGGTCAACATCATCATCCATAGGTACTTTCTGATTTCGTATATGTACTTCTAATATTTGTTTTCTACCACGGACATCGGGATTTGCTACCACAATCTGACGGTCAAATCGTCCTGGACGAAGTAAAGCCCTATCCAGTACATCCGGGCGATTTGTTGCAGCCATTAAAATAACACCCTCATTACTATTAAAGCCATCCATCTCTACCAACAATTGATTCAATGTCTGCTCTCTTTCATCATGTCCGCCACCTAATCCAGCACCTCTTTGTCTTCCTACTGCATCAATTTCATCAATAAAAATGATACAGGGTGCATTTTTATATCCCTGCTGGAACAAATCCCGCACACGACTTGCCCCTACACCCACAAACATTTCTACGAAATCGGAGCCACTGATACTAAAAAATGGAACATTCGCTTCACCTGCCACAGCACGGGCTAATAAGGTTTTCCCGGAACCCGGAGGACCTACTAATAAAACGCCCCTTGGGATTCTGCCACCCAGTCGGGAAAACTTTTTGGGGTCTTTTAAGTATTCTACAATTTCTTTTAATTCCTCTTTTGCTTCATCTACACCGGCTACATCATTAAAAGTGACTACTTTATCGCTCTGATTAACCAAACGCGCACGACTTTTTCCGAATGATAGTGCTTTGTTACTGCCGCCCTGGACCTGTCTGAACATTAGAAACCAGAACAACCCCATAATAATGAGCAAGGGTAGAACATTAATTAAAATCCCTTGCCACAACGGATTATCTGTTTCATATTTATATATAACCCCTTGTTGTTCTAACTGTTCTTTCCATTCTTCCTTAAAATTATCTGTATTAAACTGAATTTTTTTCTGCCCTTCTACCTCATTTTTCAATTCTGCATATACTTGTTTAAGGTTATTCCCCGACTCACGAATAGTTACCGTTTTAATATTCCCCTGTTGTAGTTGTTGCACAAAATCGGGTTCAAGAAGTTCTTTGCGAGGTCCTCTCACTTTTGAGAAATTGGACAGCACAAGAACCATTATAATCAAAAAGACTACCCATAATGATATTTGCTTTAAAAAACTATTCATTCAAACACAAAACCTTTGTAAATCTTTAATTATTCTAATATTAAACGAAAAATTTCAATAAATTAATGACGAAATATTGGACTTTATATCACAAAATAGCCATTATATATCTTACATATATGATAACAAATATATCCTGATAAAACAATTCTTTAAAATTTGTTATTTCCTGATATAAGTTGTTTTAACAATATAATCAATACCAAAATTAATTTTCTGTGCAAATTAAATTATAAATACAATTACAAAAAACTTTACAATTTTGTTATAATAAAACCTTAAATTTCATAGTCTCTATTCTCTTATATCGTAATTCTCAACAAAACAAAAAATTAGGAGAAAAATCCTGTGTTAGAAATGGTACGACAAATACCGTGGTTATTTTCCCACGATATGGCAATAGATTTGGGGACAGCCAATACACTTGTTTATGTGAAAGGACAGGGCATTGTTTTAAGTGAACCTTCCGTTGTAGCAATTAATAAAGATACAGGAAGGGTTCGTGCGGTAGGTAATGAAGCCAAAAATATGATAGGCCGCACTCCGGGCAATATTGTAGCCATTCGTCCTATGAAAGATGGTGTTATAGCAGACTTTGAAACGACCCAGCAAATGCTTCGATATTTTATACAGAAGGTTCATAACCGTCGTAGACTTATTTGGCCTCGTGTGGCAGTAGGTGTTCCTTCGGGCATAACAGCCGTAGAGCGAAGAGCGGTAACAGAAAGTGCCATGCAAGCCGGTGCTAAGAAGGTATACATCATTGAAGAGCCTATGGCAGCGGCAATTGGTGCGGGGCTTCCTGTCCATGAACCTCAAGGAAGTATGATTGTAGATATCGGAGGGGGAACAACTGAAGTAGCTGTAATTTCTTTAGGGGGTATTGTTTTTTCGAAGTCTGTCCGTACTGCGGGCGATGAAATGGACCAGGCTATTATTAATCACATGAAACGCTCGTATAATATGATGATTGGAGAACGGACAGCAGAAGAAATAAAAATTGCTATCGGGTCTGCTTTTCCTTTGAAGCAAGAACTTGAATTACAGGTAAAAGGTAGAGACCAGGTAATGGGATTGCCTCGAATTATTACAATCACATCTGAGGAAATCCGGGAGTCTTTAAAAGACCCTGTCAGCCAGATTATAGAGGCTGTTCGTTTCACGCTTGAACGAACACCCCCTGAATTGTCAGCAGATATTGTGGACCGTGGCGTTGTACTCGCCGGGGGTGGTGCTCTCTTAAGAGGATTAGACCAATTGCTTTCTAAAGAAACAGGGCTTCATGTGTCTATTGCAGAAGACCCTCTCTCAGCAGTCGTGCTTGGCGGAGGAAAATTCCTCGAAGAATTGAAAAATTATCCAGAAGAAAAACTTTAATTTTGTTCGACTTATTTTTATAATATATTTCATTAGAAGTGAGAAGAGGGTAAAAAGTTTTAATATATATTAAAATCTAATTAAAAGATGAATACATTGGATACATCAAAAGCATATCGGTCAACCATTATTTTTGTGGTAATATGCTTATTATGTATTATTTCTCTCCTGAGAGAAACACCTTCAACGCCTATCCGTAATTTCCTTAAACAAGGAATTTATTTAACAACCCATCCTCTCATAAGCATAAAAGCACAAACAGGAAAATTTTTGGACTATGTTGTTGCTGTGTTCTTTGAAACGGATTATTTGAAAAATGAAAATCAAACATTAAAAGAGGACATCCTTCGATTACGGTTAGCCCTTATTGAAAAAGGGGAAAGAAATTATCAATTGGAGAAAAAACTGAAAATGGCAACTCTTCCGGAGGAATGGAAGTCCTTAAAATTATTGCAAGCAAATGTTTTAGAGACTTATCAGGGAGCCTTGCGGATAGATCGCGGTTCACGAGATGGTGTTTCTGTATCCCAACCTGTAGTGGTCCCTGAAGGTGTTGTTGGTATTATAATAGAAACTTCTTTGTTCTCCTCTGTCGTTGCGACATTACATCATCGTGAATGCCGAATTGGAGCCATGATACAACGCGAAAGATTACGCCCCTATGATGGTGTCATTTATCCCTCCGGGGATTTACGCAAAATCTGCACCATGAATTATATTGATATATATGATAAAGTTCGTGTTGGAGATTATGTAGTAACCAGTTCTGAAAGCACCTTTCCACCGGGACTGCCTATTGGGATTATTCAGGCAATTCATGAGTCGGGAACACTGTGGAAAAGTGCCGATATAACACCCATAGTAGACCCGTATAAATTGGATTGCGTTTTTATTATACTCGACAAAATAGACCCATTGAATATTGCAGATTTTGATAATGCCCATATTAGTGAAGGGAAAATATATAATGAGAAAACAGAATCACAAACTCCAATACAGGAATTATTAGCACCCTAATAAGAGTCTTAATCCATGAACATTAATCATATTATCTGGATAATAATTGTTCTAATCCTCTCTGTATTGCAAACCGGCTGGCCGGACATATTGAGGATTCAGGGGGTAACTCCTGACCTTGGATTGATTATGGTAATTTATTTTGCTTTATTCTATGGTGAAGAGCGGGCTATGTTTACAGGTTTATTTGCCGGGATATATCAGGATATTGCAAGTAATACGGCACTGGGACATCATATCCTCTGTCTTGTGATTACAGGTTTTATTTTTGGTAAATTATCCGGGCGGTTAATCAGTGAGCATCCTGCTATTAAATCGGCATTAGTCTTTGGTGGGGCTGTTTTACACGGCATTTTGTTTAATATTATTGTTTACCTTCAGGACCCTTATACGAATCTTATTTATGTGATTTTTATAAACACAGTGCCATCTGCTTTTTATAGTGCATTAATGACTCCTTTTGTTTTTTGGTTATTACAACAAATTTTCCGATTCACAGATTTTTTCTCTGCATATTCTCCGGGCAAATGATATGAGTATGAACCATGTGACACAAAAGAATTTTTTTTATCGCTTCTCATTGGTTATATTCCTTGTAATTTTTAGTATGGCAATTCTCATATTCCGTTTGTGGACAATACAGGTGCGAGATGCGGAACTTTATCGAGAAAAGGCAGAAAATAATCGTATCTGGCCCCAACGGATGAAAGCCGACCGTGGAAAAATACTTACAAAAGATGGAACTATTTTGGCAGATAATCGCCCTTCAGCAGATGTTATATTTGTTCCCGGAGATTGTCCGTCAAACCGATATAAAAATGTTGCGGAGACTTTAGAAAAACTTATTAATGTTCCTTCTTTCTGGATTTTAGAACAAGTTGAAAATTTCAAAGCAGAACCTTTTACGCAAATAACACTCAAAAGAGATATATCTCGTTCTGATTGGATACGGATTGAGGAAAATAATTTTCAACTTCCTGGGGTATATGTTACTGTTCAACCCCAAAGAAGATACCCATTAGGAAATACGGCGGGTCAGATTATCGGATATATTAATGAGACGAACCGTGATGAACTGGTTTTATATGAAGGGAGGTATTTTCCTGGCGATTTCATTGGAAGGAGTGGAATTGAACGGTATTATGAAAATATTCTCAAAGGAACTGATGGATATATGACTGTTACAAAATATGCATCGGGAAGACCTCAATTACGCACAGACCGCTATGGAAATCTGCTACTTGTCCGAAAAGATACACGAGGGCACTTACTAACTGAAGAGGCAGGGCTTCGTCAATTGCCAACGCCAGGGAAAAACCTTGTATTAACTCTGGATATTGAACTTCAAAAACTCTGCGAGAATTTGCTTGCAAGCCAACCGGGTTCTATAGTTGTTTTAGACGCAGACACAGGAGCCGTTTTGGCAATGGCAAGCAGTCCCAATTATGACCCGAATATATTTGTTACTAAAGGGAAAGATGCCGAAAGACTTGAACTTCTACTGAATAAACAACCCAATCGAATGACAAATCGTGCTATAAGCGAACAATATCCGCCCGGCTCGGTATTTAAGGTATTTCTTGCTGCAACCGCTCTTGAAAAAGGGGTTATTACTCCCAAAACAACCTTTTTCTGTCCGGGGGCTTTTAAAATTGGTGGAACGGGTAGAGAATGGAAATGCTGGAAGAAGTATGGACATGGATCGGTTACTGTTCGTGAAGCCCTTGCTTATTCCTGTGATGTATTTTTTTATAATGTGGGGCTTAAATTGGGAGTTGATGCTATATCGGAGTATTGTCATAAAATAGGTCTGGGTGAAAAAACAGGTATTGATTTGCCGGGAGAGGTTCCGGGGCTCATTCCAGATCGTGTATGGAAAGCAAAAATAAATGCTCATAAACCTGTATGGGAACAAAAATGGTACCCGGGGGATACCGTAAATTTGAGTATCGGACAGGGAAGTTGTGCCACAACACCATTACAAAACGCTGTATTGATGGCAACTATTATTAATGGGGGACATCGAATTTATCCTCATCTAAATGCTGATTTTGTCCCACCTCAACCTGAAGAACAGATATTTTCAAAGAAGACATTAGAAACAGTTATAGATGGAATGAGACTTTGTGTTGAATCCATAGGGGAAGCAAGAGCAGGAACAGGCAAACTTGCCAAAGTTGATGGAATTACTGTTATCGGGAAAACGGGTTCTGCTCAAATTATGTCATTAGAACATCATAAGAAATACAAAAGTGAAGAAGAAATCCCATGGGAAATGAGAGACCATGCATGGTTTGTAGCAGGGGTCACAGATAAAAAACCTAAAATAGCCCTTTGCATACTTGTAGAACACGGACATCACGGTTCTTCTGCGGCGGCGCCCTTAGCACAAAAAGTCATTCATTTTTTCTATAACCGTGAACCTAAACAAGATATTCAATTGATAGCCCAAGAATCAATAGGAAGGATTCAACATTGAGTTCTATAGAAAATATAACTCATCCACCTAAAATACAGTTCGAAATTGAGGACAGTGGTATACATATTATAAACTGGCGGAGATTAAATCGTATTGACCCTATTCTTTTTTTATTGATGTTGATTCTGGTTGTAATAGGTTGGGTTAATATGTATAGTGCCAGTCAAAATGAAGATTATTCCTATTTTGTAAAGCATGTTTCGATTTTTTTTATAAGCCTTCCTATTTTGTTCTTTATCACAATGATTGATTACCGAATTATAATTGCTTTTGCACCGCTTTTTTATTCTTTTTCCATTTTACTTCTTGTCGTCGTACTATTTTTTGGTGTTCAGGCAAAAGGAAGTGAGCGATGGATACCCGTGGGACCTATACGATTTCAACCTTCAGAGATAAATAAAATTATAATTGTACTTACACTCACATGGTATTTTGGGAAAATTGGCGATAATATAAAAAAACTCCATTGGTATATATTAACTTTTATAATCTCTGGAGTTCCTATTATTCTAATTTTTTTGCAACCGAACCTTGGGACTGCGATGTGTATTATTCCTATTACGATGATAATGCTATGGATTGCAGGTTGTAAAGTGTGGCATTGGTTAGCAACTATTCTTGCGGGCGTTATCTTAATGGGCTTTGTTTTCTTTGAAGTGAATAGTCTTACACCCGAACAAATACAAGCGGGAGAACATCCTGACTTTTTACCCCTTAAACCGCATCAACTGATGCGGATTTATACATTTTTTAATCCCGAGGCAGATATACAAGGTGGAGGATGGCAAACCTATCAAAGCAGAATTACCATCGGAAGTGGTGGGATTAACGGAAAAGGATTTCGTCAGGGAACTCAAACTCGATTAAAATACCTGCCTGAACATCATACAGATTTTATTTTTTCACTATTTGCCGAAGAACATGGTTTTTATAAATCTGCACTACTTATTGTTTTATACGGATTATTTCTTCTTCGATGTTTACATCTTGCCATAAATGCAACGGAATTGAAAGGAAAGTTGTTAATTACAGGGATTACTATTATATTCTTGTTTCATATTTTTATAAACATTGCTATTACTATGGGAATACTTCCTGTAACTGGGTTGCCCTTGCCTTTTCTAAGTTGGGGTCGTTCTTTTTACCTCACTTGTATAACAGGTATAGGTTTAATATATAGTGTTCCACGGGAAAAATCATATTTATTTTCAGGATAAGATACTATGAAAGAATTAGTAATTAATGTAGAACCATTAGAAACTCGCATTGCCTTATTAGAAAACCAAAAGTTAACAGAACTGATGATAGAACGGGCAGAAACTCCTTCTATTGTTGGAAATATTTACAAAGGGAGAGTGGACTCTATTATCCCCGGTATTCAGGCGGCATTTATAGATATAGGAATAAAGAAAAACGGTTTTTTATATGTTTCGGATATATCTACAGATTTTGAAGATATTATTCTTGATGAAGGAATGGTGCCTCGCCCACTCCACCGAAAAACTGTAACAGGTCCACCTCGAATTCAAAATATACTCCATACAAATCAATATCTTATGGTTCAGGTAGTTAAGGACCAAATAGGAAATAAAGGGGCAAGACTTACTACATTTATAACGATACCTGGAAGGTATGTAGTCCTCTTCCCTACTATAAATGCTACGGGTATTTCGAGGAAAATCGAATCTGAAAAGGAACGAGAGCGATTACGGAAAATTATGAATCAAATTAAACCCAAGGGAATGGGTATTGTTTTTAGAACAGCTGCAGAAAACAAACCTCGCGAAGATTTAGAAAACGATATTATGTATTTGCTTCGCGTGTGGGAAGGAGTTAACGAAAAATATCGCACTTTGAAAGGAACTGGGCTTGTACGGGAAGATTTAAATCCTATATTACGCATTATTCGAGACCGATTTACTAAAGAGATTCAACGATTGACCATAGATAATCCTTTCCAGTATGAAAAAATTATTAACTTTCTCGACATACTTGAACCTGCACTTAAAAAAAGAGTGCGTCTTTATAAATTAAAAACACCTATATTTGAAAAAATGAATATTGAACGGGAAATTGATAAAATTCTCCAACGAAATGTGCAACTTAAATCGGGCGGGTATATTACTATTGATTTAACAGAGGCATTAGTCGCGATTGATGTAAATACGGGTAGTTTTACAGGAAAAAAGGAATTAGAAGAAACAATCCTTCAAACAAATCTTGAAGCAGCGGAAGAAATCGCCAGGCAGGTACGTCTTCGTGATTTGAATGGGATCATTGTAATTGACTTTATTGATATGGCATTAGAACAGAACCGAAAAAAACTTTTAAATCACTTTATTAATTTATTAAAAAATGACCGCGCAAGAATTACAGTATCTGAAATTAGTGAACTCGGTATGATAGAAATGACCCGACAGCGGTTGAAGCAAAATGTAATTAAGACATTATCTCAACCCTGTCCTTATTGCTATGGACGCGGACATGTAAAATCTATCACAACAGTTTTATTAGACATACTTCGCAAATTAAAAAGTATGTTTGTGGTTAATAAAGAAAAAAAATTTATACTTCAAACCCATCCCGATATTGCTAAGAGATTACGCGAAGAAAATGAACCTATTCTTGAAAGTTTGCAGAAGGAATTCCAGAAAGAGATTCTTATCGAATCAGTTTCTGATTTTCATATAGAAGATTACCGAATTCTGAGTGCTCGTAATCGTTTGATATTAGAAAGCCATATACACCGTGAATAAAAAATCATTTCGAAGATAAATTGTTTTTTATTACGAAGCATAATATTTTTGTATCATAGCAATAATCTGGTTTCGTGGGGCTATTATAATATCCAGAGTACAATTCGAAGCCAATTTTAAATCTTCAAATGCTAATAAATTATAGGGATTGGCTATTGCTACCCGAAGTGTATTTCCTCGTATTTGTAAAGGCATACATTCATGTTGTCTTGCCATTCTCTCCGGGATAACCTTTAAGGCTATAGAGTGCACAATTTCTTTTCTTAAATCTTCTATAAAGGGATAGCCACTCTGTTTTGCGAGAACCTTTGCAATCGTTATATCATCTACAAACCCTAACTTTACTAAAACCGTTCCCAGATGCTCTTTATAACTGCTTTGTTTTTGATATACAAGAGCTTTATTTAATTGTTCTTCGGTAATTACCCCCTCTTTTAGTAAAATATCTCCAATTCGCAATTTTTCCGAATCTTCTTCTCCTTTCTTTATATCACCCGAATATTCAACACCTCGTTGGACTGCATCAATACCAGAAATCAAACCATGGACCCTTTGCAGTTCTTGTAATAATTCCTCCTCAGAAACCATTTTCTTGTGTGATTGAGAAGAAACCGGTGACATTGAAATAGTATCCTCGGGAAGTCTTTCTATCATCGTTACTGTTCGGTCAAAAGCGTCTTCAAAGGCAATTATCGCTGTATAACAATGGGCTAATGCTGAACGAATCTCACGAAGCTGGTTTAGAGTTCTTCTTTGTAGTAAAAATTGTTCCTCTCGAGTGGTTGTCTTTGAAAAAGATTCTTGAATCCTCTGAAGATATGTATTCAGGCTCTTGCGATTTCTTAGAAGCATTCGTAATCGGGGGAGTTTATCTTTTAAACGGTCTATTATATTAGAAAAACTAAGAGAAATATCTCCATAATATTTTTTCCACTCAATAATCTCTTTCTCAATGGCTTCCAACGGGTCATTATTTTCAGGTTCATTGTAAAGCAATTTTATATCCTAAGTTCTCTTTTTTCATCATGAAAAAATTATTATAATTATTTTAGTAAAAAATATATCTCACCAAATATCTTTTATATAAATTTATTCACACACCAACCTTTTATAAAATCTCCAATATCGTATGATATAAAAAAATGGTTGTGTATATCAATTTTTCTTTTTTTCTTTGTCTAACAAAATTATACCAACTTTTCTTTCAAAAAATAATTTTTTTAGGATTTAAGAGAGTATTGACAAAATATACAAAAAACAAAATGTTCTAAATAAGAATAATGTTATTCTACAAGGCAAAGTGAATATAATAAATTTAAAACATTTCATTACCTTTGAGATAATACGTATATGAAATTTAAATGATAAGGAGTATCACATGGCTGTATTAAGAATTAAAGGTGTTCAAATGAAAGTAGCAAATACAAAGAAAGAAAATTTTCCAAAAATACTTGAACATATACAGAAAGGAGATTGCGATATAATCGTATTCCCTGAAATGAGTTTGACAGGATATAACAACAATTTTAGTGATACCCGAACCACAGAAGCATGGAAACAAATCGCTTCAGCATGCAAAAAATCCTATGTTTCAAGCATTATAGGAACAGGCGTGCGAATGGATGGGAATACATACATTCAAGCGAGGGTTTATACGGATGAGGGGAAACTTTTAGGGACACAGGAAAAACTGGTTCCTACAGAAGAAGATCGCAAATGGTGTCGTCCCGGTGAAGAATTACGATTATTTAAATATAAGGGAATAAACTTCGGATGTTTGTTGGGGAATGATTTATGGGTGGCACCCGGTTTTGGTCCTTACCCTGACCCAAGATTATCATATCAGTTGGGTAAACGCGGGGCACAGATTATTTTTCATCTTATAAACACAGGTATAGACCAGACTTATCTTCCCTATTATGATATTAATTTACGGCTAAGGGCTCGAGAAAGTAAATGCTATATAGTAACTGTAAATTCCGCATCTGAACATGGTGTAATCAATTGTCCGTCTGGAATAATGTCCCCTGAAGGTAGATGGTTGGTGCAATGTCCTTTACAGGGAGAACAAACATTTGTTTATGACCTTGAAATAGATACAGAAATTTAATCCGTTTTGCTATGTCTTATAAACAGATTTTTTTAATATTATTTATCGTTGCAATTGGGGGTATATTTATTTTTTTGGGGTATTACTTCCAAAAATATCATCATGCAAAGCCCAATATTGTATTCATTCTTATTGATACGCTACGGGCAGATTGTATTAATCCTGATGAAGAACCTAACCCCATTACACCTTTTTTATCCAAACTTGCTAAACAATCTATTTATTTTCCTTGTGCGGTTACACCTTGCAGTTGGACAAAGCCTACAATAGCAACTTTGCTAACAGGTTTGCCTCCGGAAAAACATGGCGTTCGATATAGTGTTCGAAATGAAGACCCAAACGCACCTGTAAGTGATGTTTTGAATAATACCTTTACTACACTCCCAGAATATTTGTCCCAACAGGGATATGAAACTTACGCGGTTCAAAGCAACGCTAATTTGGCTCCGTTACTGGGTTTTGCCCAGGGATTTCGTGAAGAACACTTTATTTTCCAAAATGATGCACCGGCTTCGTTTGTAACGGAGAAATCAATTCAATTCATTAATAAAACAAAGCGTCCTTTCTTTCTTTATAGCCATTTCATGGACCCTCACCTACCTTATAATCCTCCGTCTGAATATTTAAACTTACTGAAAAATTCGGATAATACAGATGTAGTTGACGAAACATATATAGCACCGAATGTAATTATTAACTATCTGATGGAACTTGTTTATTACAATATAGGAAAACGATCGGAACCTCCCTCCCATGATTTTACAGAACAAGAAAAAAAAGAACTCCGAAGAAGGTATCATGCAGAAATACGATTTACAGATACAGAAGTAGAAAAATTGGTAAATACCATAAAGAAAAAATATCCAAACACAATTTTTTTCATTCTTTCGGACCATGGTGAAGAGTTTTGGGAACATAAAGGGGTTGGACATGGGACATCCCTATATGAGGAACAAATTCGTGTGCCTGTAATTATTCATGGAAGAGGAATAAAACCTAAAAAAATAGATACGTCCATTTCTACCGCTGGTTTTGCGAAAACAGTTGTTTCTTTGCTTAATTTACCTCCATATTCGCAGTTTGAAGGTTATAATCTTTTGAACGAAGTGGATGAAAACACAATAATTGAAATGGTTACATGGGGGTCATGGAAGGATATGGGATTAGACCTAAAGGGAATTATGAAGTATCCATGGAAACTTATATTGGACAGAAATACAAATAAAATTGAATTATACAATCTTACGGAAGACTCTAAGGAATTAACCAATGTATATGAAAAACATCCTGAAATTGTTTCTGAATTGATGAAACAGATTGAAAGTTTGCCGAACAAGAAGGAAATACCTGCTTCCGAAAATACAACGGTATTGCCTCCGGAATTAAAAGAACAATTGGAAAAACATGGATATCTGTGAATATATCTTCCATTTTTATCGTATTACTCTTATAACTTTACTTTTGTTATAGTCAAGTTCTATAATTTCCTCCATTAACCTTAATTAAAATCTATTTTGAATATGTCTTCTGAAAATTTATCTTCAAAAATACTTTCTAACAAAACATCTTCACTTCTTTTTTTTGCTTTAATTTTGTCGTTCTTATGCGTAACCTTATTTCAGGGAAGTCGTGGCTTATATGAAACCACAGAAGGCAGGTATGCTTTGTGTGCTCGGGAAACCATGCAGTCTGGAAATCTATTAGAACCTGTATTACACGGAAAACATCATTGGACAAAACCACCATTAACCTATATTGCTATTGCTTCTGGGCTTTTTATTTTCGGTGATAATAGTACATGGGGTGCTCGTTTTTATCTTATTCCTGCTTTTATTTTTACTGTGGTTTTTGTGTATCTTTTTGCAAGATCACTCTGGGATTTGCCCACGGGAGTTATTTCCGCTCTTATATATTCGTGTTCTCCTTTTTTAGTCGGAGGGGCTAATTCTATATCTACAGACACACTCCTTGTTTTGTGGCATTCCCTAACTTTTTTTGCTTTTTGGAAAGCATATCAAACAAAAAACAGGTGGTTTATATACCTGTTCTGGTTAGGAATAGGTTTGGGTTGTATAACGAAAGGTCCTATGGGCTTTATACCCCTGATGGGGATACTTCCTTTCTGTTTATGGCGATGGCTTGTTTATAAAGAAAAATTATGGTATTTCATCTCACCTATTGGCATATTGATTTTCTTTATGGTAGGTATTGCATGGTATTTCTGGGAAAACATGAAGCATCCTGGATTATTACAGTATTGGTTATTTCATGAAACCGTGGGAAGGCTTGCTGAAGGTGAATTTGACAGAAATCCAGAATGGTATAAGGTATTCCCCATGTATTTTGTACCTGTTATTTTTGGGACAGGTTTTTGGCTGTTTCTATTACTTTATGCTTTATACAGAAACAAGAAAGATAATGGGAAATATTTCTCTTTTTCGTGTTCTGAACCTCAATGGTTTCTTTTAATTGTTAGTTTTGTATTTCCATTTATTTTTTTCTTAGTAAGTAAATCTCGGTTAACTTTGTATATACTTCCCGTTTTTATACCTTTAACTATAATGATGGGTAGAATATTGCAGAGTGCTATGGAATGCAATTTTATCTCTGTGAAGAAACTTGTAATTATAGCCTTAATCAACTCCGCACTGATTATATCCGCAAAAGGTTTTTCCGCCTATTATCCTAATGGGAAAGATATGAAACAATTAGCCAATGATATTCAGCCTTTACTAAGTCAATTTCATCAACCGGAATTTTATTGTATAAAATCAAATGATCTAAACGGTTTTGAGTTTTATACACACATACCTGTCCCTGAAAAAGAATTGCCCGAAGAACAGGGTCTTGACCCGGAAACAGCCCTGAAAAATATTATGAAAACAATCACGGATTTCCTGACAGAGAAAAGCGGCACACAACGGATTATTTTGATTCCTCGCAAATATGAGAAAGTAATGACGACCATAAAGATACCTGATAAATTGAAAATCCATCCTGTAAATAAATTTTGGATTGCGATGTATTATAGTGAATAAAAAGGGAATTATTCTTCTGGGATAATATTCAAAAAATTTTCGTAAGTATATATTTCTTATTATGTTTTAATTCCATGCTAAAATTAGATATAAGAAATATTTGGAATGGATCCAAATTAAGAGACAATTTTTTTGCATGTTCAGAATCATAACTAATCACATATTTTTTATCCTTTTATTTTTTTTATTCATCTCCGCGGTTCCTATTTTTTACACCTACGGTGAGGAATTAAAAGAAATAAAAAGTAATACAGCGTCAATAGAAACTGATTTGCATTCTACTCATATAGAACAGACTATCGAAAGATTAAAACAATTAAAGCAATCTGTCCTTTTTGAATTACATCCCTCTTTTACGGAGCCTCCTTCTTTTGATTTTGATAATTCGTTCTTGAGAAATAATACCCCTACGCCTCCTGTTGTTTCCCAAACATCTGAACCCCTGTTAAAAGAACAATTGGTTGCGTCTAAGGGAATTAATATTACACCTAAGTTTGAGGAGATTTTTCTTCTGTTATCTGACGAAATGCGGTTAAAGGCATGTAAAAAACTTTACGCTAATGATTCACAGAGTTTTATTCAAAAAATGATACATTACCTTGGTAAAGGGACACCTGAACAGGCTCTGATAATAAACCAAATTTTGCCATATCTGAAAGAGGAACTGGAAGAAAATCTGATTGCATTACTACAAGAAAATCCTCAGGATATGGTGGAAAAGCGAACCATTATTTATGTATTGGGAAGAATAAAATCAGAGAAATCTGTTCCTTTATTGTGGAATGAAATACAAACGACACAGTCGGAAGAAATTTTATACACTTGTGTTCAATCACTCGCTAATATGCCGCATTGTTTATCCTTAGAACAGTGGGTTCAATTGTTACAATATAATTCTGTTTCTGTATCATTGACATCGGCTTATGCGATTTTAGAATATGGAGGTAGTCTGGCGGAAGAGTATATTCGTCGGATTCTGTTGGGGGAGTTTTCAGTGTCGCAACGGGTTCTTGAATATATCACTGAGCGAATAAGTAATTATCCTCTTGATATTCTTATCCCTTTTTCTATAGAAGTGATGGGCAGAAATCCAAGCCTGGCACAAAAATTTTCTTCAATATTACACCATAGAACAGGTGTCAACTTGGGTCCGAACCCTCAGTTGTGGGCAGACTGGTGGAAGGAATACTTAAATAGAACAACTACAACAGAAAACCTTGAGAATACACCGCCATCTCAAAATGATATTTCAAATCAACCGGATATAAAAGTTCATGCTCCCCGAATACGGAAGCGGTAATTTTATTTATCATATAGTTTGGGCGCGGGATTGTTGTTTTTCAATTAAAGGAACAATTTGTAATGCACTTTCAAGAGAATCTTCAAGCGTCCCATCACCCCAATAATCTCCACAAAAATATGTTCTGCAAATTCCATTAATTTCTGTGAACCTTTTTTGAACACTTAGCATTTTCCATGTAGGTTTGGGGGCTTTCCTGCGTAAGACGGTCATTGTTTTTTCTTTTGGCACATTATTCCCCTGAGGGGCAAAGGTGAGAAACAAGTTTGTCTTTATTGCTAATTGTTGTAAATGATTTAAATTCCAGGTTATCACAGGGGGAATTTTGTCTGGGGTATCGCTCACCTGAATATACCATGAAGACGGTTCTTTTAGTGGTGTCTGAATAAATCTTTCATCTGTATGAATCACAACATCAAATTCTTCATATCCAATAGATGAAAGAATTTGCTCTTCTGAGGGTGTAGGCTTTTCTAATAATTTCAGTGCATCTTCTGCATGTATAGCAATGATTACGGCATCAAAAGTCTCTTTTTCTCCTGTGTTGGTGGTTATTTCTACATATTCCGGGCGGCGAGATATCTTAACGACCTCTGTTTGAAATCGAACGGGGTTAATTAAAGAAGATACTAATTGACTGATAATTCGAAATCCACCACCACGAACAACTCGCCATTGGGCGTCTTCATCTCCTTCCAGTAATCCTAATTTGCTTAAATATGAGAAAAGAAAATACGCTGGCATATCATTCAGATTGCTTTTTAACCCACACCAGAAAGACTGTATTAACGGTAAAACGAATTTCGTTTGAATCTCCGGAGAAATACCTTCTTCTTTAAGATACTCTGCCAAAGATGTTTTCAAGTCTTTTTTTTCTAAAAAGGCTTTCCATTGTTTTTTCCAACTCCGCCATAAAGAATAAACTTTGTAATTTATTGGTTTTAGGTATGCCATTGCAGAGGAGAAACTCTGCTCATTATCACCCAAACACCAGTATAGTTTTTTACTTGGGTGATTAATAATAACACTCTTAGGGACTTCCTGAGAACGGAGTTTTAGTTGGTCTAATAAATTTACGAGATTAGGATAATGAGCACGATTGTAAACACAAAAACCTAAATCAACATAATTATCAATATTCCCTTCCTTGTATTTAATAGAAAGGATACCACCGCCGGGACGATTACTCTTTTCAAACACATAGACTTTATGTTTAGAACAAAGTTGATAAGCACAGGTTAAACCTGCAATACCTGCTCCAACAACTGCAATTTTCATTATTTCCTCTCCTATAATTCTCCCATAATCTCTTGCAATATATTTACTCCAATATCATGCAAATATCCATTGGAGGCAAAAACACCTATGGAATTACTTAGCAATGGCTCTCCGTTATATTGAAACGCTTTACCGAAAACATCTGTTACCTTTCCTCCTGCTTCATGAAGAATAATGGCACCTCCGACATGGTCCCATACTTTTTCACGATAGTTTGGATTGTCTGGTGGAGTAAATCGCAAAATAATTTCACCTTCTCCACATGCTAATAACCCATATTTCACCTGGCTATCCACAGGAATAGACAACTTCATTCCCATCTTCTCACAAAATCGGTTTGTTTTCTCAACATCTGTATGCTTTGATTCATAGGAACGAAACAATTTGGCTTGTGAAGGGTCTTTACATTGGGAAACATGTATAGGGATAGGGTCAGAAGAAAGATTACAAAGTTGCACCCATGCTCCCTTCCCTTTTTCTGCAAAGAATAGGCAACCTTGTTGGACATCTTTTCTATCTGATAAATGGGTCAAACGCAAACGGGGACATGCTAAAACCCCAACATCAATTGTTCCCTTGTTGATATGACCTAATGAAATAGCGTATTGATTTCCTCGAATAAACCCTTTTGTCCCATCCAGAGGGTCTAACACCCAATATGATTCTTTTTTCGTTGAAAAGCAGTTTAATTCAAGGTAATCTAAAATTTCTTTTTGGCTCAATTTTCCCAAAAAGGATTCTAATACCCCTTTTAATTTATCAATAAAGGCATCACGGTTGGTTTTTGGTAAAGATTTCAAGGACTCTTCCGCAATCAGAGGTTCTCCTTCAAAATGCATATTTAACCAATGACTAACCATAATTTGTGCCCCTAAATCTGCGAGAGTAACAGGCGAAAAGTCCTCTTTAGTCTGGATATTTTCCATCCCCAAAGAAGCAACCGTCTCCGTAAAAATACCAACATTCCACATTAATTTTGCTAATTCTTTACTGAGATTATCCATTCATTAAATCCTTGTTATATCCTTTTCCATGCGGAGACTAATAGTTGGTAGGCATGGTCCAATTCTTCTTCATTAATAATCAATGGAGGACTGACACGAATAACTTTTTTGGCTAAAGGTCCTAAAAAGTGTATACCTTCTTTTCCAGTTCCGTAATATGCTTCTAATACACACTTATTTGCAATTTCTGCTGTTATACAGTCAACGCCATACACAAAACCTTCTCCCCTTACATCAATAATAAAAGGAAATTCTTGTTTTAATTTCATTAATATATCTTGCAATTTTCCCTGCGTTTTCTTTACATGCTCAACAATTTTATCTTCCTCGAATACATCCATAGTTGCACATACGGCACAACATGCAGAACTTCCTCCACTGAAAGTATCTGATGCTTCGCCGTAATCTAAAGATTCTATTAAGTCTTCTCTACCCACAACAGCCGATGCGGGTTCACCACTTGCCATTCCTTTTCCTAATACTACCAGGTCCGGTTCGACACCATAGGTTTGAAATGCATACATATTTCCTGTCCTGCCAAAACAAGACTGGACTTCATCGAAAATAAACGGTATATCATGTTCATTACACCAATGCTGTAATAGTTGATGATACCATTTCGGAGGATGATAAGAACCTTTCGCTCCTAAATAAGGTTCGGTAATTAATAAAGCAATCTTTTCCTTGTGAGTATCCCAAAGTTGATTTAATTCTTTTTCATAAAAATCCTGTTCATAACCTTCTCCCATGGGAAACGAAATCCAGCGAACATTGGGGTTAGGACTGGTATCCCCGGTTACATCCGCCGCCAATCCTTTTTTACCATGAAATCCATGCCTTGTGGCAACGATAATATGTCGTTTCGGATAGCGATGTAAAGCAGACCACATTGCTTTTTGAATTCCTTCAGAACCACTTGCCGCCCACAATATTTTTTGTGCTTTGGAATAACCAAAACTTTCAATCAATCTCTTTGAAGCCTCCACCTGAACTGGTGTAATCATGTTATAGGTATTTCTTGGCAATTGTTTGTAATATTCCTTAAATTTCGTTTCAAATTTAGGATGTGCATAACCAAGATTACTAACTAACACACCGGAGGTAAAATCTGTTAATTTGCGTCCATCAATGGTCCATAGATATACCCCCTGTGCTTTATCAACCACAATTTGCGATGGAGTATATGTTTGTTGTCCGCGACCTACATACTTTGTCCACAGTTCCCTGTAATAATTCCCCTTATTTTCATCAGGATGTAAAATACTCATAAACAAAACACCTCTATTTGTAAAATAAAAATTTCATTGTATAAAAAAGAGAGGGAAAATATAAATGATATTATGTTTTATATTGTTCTTTATTTGCAAACCTGAAGCAATAAAATAATAGATATATCCATAAGAGGAACAAAAATCTTTGCTCTTTAATATAACGAGCAAATAAAAAAGTAGGCACGCTTTTCAGCGTGCCTACCTATATTCAGGCACAACTTAGAAAGTTTCCGTTTTATACCATGTCCCGGTATTAGTTTCCAATTGTAATTACGAATACAGCGCGACGATTCAATTTACGATTCGCCGGTGTATCATTGGGAACTGCAGGTCTGCTCTCACCATAACTAATGGTTGTGACACGACCAGCATCAATACCATTTTCAACCATATACTTCTTCACCGCATCAGCACGGCGTTGACCTAAGCCCATATTGTATTCATCTGTTCCGATGTTGCAGCAATGACCTTCGATTGTAATTTTGTCCGTCGGATATTTTTTCATGTAGGCGATAACTTCGTCTACAACTGCTTTTCCTTCGGGTTTCAAAATGGCTTTATCGAAATCAAATAGCACATGGTTGAACACAGGGGCTGTTCTCTTTTGAACTGGAGGTGCTGGCGGCGGAGGTGTCGGAGCAGGAGGAGCTGGAGGAGCAGGCTTCTGCCACTGACTATAGACAATACCACGATTGCCCCATAATTCAGAATCATCATTATTTGAAGCCGCTTCTTTGGGCCACCACCAATAACCTGAACGACCTTGTGAATCTGCTACAGGTTCCGGTGTTGCACCTGTATTTCCCCACCAGGACATGTCATCCCAAACTTTTGCAGCCTTTGCAGGAACTGCTACTAAAACAAGTAAACCAATCATTGTGAGTGCAATAATCTTTTTCATACATTCCCTCCTTATGTTGGGTTCGTATTTTACGGTTAACTTTCTTTATTGTGCCGTATCCTTCACGGCTACAATTTTTTTATTAAATCATATTTTATACTTACAAGTCAAGTATTTTTCTGAAATTATTTCTTGACTTGTTGTTGAGTTTAACACAATAAAACTCAAAAAATCAAATTGTTATTCCCAAATCTATTTTCTTATGTAACGACAAACAAAGACATTATGTTAGCAACAGCCTCATTAACAGGGGCTTTGGTCGGATAGCGAATAAATTCGCAATGACCATCCAGATATAGCACATTGCAACCACCGGGAATATGATTGAAAAACACAGCAGTGCCTGATGTGCCTAATTGGTCCAACATAATAAAAATTTCACTTTGTGCTTTGGATGAAGCCGCCGGATTATTAATATCTGTAATTAGAAATCTTTCAATACCTTCACGCAAACGATACAATGTATTTCCACCTCCATTTCCTTCACCTATCATGTAAGTACCCGTTACATCGTTGTCTGCAGTACGAGCAACTATACTGGGATCAGGTCCTGGCGGACTTGTTAAGGAAGCAACCACACCCGGAGTAGAGATTAGTTGAAGAATGGCAAAAGGCAATTGTTTGGGAACAATTGTAGTATTATTTAAATTCGGGGCATTTGCACCTAATGTCTGAACAATTAATTGGAGACTTGGTATTGAACCAACTGATGTTAACTGATCAGGATTATCTCCTAAACGGTCAAATACCCAACCGAAATATGCATAACTCGCATCAATAACAGACACACCTTCATCCCATCTCAAATAATGTCCAATATGATAGTCCTGCTCTGTTATTCCAAGAGAAGGATAACTCCTTCCTTTTAGTGAATTCACTGTATCCTGAGCATCTGAAGGACAAATAATAATTGCAGGATCTGTTAGATATTCTGGATATAATGATTTGACTCGAGGTCCTGCTGCAATGTAAGACTGCCACGATAGATCACTCTCTCGCTGTGCTACTTCTATTTGTATCGGTGGATATTTTCCCCCTGACGATTCATTGGCATACATCTTGAAAACCAGTCCCCATTGTTTTAGATTGTTCTGACAACTGGAACGCCTTGCTGCCTCTCTCGCTCGGGCAAGGGCAGGCAACAGTATTGCCGCTAAAATTCCAATAATGGCAATCACGACTAAAAGTTCGATGAGAGTAAAACCTTTTTTCTTCATATACTACTTCCTTTCGTTATAGTTTAATTATATTACTGTATCCCCATCACAAAGGGAAACAATATCATGGATTTTATTATATTATTGTTATTTCCCAAAAATCAAGATTTTTTTGTTTCGGATGTTAGTGCTTTTTTTATGGGAGATTTTGTATAATCTATCTAATTATAAAACAAAAATTTAAGGAGACCTATAATGTTTAAAATCTATTCTCACTATATTTTGTTAACCGCTTTTCTAAATTTTTCTTTTATTTTATTTCTGAATTTCAACTCTTTTGCTGATGATAGGAACAAACCGATTTTTGAAGAAAATTTTGAGCAGGGTTCACAGCATTGGGAAATGACGGATCCTAATGCATGGACTGTTTCAAAAGATGATAAGGGCAATCATCTATTATGCTTAACAGGGTCAAGTAAGTATGAACCTGCGGTTCGTTCACCTAAAAGTATTGCATTAATAAAGGATGTAGAGTTTGAAGATTTTACCCTTACAGTTCGAGCAAAACAAACAGGGAAAGAATATGGACATCGCGACCTTTGCTTTTTCTTCGGTTATCAGGACCCAACTCATTTCTATTATGTACACATCGCAACAAAAGCCGATGACCATGCCCATTCTATTTTCCTTGTTAATAATGCACCCCGTGTCTCTATTGCAAAAGAACGCACAAAAGGAGTTGATTGGACACAGGATTTTCATCAGATAACGATTGTGCGAGATACCAAATCTGGAAAGATTGAAGTCTATTATGATGATATGGAAAAACCCATTATGGTAACAGAAGATAAGACATTTGTAAAAGGGAGAATTGGATTGGGATCGTTTGATGATACGGGTTGTTTTGATGATTTGAAAATCTGGAATACCGCAGATAAAAATCTTGCCATTCAAAAGTAAGTCTTTATCTATTTGACTGATTCAAAAAGCCAATTGAAATCGTATTGTGTTTCAGAGGCAGACATTATTAATTCATGGATGTTTTCAAGGCATACGCATAATTCTTTTTTGGCTTTATCAGCCCACGGATAACGAGATAACCATAACGCAACGAAAAGTATAAATAGCAAATCTTCAAAGTTTTCCTTTATCAGCCATGTTCTGCCACCATATTCATGAATTCCAAGGACCTGCTGAACACCTTTATCAGAGAATAAAGGATATAAATAAGGAGCCCAGGGACCATACTGTAATCGGATTAATTGAGCCGAATGCTCAATACTAATACGAACAAGTTCGGCATCTTTCCTTGCAGAATTCTCATCAAGCCCAAATTTGGCAAAACCTCTTGCTATAACCTCAGTCAAATGCCATTCCTTTAACCATTGGGCAGTGATTGAGGCAATTTCATTGGATTCATACGAAGGAGGACCTAACAACATAAGAGAAAGTCCACCTAAATTACGAAGCAGGCTCCATACTGTAAATATACGCGATAATCTTCTCTGTTCTGGACCATGAAAAGCAATCCGTGTGCCGAGATATGACTCTACCTCGGGCATATCTCCTAATTTGCAGAATTCCATATATCTATGATGAATATCAACACATTCCTTTACCGAATGTTCAACCCATGGTCTTATAGGAAATGGATATTGAATTCTTCTTGCAGAGGCAGACCAGAAATGTTCTAAAACTGTATATAATTGTTCTTCATCTACCTCTTCTCCATCGATCAACGGACCTATAATTTCCGGTTTTATAATCTCTTCCAAAGGTCCTATCACATCTGAATATAGGAACTCATGATACAGACTTTCTATATTTCGAATTCCTTTACCTGATAGGACATCCGCAATTTTGTTCCAGATACCATCACGGTCATAAACTTCCCGCCAATTCATTAAAGCGACATATTCATAGCCTTGCAATTCCAAGTAAATTCCATGTTCACAGAGATGAGAACCTGAATAGATATAATCCAATCCTTTCCGCAAATCATGGAAAATATAAAAAATGCCCGGTGCAGATTTTAATCCTAATGCTTCGCCTAAAGTTCTCGTGATGAGATTGGGACTATCCGCGGGACCTACATTAATTGATGTTGAACGATAAATACGCCCCCGTGTTGTAGTATAGGCATTGTTGTAGAGAATCAGTGCCCGTTCTAAACCGCAACGGTTTGAATAAGCAAAGACATTCTCATCTACCCAACCCTGAGGGGTAATGAAATCATACATTGCAAAATGTTGAGCACCACTAAATATGTGTCTTTTTTTCATCAATGGGAATATTTCTCTTTCATGCCGACGGATAAGATTTTCATCCGGAGTTTCGTCCCAATAGGCACGTGGATATTCCATTCCATATTTCTCTGCGAACCCTTCTATCTGACCATGTCCAAACATAGGCAAACCGGGCAGGGTTACCATCATCATGGCAATTCCAAAGTATTTATCATCTTTGCCAAACTGCGCAACAGCTGTTTCTTCATCGGGATTGTTCATAAAATTAACAAACCGTTGTAATATTGCAGGACTGAATTCCAATACATTTTTAATAGTTTGCCGATATTTGGCGTTATCTTCCATTTTAAGCATATTCATAAAGGCGCTGTTATAAACGCGGTGCATACCTAATGTTCGCACAAAATAACCTTCCAATAACCAGAAGGCTTCTGCCAATAACAAAGTATCCGGAGCCTCTTCAGCAATTGCGTCAACGACTTCTCTCCAGAATTCTTTCGGGAAATGTTTGTCAAATTCTTCGCGTGTCATACCGCATTCAGCACGAGATGGTATTGCCCCACCTTCGCCGGGTGCTGGAAACCATAATCGTTGATAGTGCCGTTTTGTGAGGGTCATTGCTGCATCGAAACGGATGATAGGGAACATCCTCGCCACATGAAGAATATTTCTTTTTACACTTTCTCGCACCTCGGGCATAAGGAAATTTAATTGTGCGGTATCATTCCAGGGCATGTGTGTCCCATCATTACCATGATAAATATACCTTACTTCACCGGTCCGATAGTTTTGCCATTTAAATACGACTGCTGCATCGGAACGGTCCCAATATCCATCTTCTATTTGAATACAGATATCCGGATGCGAGGATAAATTGGGACCATTAAACCGATAGGAAGGAAATGGCGGATAAGACATCTGAATAAACCAATCTGGGTGTTCGATAATCCAGCGGGAATAAATACCAAAATGATTGGGCACCATATCACTTGCCAGGCGTATTCCTTTTTGCATGGCTCGTTCTTGTAATCTTTTTAATGCGTCCTCACCACCCAAATCCCGAGCGATTTCATAATCAAACAGGGAATATGCAGAGGCTAAGGCTTCTGGATTTCCTGTTAATCGCTTAATCGTTTTAGACGCCTCTGAGCGTTCCCATACTCCAATAAGCCATAATCCAGAAAATCCCCATCGTGCTAATTGTTCTAATTCTTCATCAGGAATATCATCCAGATGTTTTATCTCGCGTTGATATTTTTTCGATAATTGGGATAACCAGACATATATTGATTTGGCTATTAAAACCAGATTGGGCATCCAATCACGGTCCGGTGAAAACGCCTCATACTCTTCATAACCCATTCCTTTTAATACTCGCAGATCGAGGACATCAACAGGTCCTTTGCCAAATCCTCGCCATTGTCGTTCTTCCTGAATAATACCCCATACAAAGTTTAATTCTGTAAGTAAAGATGAGGGAAGGAAGAAACTCCAATTTTTACGAATATAATCTAATTGTTCTTCTAAGGAATTAGGACACGCTCTTATGGGTTCCCATAGGGTATCCCACAAAGAACGATTTGTCTCTTTCAAAGGTGGCCATTGCAAAATAATCGTCTCTGCCTTGTTAATAGAATCGGGATACAACGGTTGTCTTTTTTTAAATGATTCATCGTCAAACAAAATTCTGTATTTTTTAACTGCAGGATTCTGATTTGTAATCCACCCCAAAAGATATTCCTGCCATAATATCTCGTATTGAGAATTTCCCCGTGGCTCTTTTGTAAAAAATGCTTTGGACTCTGTTCTCTGCCGATAAAAAGTTTCTGGTGGAAATTCTTCCAACCATTCGGTCAATAATCGAATTATTTTGTCTCCCCATTCTTTTTCCAAACTTTCTCCCAAATCCAGCATGGGTAACGGTTTTACATTCTGGCTATAATAATAAATAATGTAACGGAATACTTCCGTAATTATTTCCAGGGAACGCAATTCTCCCTGAGACCAATATGAAAACCCTGGACGGTGAGAATTAATCCGATTTACTTCTTCTACAAAAGAACGGACCCATAAAATCTTTTTTTCCTTTTCTGAAATATCTTTATCTAATTTTTGAAAAGTTTTTTGAGGGTCCCAAGTATCCCACGATTTTTTTCTCCATAGGAAACTCAGGGGATACCAATCATTTCTCTTTACAAATTCCATTGTCGTGCTATAATCCTTTCCAATATTGTCTCTAATAAAGCAATAACAAACCAAAAATGCTCTTTTTTTATTTTATATGTATTTTACAAAATCAATAGATTATAATATATACAGGCTATGGTATTTCATTGGCTGGTTTAGAATCGGTTTAATATTTTATGGTTAAGAGGTAGTACATGATGTTGTTTGTTTGTAAAGACCGTTTCGATACCGTATTAAAAGTTTTTTATTTTTTCACTGTCCTTTGCCCATTAATCTGTATAGGTATTGCTTGTTCTTCTCCTCCCGAGAAAAACGGTATTGTTTCGATTGGTCCTAATATTACAGAAATTGTTTTTGCTCTTGGGGCAAATCAGCAATTGAAAGGAATTGGTGATTTTGATGATTATCCGCCAGAGACACAAAATATTAATCGTATCGGGAGTTATTTATCCCCCAATCTTGAGAAAATCACTTCGTTGAAACCTGCCACAATTATTGTTTCCGGCGAAATTCCACAACTTAAAGAATTATCTCAACAATTGGGCATTCAATATCACTCTGTCCCTATGGATACTTTGCAACAAATCTATGATGGTATTAATCTCATAGGGGAAATTACTCATACTTCGAATAAGGCAAAATATCTCATAACAGAAATGAAAAATGATTTTCAAAAGTTAGAGGAAATGACAAAAAATTTAGATCCTGTTTCTACATTGCTTGTCGTGGGCAGAGAACCCCGAGACTTATCATCAATACAAGTAGCAGGTGGTTCATCATTCCTTACAGAAATTTTAAGATTAGCAGGTGGTAAAAATGTATTTGAAGACTCGACACAAAATTACTTTGAAATTTCCGCAGAACAGGTGCTATCAAAAGCACCGGAGGTGATTATTGAATTTCGTTGTGGTGAGAATCTTACCCAAAAGCAATTAGATGCCTTATTTTTAGATTGGAAGGCATTGGATTCTGTTCCGGCAATTCAAAAAAGTCGTATTTACTTTATTCTTGAATCTTACGGTATGCGTCCCGGACCTCGTATTTGCAATATTGCACAAAAAATTGCGACTTTATTACATCCCGAAGTAGAATTAGGGTTATGAACCCTATTCTTACAGCAGAAAATCTATCTTTTTGTTATCATACCGACGAGCGGTTATTTGAAAATATCCAACTTTCAATCGCTTCGGGTAAGTTAACTGCTCTTATAGGTCCCAATGGTTCTGGGAAAAGCACACTTTTACGGTTATTAGCAGGTATTATTCCGACAAAACAGGGGAAAATATTTTTAAATCAAGCACCTATTAGTTCTCTACATGCTCGGGAACGGGCAAAAAAGATTGCTTTTTTACCCCAGAATATTTTTCCGATTTTTCCCCTAACTGTTTTCGAAATTATTGCTATGGGACGATTTCCAAGAAAGCCTATCTTTTCAGGACTTACGCAAAAAGATTATGAAGTTATAGATCGATGCATGAATATTATGAATTTAAACAGATTGAAAAACCGCCTTTATTCAGAACTTTCCGGTGGAGAATGCAAAAGAACACTCATCGCAAGTATTCTGGCTCAAGAACCCGAAATACTTCTATTAGATGAACCCTTATCCGGGTTGGATTTGCCTCATCAGACAGAGACACTTAACCATCTTCAAAAATTGAGCAAAGAAGGTTACACAGTTGTAATTGCAACCCATGAAATTAATATAGTTGCACGCTTTGCTCATGAATTCATCCTGTTATCATCAGATCACCAAATCATTGCTCAAGGGGACGCAGAAAAAACCTTGACAATAGATAATTTAAATAATGCGTATAATACATCCTTCTGGGTGGGGGTACATCCATTTACCAAAGGATTGCTTATTGAAGTAGAACAGAAAGAGAATCTATGAAACAGGGGCATAAAATTAAATTTTTCTTTTTCGTTTTGTTGTTTTTATTGCTCATCCCATTGAGTATTTTCACAGGGTATGAACCTATCTCTCCTTTAAGGTTATGGCAGGAAATAAGACAATATGAACCCACTAATAACAATCTGGCAATAGAAATTGTTCTTTTTCATCGTATCCCTCGAACTTTAATAAGTATTCTTGTTGGTGCAGGATTATCAATAGGGGGTGTTACTTTCCAGGCGTTGTTGCGAAATCCTCTTGCGACACCCTATACATTAGGAACATCCAGTTTTGCTTCTCTGGGGGCTTATATATCTTTTCTGGGTATGAATTCATTTCTGTCGTCCATCTCTATTCCTATACCTTTATCCCATTTGTTTGCATTTGTCTTTGCCATTGGAGAAGTTTTTTTCATTTTACTTTTAATAAAAACTAAGCAAAAAATATCGGCTACATTGCTTCTCCTATGTGGCATAACATTGGGAATGTTGGCAAATGCCTTTATTTCCATTTTGCGGTATTGGGCAACTCCTGACAAATTGGTATTCATGGAACGATGGTGGTTTGGCTCTACACAGGTTTTAGGGTATCGGTCTCTAATTGTAGTATCTATTATCTCTATACCCACTTTTTTCTTGTTATGGAGTTATAGTTCTGCATTAGACCAATATACTTTTGACGCAGAAATTGCTCAATCGCGGGGAGTTAATATTACAAAATTGCAAATACATCTGTTTGTTATCGTTTCCATTTTGACCGCCGTCATTGTTGCAGAGACAGGACCTATCGGATTTGTTGGATTAATTGTTCCGCATATCACCCGTTATTTTGTAGGTTCATCACATAGACGGGTTTTTCCATACAGCGCCTTAATCGGCTCTATTTTTCTGCTATTTTGCGATATTGTTTCCAGAAAGTTATTCCGCACTGAGATACCTGTGGGTATCATTACAACTTTGATTGGTGTTCCTGCTTTCCTTTATATATTATTTGGAAAGAATTTTAAAGAATGGATGATATAAGAACATACATCATTTTAATTTCAGGCGGTTCTGCTTCTGGAAAAACTACTATTGCAAATCGTTTGAAGGAGGTATTACACCCTTTTACTGTTATTATTTCCTCCGATAATTATTATAAGGATCTTTCGCATATTCCTTTAGAGCAGCGTGAGCAATATAATTTCGACCACCCCCAGTCTATTGACTACAAATTGCTGGTTAGACACTTACTGCAACTAAAAAAGAATAAATGTGTTTATATACCTCAATACAATTTTGCCAATCATACACGAAGGAAAAAGACGCTTTTAATACAGCCCCACTCTATAATAATTATAGAAGGCTTACATACTTTACTTTATCCTTCATTACGCAATATTGCAGACTTAAAGATATTTGTAGAGTTGGATGATGATTTGCGGTTTATCCGACGATTAAACAGAGACCTGACTGAAAGAAAACGGACATTGGGACAAGTCATTTCTCAATATATCAATACAGTCCGCCCCATGCATATTAAATATATCCAGCCATCAAGTCGGTTTGCTGATTTAATTGTTCCTGGAAACCAATTAGACACATCCCTCAAAAAAATCTTGTGTTATCCTTTGATTAAGAAAGTAATTAAAGACCTACACATCAATATCTCCTAAAACTAAATCTACATGGGGTAGTTCTCGTTCTATTTCCTCAACACGCATACCAAAACCTGCACCTTGTAAAGTAGTTAGGTTCAGGCAACCATCCTGTCTTCGGTATAATCCCGGATGAATTTTTGCTTCTGGCAAGCTGGCTTCTGGATAGAATTGCATACCATTGCTTTCCACACCCATAATTGTCCCTGCGTGGGCACCTAAAAGAACATGGGGTATTTGAGCGAGCATTGGATTGGTTAAATCCTGAACCATAAGTAATAAACCGTGAGCCTTTGCCCAACATAGAGATAGCAATGCACCTGTTTGTGTTTTACAAGTTTTTAATGCAACACCCGACCAACCCAATTCTCTTCCACGAAGAACAACCCGCCAGTCATGGGCACTTTCATCCATAAACAATGGTTTCCTTACGGAAACAGGACGAACATCAAAAGGATATTCTTCTAATTCATAAGGGAAAGGTTGTTCAACATAAAGAATCATTCCATAAATACGCGGGTATTCTTTCATCAGACGGTCAAGAATATCCACGACATAGCCTACATCAAGCACAGTACAATTAAAATCAACACTCAACCACCATACGCCCTCTTCCAGTGCTATATTTCCAACGCGGACAATTCTTTCATAATCCCAGGCTGCATCATTACCACGAAGTTTTATCTTCAAACACTTCAACCCATCCTGTCGTATCCATCCTCTTAATGAACATGGATAATTATCCGCTATCCGTTTTGTTACTTCTTCCTCCTCAAGCCAATCCAGCCCTCCTACTAAATGCCACGCTAATATTTTTTCCGGTAACGGGAATTTTAAGAATTGTTGCGGATATACATTATAAAAAGAAATATCTTTATCTATGGCTGGGGTTAGAAATTCAGCAAGGTCACAATTCATAAATTCATCATTATAGGTGTTATATATCTGTATATTATGTAATTTCCCATAAGCATCGTGGAGGGCAAGGTCAAAAGGAGAACAGCAAACCAGACCTGCCAGACGGGGCATAACTTCGGTCATACTTCCGGAATTGAACTGTTTTAACGCACGGGGTAATGCCTGTTCAATAAATGAATAACCTATTTCAATGGGGTGTCCGGTTACATCGAAATTTTTATAGAAATGGGCTATTTTTCGTGTAAAAGAGACTATGTGCTGATATCGCTCTACATAAGGTCGTTCCGAGGGCCAAACCCACTGCACGCTTAACGGTGTTTCTCCCCAACCTATAGCAGAATTTCCTTCTCTATCTTCCACCCGCAATGCTACACGGGCACATGTAACTTCAGTCAAAGTTTCTTTTCCGAATTTCAATGGAACTCGTGTATGGACAGGAATAAAATATAAGGCAATGCCTTTGATTTTTATATCGGTGTTCTTCAACATATTCATCCCCTTAAAAATTGAATAAAGATATTATTTAAGCAACATTACTTCAATATCACCTACAAATAAGCCATCAATCTGAACAGTTCCTCCTTGCTGGAGTTCGGAAGGCTCATCATCCCTGATATAAACGAACTGATAATTTCCGCGTGGAACTTTTACCGTTTTTTCGCCCCCCGCAGGAATAGAAATATTTTTCCCTCTTTTCCCGGAACGCAATCCAACTTTTACGGATGTATCCAAAGGGTTATATATTCTAATTTCATACGAACCATCTCTTAATTGATATGTATAATCGGGTAATTTTGCTTTTCTTCTTAATGAAGATGACTTTATAAAGTCATTTTTCTGATTTTCATCTGAAAACTTTTTTGGAGAACCTGCATAAATAATCCTTCGATTTTCAGGTCTTGTCTGCATTTGTTGCCTGTTAACAGATGGTGGGGCAATACGATTTGATTGTTGATATACTGGTTCCTCTACAGTTTGTGGTTGTTCTTCTTTCTCTTCTTCAATAGAATTTGCCTCTATTTCTTCTGTTGTATTCTCTTCACCAGATTCTTCCGTGCTTTCTTCCGTTTGCGTTTCTTCTGTCATTTGATTTTCGTTGATAGGGGCGGGTCGAACATAAAATCCACTTTTCCTCACCAATTTATTATTTTCAAATCGTGCCGAAAAACTTGACCCTCCTTTATCTGTCCACAAATAAAGCGTTCCTCCTTTATTATCTGAACTAACCTGAGTTCCTGCTCTTTGAAGTATTGCAACTACCTCATCCAGTTCCATCCCTTCTTTTAATTGGTCATACAATTCACGAGTCAACGGGTTGGGAACATTTTCACTTGTTTCTGTTCTGCCAGAATACCGCTTCAATATGCCATTTTCGAATCTACCATATAGAACTTTCTCTTCACGGTTCCAGCGATATAATTTCATCTGTTTATCGCTACTTTGCGTAATTAAATAATCCGGTTCACCTAATAAACTCACAACTTCTTCATAAGTCATCCCTAATTTAACCTTGCTAAAAGGTTCTATAGCGGGAGATAAAGTCTTTTCTTCCTCGGCTTTTTCACTCGGTAATGTTTCCTGAGGTTGGTCTTCTCTGGATTGGGAAACATCTGCTTCTTTTAGGGATGAGTTAATTTCAACGGTATTTTCAGAGACAAGATCCTGTTGATTTTGCATATCTATAGCAGGGGTCATTGTTGACTGAACTTTAATTGGTTCCCCTGCTTGTGTGTTTTCTTGCGTTTCTTTTTCTTGTTGAAATGTATTTATTAAAGCAGGTTTTGATTCCTCTGATATACCTTCTTCTGATTTTGTTGGAGATGGTGCAACCTTTTGCTCCGAAGAAAAACAAGAAAAAAGAAGGGAAATCAGAATAAAACAAGTTATTCCCCGAACAACTTTTTTAAAACAAGAAGTAAAAATAGATTTATCTATATTATCCATATTCCGTTCTAAAACTTTTATATTCATAAGTTCAGGTCTCAAATCAAATTGTTTAACATCTATTTTTTTTATTATAATAAATACAATCTAATAAAAAGAAAAATGAAAAATAGGAATGTTCTCTTGGTAAAAATGTTATTGTGGAAGGGGGTAATTTATGCGTAGCATGACGGGGTTTGGAAATGCTTCTGGTATTGTTCGAAACGCTATTGTTTCGTTAGAAATAAATTCTGTAAATCATCGGTCTTTGGAAATATCTATTCGGGTTCCTTCCTTGTGGGGACCTATCGAAACTTTTATAAGGGATAAAATACGCCAGAATATAAATCGTGGTAAAATCCATTTCTGGATGCGGAGGCAATCCTCCGAAACAACAGGTCCATCTTTTACTTTCAATGAAAACGCCGTTAAAGAATATTTAGAACATATAAAAAAATTAAAACAAATATTAAATACAACTGAAGAAATTTCCCTAAACACACTCATTCAGTTGCCCGGTATATTTGAAACTACAATAACGGATGAGGAAATAGAATTGATTAAGTCAGAGACAGAACCTCTCATTGACCTTGTGATTGAAAATTTAAACAAATCAAGGGAAATAGAGGGGCAGGCTATAAAAAAACAAATTCATGACCATCTTAATGAACTTCGTTCAGGAATACATCTCCTTGAACAAAAGACACCAGAACTGTTAGAACAACAGAAGGAACGCATTCGCACAAAACTTGCAGAAATATCTGCAGACCCATCTATTAAAGAGGAACGGTTGGCTATGGAGACCATCCTCTGGGCAGACAAACTTGATATTACCGAAGAAATAAATCGGGTAAATACTCATTTGTGTCGTGCGTATGAACTTTTAGAAATGGAACAAAATGGAAAACCGTTGAATTTTCTTATTCAGGAAATAGGTAGAGAACTGAATACAATAAGTGCTAAATTGCGAGATGCAGACCTCGCATGGCAATTGGTTCAAATGAAAACAATCTTGGAAAAAATCCGTGAACAAATACAAAATGTGGAGTAATCCGTGAAAAAGGAAAATTTGATAATTGTAGTTTCCGCCCCATCAGGAGTAGGAAAAACCACAGTTATTCAATACCTGATGAAACAGAGGGATAACCTGGCTTTGTCCGTTTCTGCTACAACAAGAGCACCTCGTTACGGTGAAAAGGATGGGGTAGATTATTATTTTCTTTCTAACGAAGAGTTTGAAGAAAAAATTAAAAATAATGAATTTGTAGAATATGCTCGTGTCCATGATGATTTATATGGTACTTTATATTCAGAAATAAACCGTCATTTAAATTCCGAAAAGGATTTAATATTGGAATTAGACATTCAAGGAATGCGAAGCATAAAAAACAAATTTCCACAGGCGGTTACTATTTTTATGTTACCCCCTTCACTAAAAGAGATGGAGTTTCGTTTAAAGAATAGAGGCACAGAAAGTGAAGAAAAAATACAAAAACGGTTAAAAAGAGCCTTTGAAGAAATGAAAGTTCGCTCTGAATTCGATTATACTATAGTAAATTATGAGGTGGAACAATCTGCAAAAGATCTAAATGCAATTATTCATGCAGAACATTTAAAGTCATCAAGAATTGAAATTAATTTAGAATAAATAAAAAAATAATCACAGGAGGATTGTCTTATGCCTGCTCCTTTCTATGTAGATGAATTACGCACAAAGATTGACAGCCTTTATCGGCTGGTAAATGTTGCATCGAAAAGAGTAAATCAAATTATCAAAAGTGAAAAACACGGCTTTGGCAAAAAGAAAAAGCCCACTATTGTCGCTATTGATGAGATCATGGAAGGTAAAATTACCTATCGTAAAAACGAAAAAGAAGACCTTACCGAGATTTAATCGGAATCAGTTAAAATATGTGCTTATCCTTCCAGAACAGGGTTGTTTTATTAGGGGTAAGTGGTTCTATTTCTGCATACAAAGCCTGTGAACTTTGCAGTAGAATGGCTCAAAATGGGGCTAAAGTTTATGTTGCTATGACAGAAAGCGCCCAGAAATTGATATGCCCCGCTACTTTTGAAAGCCTTTCTGGAAATCCCGTTATTACAGGGATGTTTGAACCTTATACATTAGGACCTCTCTCCCATATATCCCTGAGCCATCAAACGAATCTATTTATTGTTGCCCCTGCAACAGCCAATATAATAGCAAAATCTGCTCATGGCATAGCGGACGATTGGATTAGCACCGCGTTATTATCCACAAATGCCCCTATTCTCTGGGCTCCAGCAATGAATCCCCAAATGTATTTAAATCCAGCTACTCAGGCGAACATAGCGACTTTAAAAGAAAGGGGACACTTTTTTATCGGTCCGGAAACGGGGAAAACAGCCTGTGGAGAAATAGGTCCCGGACGAATGGCGGAACCTATGAATATTTTTGAATATGCAGATATATTAATCAATCCAACCAAAGATTTTCTTGATAAAAAAATTCTTATCACCAGTGGACCTACTCAGGAGCCTATTGACCCTGTAAGATATATCTCTAACCGTTCTTCCGGAAAAATGGGAAAAGCACTGGCTATAGAGGCACTCCGAAGAGGAGCAAAAGTTACGGTTATTTCTGGTCCTGCATCGGAACCTCTACCCTATCATGCGGAAAAAGTCTTTGTCCGAACTGCTCAAGAAATGTATGAGGAAACCGTTAAAAGATTTCCTGAATATGACATTTTTATTGGGTCTGCGGCTGTAGCAGACTACGCTATCAAAGACCCCACGGACGAGAAACATAAGCGAAATGGTTCTATGCATTATTTAGAACTAACTCCAAATCCGGATATAATCAAAAAGTTGGGAGAAATGAAAAAGCCTAAGCAGATTACTGTGGGATTTGCGGCGGAAACACATCATCTCGTTGAATATGCTCAGGAAAAACTTAAACGAAAAAATTTGGATTTGATTGTTGCTAATCAAGTAGGTGGGGAGAATTGTGCTTTTGGTTCTGATTATGTATATGCACTCATGATAACGCCTCATTCACAAGATGACAAACCTGAATTTATTCCTAAAGAGGAATTAACTCATCGTATTTTTAATCGGATTGGCGAGATTTTGAATAATCGTTGATGAGATGGGACGGATGGAATAGATGGGACAGATGGAATAGATGGGACAGATGGGACAGATGGGACGGATGGGACGGATGAGACGGATGAGACGGATGGGAAGGATGGGAAGGATGGGACGGATGGGAAGGATGGGACGGATGTGACAGAGGGGACGAATGGGACGGATGGGACAGAGGGGACGAATGGGACGGATGAGACGGATGGGAAGGATGGGACAGATGGGACAGATGGGGCGAATGGGATGGATGAGGCTGAGGGGACTAAAATAAAATAGGAATTATTTTTCAATTTTTACGAATAAAAATCCTAAAAAAAGTGTATAATCTTTATATTGAAATTAAAAAGGATTTCTGATTTTGGTATTTCAACAAAAAATTCAAAAAGATGTAGCGTTTTTTTTATTTTGTATCTCATTTGCAATCTTTTTATCCTCTGCAAGTGGAGAAGTAACAATAACTCAACAGGTTTCTGGAAATGCAGCGTTCATATCCGATACTCACACATACTATATTCCCGGTAAATCCATTAGTATAACCATCTCTTTTGTTAATAATTCATCTGAAAATGTTCTCGCATTGGGATTGCAATGTTTTGTTCCTCAAGGATGGCAATTTCAAGGAACTTCCACTGGCACCAATGCCCCTGCTGTATACCCGCAACCGGGAAAGGTATCCGATGGAACAACACCTTTTGAGTTTGCATGGATAAATATCCCACCATTCCCTTTTGATTTTACTTTTAGTGTAAACATTCCTTCTGATTTTCAGGGATACACTCAAATTAATTCGCAAGCCTTATATAGATACACGGGAGGGCAATTAACTTCTAATATTGCACAGACTTCATTTGAAGGAGCAGGAACACCCCAAGAAGGAGAAGGGCAAATGGAAGGGGAAGGAGAAGGGGGAAATGATAATACAAGTTGTGCTGGACAAATTTTTAAGGGATGTTGTTCTGATAATAAAAAAGCAACGCAACAAATAAAAGATATTCTTATTGATTTATTATTCATGTTAATTGTAATAGGGACATTAGGTATTTCAATAAGAAACAACCAAAAGGATTAATGGAATTGTGAAAACTCTAATTATTCATCTAATTTTTTCACTTGTTTTTATTTTACTATTTGCCCCTGTTACCTTTTCCGAAAGAATATTTTTTATTGCTCCGGATGCCGGTATTGTTCAAGAAGTATTACCTGAAAAACTACAAAAAGCATGGTATCCTGACGGAATAACCCCTGAGGTCTTTCATACAAGTTATATTACTTATAACATTGCTTATTCTGACCCAGTTGGTTTAGGTTTTAATGACCCCAATCATCCTAATCGCAAAAGATGTTTAGAAGCGGCTTTGACCTATATTTCAAATATTTTCAGAACTTTCGGGACTATTGACATTCTGGTTGAGACAAGTGAATATGATGGCACAGGTGCTATTGCCTTTGCGGGAAGTTATGTTTTTGAGAATCAGGAAACATTTAGTCGTTGTTTTTCTCAATTACGGCTGTTGAATGGGACAAAACCTGTCGCTAATGTATCAGAAATTCAGTTAACTGTTGATTTCGGACGAAATTATTATGAAGACCCTGACCATACCACACCTGCTTCCAATCAATTTGATTTGTTATCTGTGCTTATTCATGAATTCACACATGGATTCGGGTTTTTATCCTTTGTAGAACAGGATGGGAGAACCAATGTAACACCTAATGGTAAATATTTATATACTGTTTTTGACCAATTTATTTATAAAGGGGATTTAGCCCTTTTTTCGGGAAGCCCTCCTGCATTTCAGGGCGTACCTTCAGATACTACCAGCAATCAATTGGTCTTTAAATCCATCTTTATTCAAAATTTTTTTGGGAACAGTGGACTTGCGATATATTCAAAAGACCCTTTTCTTGATGGGACAAGTTTAAATCATTGGGACCCGTTTAGAACAGGAATAACAAATGCAGTCATGAATCCCACTTATACAGCAGGAAGCACCATTCGAGAGTATTCTTTAGCAGACCTATGCGCTTTGAAATCAATCGGATATTCTAATATTCTACTTGCTGATAATGAAGGAACACAAGAAGGGGCAAAAGAAGGTATAGTTGAAGGAACACAGGAGGGTACCGCAGAAGGGGCACGGGAAGGAACCCATCATGAAGGTTTCCAAGAAGGTAACATAGAAGGAATTGACGAACCAACGGATAGTATTTGTGGGTGTGCAAAAAGTCAAAGCATTAGAAAATTTATTTTTGACCTTATTTTACTGGGAATGGTTTTACTTCTTATCTCGCAAAAGAAATATAAAGCAGAGAATAAATAGTTTTTGTTTTAATCTGTGTTCATTTATACAATTTTTTGCTGAAAAAGAAAATTTATAACTTGTGAAAATGGTATTATTTTTGATAAACTATAAATTCAATTAATAAATTTGGGCGAAGCAATCGGGTATTAAATTGAAGAAAGGAATAAAGAAATGGCAAGAATCCTTGTTTTAGATAATTTAAGTGAAGAAGGAATTGAAATTTTTAAACAGGCTGGGTTTGAAGTTGATGTAAAACCTCCCCAAAAACCCGAGGAATTAGCACAAATTATTGGTAATTATAACGGTTTGGTAGTTCGTAGTGCTACAAAAGTAACAAAAGAGGCACTTATGAATGCAAAAAACCTAAAAGTAGTCGGTAGAGCGGGTGCGGGAACTGACAATATTGATAAAGACTTTGCCACACAAATGGGTATTGTAGTAATGAATACGCCGGGTGGAAATACGATTTCTGCATGCGAACATACCTTTGCCTTGATATTGGCACTTTGTCGGAATATACCTTCGGCTCATGCTTCAATGATGGCGGGTAAATGGGACCGTAAAAAATATATGGGTGTGGAACTAATGGGAAAAACTTTGGGAATTATTGGTGTAGGGAGAATTGGAGGAGCCGTTGCAAAACGAGCATTGGCATTTGAAATGAAAGTAATCGCTCATGATCCTATTTTAACACCTTTGAAAGCAGAAGCATTAGGCGTAAAATTAGTTAGTCTTGAGGAACTTATTCGGGAATCCGATTTTATCTCCATACATACGCCTAAAACAGAAAAAACGAATAATATGATTCGATTAGAACAGTTAAAGCAGATGAAGCCCAATTGTCGAATTGTAAATTGTGCCCGTGGAGGCATAGTTAATGAAGAAGATCTGGCAACCGCTCTTCGTGAGAAGATAATTGCGGGTGCGGCTCTTGATGTCTTCACTTCTGAACCTCCTGTAAATAATCCTTTCTTAGGTTTAGATAATGTAATACTGACACCTCATTTGGCTGCATCCACAGAAGAAGCGCAAGTTGTTGTGGCTGTTGATATTGCAAAACAAATGGTTGATTTTCTTACCACAGGTGCTATAGTGAACGCCGTTAATGTGCCGAGTATAGACCCAGAAACAAAGAAATCTCTCCAGCCACTTATAGATTTAGGGGAACGATTGGGAATGTTCCAATCATTATATACAAGGGGACGACCTACATCATTGCAAATCGAATATGCAGGTGAAATTGGTGTTACAGATACCTATCCTATAACATCTGCAATTCTGACCGGTTTTTTGAAGCCGTTAGTAGAAACAGTAAATATGATTAGTGCTCCAGTCCAGATTAAAGAACGGGGGATAGAATGTAATGAACGGAAAACGGCTCGTCCCTCCAGTTACGCTTTTGAAATCTCCCTTCGTGTAGAAACAGACCAGGAGACTCATACAGTTACAGGGACATTATTCCACAAAACAGATGCGCGAATTTGTAGTATTGATGGTATGCGGGTAGATGCAAAACCGGAAGGATATATGCTTGTTTGTCGGAATGAAGACAAACCCCTCGTTATTGGACGGCTCTGCACGCGTATTGGTGAAGCAGGTGTTAATATAGCCAATCTCATGTTGGGACGCGATATTAAAGGTGGACTTGCTCTTACCGTTCTAAATCTTGACCAACCTTTAAGTGATGAAGTTATACAAGATTGTGCAAAACTCCCGCATATTTTAGAAGCCCGACTTTTATCTTTACCGGAAAATAATACAAATAGCAACTCGTAAATTTTATATCAAAAAAATTAATCCTTTATAGAAATAATCGAGTTGTTGTCTTATATAAAATAGAAGTTTTGGAAAAGTACACAGAGGAGAATAAATTATGTCTAAAAATTTAATTCAAGTTCCTGAAGGGGATAAAATTATATTAAAAGATGGTGTCATTCAAACCCCTGACCAGCCTATTATTGGATTTATCGAAGGAGATGGGATAGGTCCCGATATATGGAAGGCATCGAAATATCTATTCGATTCTGCCGTTGAATTTTGTTATGGCAACAAGAGAAAAATAGCATGGATGGAACTTTATGCAGGAGAGAAAGCAAATAAATTAGCAAATACCTATCTACCGGAGGAAACTTTAGAAAAAATTCGAGAGTATCAGATTACTATTAAAGGTCCCTTAACAACCCCTGTAGGTGGTGGTTTCCGCAGTTTAAATGTAACATTACGACAAATGTTAGATTTGTTTGCCTGTGTTCGTCCTGTTCGCTATTTTCCGGGCGTTCCCAGTCCTGTAAAAAATCCTGCGGATGTTGATGTTGTAATTTTCCGTGAAAATACCGAGGATGTCTATGCTGGATTTGAATTTCCCGCGAACTCCGAAGAGGCAAAAAAACTTATCAATTTTTGCAAGAAAGAATTTGGCTGGAATATAAAACCCGATTCAGGGATTGGAATAAAACCCATTAGTGAAACAGGTTCTAAAAGACTTATTCGTTCCGCTATTAAATATGCGTTAGCCCATGGACGACGCTCTGTTACTCTCGTCCATAAAGGGAATATTATGAAATATACCGAAGGTGCCTTCATGAATTGGGGTTATGAATTAGTTCGTGAAGAATTTGCAGACTCTGCTGTTTGCTGGAGTGACTGCAACGGCAATCCGGGAGATAAATTACTTGTTAAAGATACGATTGCAGATATTTTCTTACAACAAATATTGACCCGTCCCAGAGAATTTGATGTTGTCGCCACTATGAACTTAAATGGTGATTATATGAGTGATGCTATTGCGGCGCAGGTTGGCGGAATTGGTATTGCACCGGGTGCAAATATTAATTATGAAAATGGCTATGCTATATTCGAAGCCACGCATGGCACTGCTCCTAAATATGCAAATCTGGATAAAGTAAATCCAAGTAGTCTTATTCTCTCTGGTGTTATGATGTTTGAATATATCGGCTGGAATGAAGTTGCAGATGTAATTATCCGTGCTTTGACAAAGACCTATCAGGACCGTATCGTAACTTATGATTTTGCAAGATTGACGACAGGCACACAGGAAGTAAAATGCAGTGAGTTTGCTGGTGCTGTCGTTGCTCGTTTCAGTAACAATACTGAATAAAATTCGTTGCACCTTATTTTTTTTGAAAACTCCCTTAATAAAATATTAAACTTTTAATAATAAATATGTTAAGTAACTTTATATCAACTCAGGGAGTTTTAAATTGGCGAACAATTTTTTTAATAAGAATACAATACCGAACATAGAAGAACGAATTGAAAAATTACACCGATTGGCTACGGCAGGGTTGTGTATTAACAGCGTTATCCATGATACCAATAATTACTTAGGGGCAATTATGGCTTATGCAGAACTACTCCAGATGGATACATCTCCCGGGGAAGAAAGTCATCGGATGTTGGGTAAAATCGTTGAATGTGTTCAGGATTGCTCGCTATTGATGAATGGATTGAATACTATCTCGCGGAGTAAAGATAATCTGGTAACTCTTGTAGAAATACCGGAACTTATTAATACTGTACTTCAATTAAGAAAATACTACCAGAAAATCTTAAAAATTTGGGTTGAAAAAGATATTGAATCTGATATGAGACCCATCGTGGTAGACCTTCCCCGCTTACAACTGGCTTTAATTCATATTGTAAAAAATGCGGAGGAAAACCTGGAATTGAAGGAGCCAGAAGAAGACAATCCTCGGACAATAAAAGTGGTAAGCAAAAACGATAATGATGGGATTATTATATCCATTAAGGATAATGGTCCTAATCCTCCTACCAATGTTTTTGAAAAGGTATTTGAACAATATACCACTACAAAGAACAACTATCATCTTGGTTTAGGATTGTATATAGCGAATAAAATAATAGCAGAGCATAATGGTTCGTTAGAATATAGTCCTGAAAACGGTTTTTCGATATGGATACCTTTTGATAATCCGAAAGTTGCTCAATTACACGAGTCTGTATAAAATTACATCTGGCTCACTAAATAAGTAACTGTAACTGTAGTTTTGCAGTGAAGTTCTGTGATAGATATTGTATCTCCTTCTTTCCTGCCGTCATTCTCCCATTCAATTTTATTAATTTCAATTTTCTCAATGGCATAAATACCTCCTCGCAATGCTCCGGCGGCCGCATCTGCAGGGGAATACGCATTTTCAACAGCGGAGTTTATAGCAGAACGAATAGCTGCTTCTTCATTCTGTACTCGTAGATAAGGACCTTTTAAATCTGCGGATAATTCATTTGCTAAACTACGCATTTTATCCCACAGTTTAGCAAATAAAATCGCACCATTTTCAACAGAAACAATTCCTGCTAGAGAAAAGATAGCGGTAACATTCACTTCAATCTGGGGTTCATTTTTTAAACTATATAAAGGTCCGACACTTCGAATTTCAACAGGACGCGGACTCTCTTCGGTAAATTTTAGCCGTAATTTTGTTTCAAAATCCTGAATACACTTAAAAGCGAGGTCAAAATTATTATCTTGTGCTACACGAACAAATTGAAATTCTACATGAGTAGGAACAGCGGTCGCTTCCCCTTTCCCTTGGCACACAATCCTCGCATAAGAACCCGTATTGTCTTCACTCCATGCGAATAGGATTAATCCCTGTAATAAAACGATAAAAATAAATATCCAATTTCTTTTACTCATATTCCACCTCTTAAAAAATTAGATTATCCCTTGTGAAATTTTTCTTTCTAATGTAAATAGTTCGGCGATTTCAAAACGGGAAGGTGCCCTTCCATATTCGCACTGTTCAAAAAACTCAACATACTCGAATGTCTTATCATAAGACTGCAATTCATTCTCAAATAGGGGTCTGAAATAAAAGGAAGGCATTCTAAACAAAGAATCCCACCGTTCGCGTAGCCACTTTTTCCTATCCGTTATATCTTTTGGTACTTGTTCTAATTGGTGGTCTAACCACGGAAGCCACTCATACATTTGCGAACTCATCGCATCCAGCAATTCCCATTTTCTATCTATTACTTCGGAAATATCCACGGCAAAATTTGGGGTAAACGGTGTCGGTTTTTGGAACATATCCATCATATATAAGCAAAAAGGACTTTGATATAAAGCGGGGACTTCGGGACAAAAATGGGGAACAGTCACCAAAAATGCGGAATCTTGAACAAGCACACCACAAGCCCTATGGTCGGGATGATAATCACAGGGACGGTGAGTAAGAACAACATCCGCATTGAACCGACGCAGCAAGGCAACAATCTCATGACGGACTTCGAGAGTAGGCATTAAAGAACCATCTGGATAATTTAAGACAATGGAAGTATATCCCCCTCTTCTAGCTGATTCGTCTGCCTCTGCACGCCGAATCTTTTCTAATTTCTGGGGTTCTATCTCGTGATGACCTATATTACCATTAGTCACAGATACGGCATATACATTGTGCCCTTTTTCCGCCCATAAAACCATACTTCCGCCAGCATACCATTCTGCATCGTCAGGGTGGGCTCCGATACAGACTATATTCATCTTCCATCTCCTTCTTTTTTTAGTGTTATTCTTAGTGGATTCCCTAAAACTTCTGTTTCCTCAATTATTTCCAGGCTTTTATCATTATCAAATATTTTTTTTGGCTCTGTAAATGGGGCATAGAGAAACAATTTTGCCTGTGTATATAATAAAGTAGAAAAACCTTCTGCAGGGGCATTATCCCATAGATTTACTTCAAATCTCATGGGAAACATTGTCTCCGTAGGGACAGGAATAATATTTCCACCAACGGCACCTGTAAGTACTGTTTTGAATGTGCCAATTTCTTTTCCATCTTGAATGATTTTGCCTTCTACTTTCACAGGATATTCTGTATAATTAACAGCACCCCTTGGAAGGAGATTTACCTCTACCTTCATTTTTTCAGGATAAGGAGGAGGAATTTCTATTTCTATACGGGATACCTTTCCATGGGCTCCTTCTTCTTTCTGAATTCGTGCATGTGTTGGAATCATCTTTTCTGGAACTTGTATCAATATCTGTAAATCGCTCTCTATATCACCCATATTTTTCTTTAAGTTTGTATGGCTCGGTACCGCTAACGGATTATATGCGCCCAATACTTCTTGTTCTGAACTGGATAGTCCCTGATTATCTGGTTTTTTCCTATTTTCAAAATAAGAATTGCATGAAGTAATACTCAACAATAAAACAATAAAGAACCCTAAAAAGTGTTTTTTATACATTGCCCTTTTCATAACAAACCTTACATTAGAAAAAATTATAAGCCATAGTTTTTAATTTTCTTTTACATGAAATAATATACAATCAAACGATGAAAAAACGAATAAAGAATACTATAAAAAATCAGTATTTTATAAATTTTTGAAACAAATAACAAATCATCATTTCACTAATAATTTTTTGTTTTATAAATATTCAAAAAAATTTCTTGCAAAAAAGTCTTTTTTTTGTAATAATGTATTTAACAATAGAAATTATACCCCGCAGTGGAGGGTAACCCCTATGAATTTTATTGGTGATGGAACACAAAATACGGGGAAATTAATACTATATGGTTGGGATAATCTTTCTACAAATGATGGACCGGGTGTGCGACTTGCTCTTTATTTCAAAGGTTGTAGTTTATATTGTCCATGGTGCTTAAATCCTTTTCTCCAGAAGGTAATGCCTGAAATACGATGGAAAAGCACAAATTGTATTCATGATTTTGAATGCATAAAGGAATGCAAAGAAAAGGCTATTCGGAATATTAATAATACAATTGTTATTGATGAAGAAAAATGTAATTTTTGTGGTGCTTGTTGGGAAGTGTGTAAAAGGGAAGGGTTAAAACCCGCTGGCGATTATATTTCTCTGGAACAAATTGTTTCTTTAGTTGAGTATGAAATAAATCTTCAAATTCCCCCACGAAGTGTAACCTTAGGAGGAGGAGAACCTTTACTTCAGGGTTACCCTATGCTTAATTTATTAGGAATGTTGAAAACACTTCCTATAAATCATATCCTCCTTGCCAGTTGTGCAGGTGTTGACAATCAGGAACTATGGCAACAGGCTCTTAAATCTACGGATGGAATACTACTTCATTTGTTCACAGTAGATAAAGATGTATGGCAAAGCGTTAGCAATGTTCCTTTTGAAGTTTACCTTCGCAATTTGCATGACCTTGCTATATCAGAAAAACCTGTTTATATCCGTATTCCCATCGTCCCTAGTTTTACAAATGCTCCTGAGACGATATATAACCTTTGTATGTTTATAAAAAAATCTCTCCCACACACCAAGCAGGTTGAATTTCGTGGATATGTCCCCAATTCTTCGTTCAAAAATCCCCTGTTTTCTTTAAAAGATACCAATATAAGTTCTGAAGAAATAATAAAACTTTGCTCATTAGCCCATGAGGTAGGTTTGAAAGAGACCCATTGGCGGGGTAATTTACGAACTCTTGATAATGCTCCCCTGAACTATTCGATTTCTGAAAATAAGATGGATTTTGAAACGGATGTTTGAGAACCCTTCCCCGTTATATTAAAATTATAAAAAAGTGGGCCCTGCAGGACTCGAACCTGCGACCAAGTGATTATGAGTCACCTGCTCTGACCTACTGAGCTAAGGGCCCTGAAAATCGAACAATTGCGACAAATATTTTATCAATTTTTGTTATTTTATGCAACTTTCAATGAAGGGGAGCAATTCGCGTGCACGCCATGTATGCCTTAATTTTCGTATAGCTTTTGCCTCAATCTGTCGGACACGTTCACGGGTAACATTAAACACACTTCCCACTTCTTCTAATGTTCGTGCAAATCCATCACCCAACCCCCAACGCAAACGAATTACTTTTTCTTCTCGTTCCGTTAAGGTCTTCAAAACTTCATTTATCTTATCAATAAACAAACGATGTTGTGTCGTATCGGAAGGATTTTCTACATTTTCATCTTCAATAAAATCACCAAATGTAGTATCGCCATCATCACCGATGGGAGTTTCTAAACTCATGGGGTCCTGCGATATTTTTCGGATGGAATGAACGCGTTCAATAGGCAGTTCCATTTCATCCGCTATTTCTTCTACATTAGGTTCGCGTCCATATTTCTGGATTAGACTACGATTGGCTCTTGCTAATTTGTTAATGGATTCTATCATGTGAACAGGAATACGAATGGTTCGTGCCTGGTCTGCTATCGCACGGGTAATTGCCTGTCGTATCCACCATGTTGCATAGGTGCTGAATTTATATCCTCGCCAGTATTCAAACTTATCTACCGCTTTAATCAGTCCGATGTTTCCTTCCTGTATCAGGTCTTCAAAAGACATGCCTCGATTTGTGTACTTTTTAGCAATACTAACGACCAGACGGAGGTTTGCTTCGACCAACTTTTGTTTGGTTTCGTTTATTTTCTCTTCTTTTTCGCGAACTGTTTTAATAAGTTCTGTAATTTGTTCAAAATTCATCTGTGCGTCGCGTTGAATCTGGTTAATTTTGGCTCTTGCCATCTCAAGTCGTTGTGCACATTCATAAAGATATAAAGCATCCTGGTCTTTTCTACTTTTTCTTCCACGACCGGAATGGGCTTTTTTAATAATCTCATCTGCGCTCAGACCAAATTCATGTTCCAGTTGCATAATTTCATCACGCGCACTTAGAATACGCCGTTCTAATGCTTTAATTTTCCTGCCAATTTTAACAATTTCTCTTGCACACAAAGGGAAATTGCTTAATATTTGATATTGTTTTTCTTTTAGTTCTTGAATTTGTTTTTGTAATGTTTCGATATACTGAATTTTACCCTTTTGTTTTGCCTTTTTCCTCGTTAATTTTTCATGTTTCTTCTCTAATGCTTGTATTTGTTGACGAATAACGGCTAATTGGTCAGCACTTTGTAATAATTGCTTCTTTAGTTTTTCCATTTTTGCGTTTTCACTGCATTCAATCACACGCGAGGGGTCCAAACGCCCGGAACGGATACGTGTTGCAATAAGGAAGAACTCATGCACCGTATAAGGAGCACTCAACAAAACACGAACCAATTCTTTCTCCGCTTCTTCTATATCCTTTGCGATGCCTACTTCTTTTTCTTTTGTTAATAGAGGCACTTTTCCCATCGCTCTTAAATAGACACGGATACCTTCATCGGGTCGGGAAGGTGTTTTTAATATTTCTGCTTTTTGTGCATCTGCGGGTGCTACGGCGCCTTTTAATAGCGGTGCTTTTTCGTAACCCAAGGCACGCAGAGTCTCGCTGGGGCTTTCGTGAGCATCGTAAAGAGACTCCAAAATAAGAGTCTCTTCCTCTTTCGGAATTGTGCTGTCCAGGTCCTTTTGTTTCTTCAAAACTTTTTGTTTTATTGCCATAGTCTTTACCTCTTGTTTTGTATTTGAACACCAGATAATTGGCTTCTCTTAGTGATTAATTCTTTCTGATTACTTAAAAGTTCCATCAATCTTTCTTTTTGCTGTCGTTTTTCGGCTTCTTGAATTTGTTGTTGAATGGAACCAATTTGCTGATTGATATACTCAATATGAAGTCGGTTCAATCGCTCTATAGCCAATGTTTTCAGGTCATTGTTGACAGGTTCAGACAACAATACCTTCTGAAGTAATTTTTTCCCTTCGCATTCTTCCATAAAACGAGGGTCAGGGTCTTCGTTTTCTAATATATATTTCACCGCCATGCCCAGAGGCGTTTCGGGCAAAGGGATTTCCTGAAAAAGTTTTTTTGTCCGCATTTTTATTTGTTCATCATTTATCAGTCCATGCAGGAAATCTATATCATCTACAGAAACACTTTCCAGATGAGAATTATTCGTTTGACTACGAACTGAATAATTATTTTTCAAATATTGTTCATAATCACTCTTAACCGCCCAAAAACTTATTCGTAAAGCAGACGCAATTTCTTTTAAGAACTCTTCTTTTATTGAATTTTCTTCCATAATAGAAATAAGACGGAACAACTCACTTAATACGGTTATCTTTCCTTGTGGAGTAGATAGAAGATTTTGTTTCTGTTGCAGGTAAAAGGTAAAAAAAGTAGACGCAGAAGAAATTCTTTGGTTCCATTCAGAAACTGTATTACTCTGTAAAAAATCATCCGGGTCTTTACCATCAGGAAGTGTTACAGCAGAAACTGTTAACCCAGCCTGAAGTAGGACCGATGTCGCTCTGATGGAGGCTGAAAGTCCTGCTTCATCGCCATCATATACAATTATCACTTTGGGAGCAAATCTTTTCATCAGATTTGCCTGACCCGCAGTCAAAGCCGTCCCGCAGGTAGCTACAACATTCCGTATCCCGGATTGAAAACATCTTAATACATCTATATAACCTTCTACCAGAATTACATTCTCATAGGAACGAATCGTTTCTTTACCTTCCCACAATCCATATAGGACTTTGTTTTTTTGATATATTTCGGTTTCGGGCAAATTTATATATTTGGGACCTTCTCCCGTTATTTCTCTACCTCCGAATGATATTACCTTACCTTCAATATTGCGTATTGGGAAAAGAATTCGATTTCTGAAAAAATCGTAATATCTTCCCTCTTCTCCACCAGAACGAATTAAACCACTTCTTAATAATAATCGTTCTGAGAAACCTTTTGATTTTAAGAAGCGGTATAGGGAATAACCATCGGCAGGAGCAAAACCAAGTCTGAATTCTTCCTGGATTTCAGGGGATATATTTCTTTTCCTTAAATATTCCTGGGCTATTTTCCCGTTCAAAGATTTTGTTAATTGATTACGATAAAATTCAACAGATAATTCAACAATCTGGAATAGTGTTCTTCTATCGTTTTGTTCCGGAGAACGCTCTTTTGAGGAATAACTGGTTTTAGGCAAATGAATACCTGCCTCATCTGCAAGTATTTCTAATGCATCCATAAAAGATATATTTTGAATATCTTTCAGGAAAGATATAGCATCTCCTCCCTTCCCGCACCCAAAACAGTAATAAATCTGACGGGATTTAGAGACTGTAAAAGAAGGTGTCTTCTCTGTATGAAAAGGACAGAGAGATACATAACGGTCTGAACCTGTAGGTTTTAATTCACAGTAAGTGGACACGAGTTTTACTATATCTGTTGCGTTTAATACTTGTTCAATAATATGACGAGGATACAAGGGCAGAACTAACCTTTTATGTTGAGGGCTGTCATTTCTATTAGTAAAGACAGTATTACCCCAATTTTGTCAAGTAGTATTATTTTAACACAAATAAACTTAAAATGCAAATTTTGAGATAAAAAAACATTTGTGTAAAAAACTACTGAGCTAAAGGAATAACTTTATTTTGAGGAAATAGGACAGGGGATTCGTTTGTATTTTTCCGGAAGTTTAACCCAATCTTCTTCTCCGTATAATCCTATCTTAGAAACATCAATAGGCTGAAATCCTAAATGAAAAGCAGGTGAACTTTCTTTCAAACGGAAATCACATTTATCAGGGTTTTCAAACATGGGGTCTGCAATGATGCTATTTACATCAAAGCCATCTTCCTGCCATTGTTTCAATGTCTTGTTCTTAAACATTACATCTTTCCCTGAGGCATTCCAGTAACAGTTCTTATCCATCTGCCATTTTTTGTTTGTCCAGTTGCTACCTAATAATCGGTCATTATCGTAATAAACAATATTTCTCTCAAATATAAATGAGATATGGTCTTCTTCTCGACTTCGGATAATTTGTTCTCTTGCAGATAGTGCAAAGATGTTATTTACAACACGATTTTCGCGGCCATAATGTTGATGGAAGTTGCCGGTTAATGTATGATGAACAATGTTATTTTCTAAAACAATATAAGAACTTCCTTCATCTGTGTATAATCCCCATCCTCCATATTGTTCTGGGTCACACATAATATCGTGAATGTGATTGTTTCTCAACACAGTTCCGGGTGAAATGCCTAATGTGTAAATGCCGCCCATATCTGCTAATTGAGCCTTTCCTATATTATGGATGTGATTGTATTCAACAATATTATGATGTGCAGAACTTGGGTCATACCCCCAACACCATCCGACGGACATACCGGAATAGCGAAAATCGCAAATCTCATTATGAGCCACACGATTATATGAACTGCGACCTATCCAAACACCAATACCGGCACGCAAAAACCTTCCACCTTCATGTATAAAACAATTTTCTACTGTATTATGTCCGCAACCTGTTATTCCCAACTCTTTATATAGATACAGACTTTTCTCTTCTACAGTGGAAGGACTGGGGCTACCATCCGTTTCTGCATTTGCCGTCTCCCCAATTTTGATTCCTCCCGCTCCCATATCATATAGATGACATTGACGAATAATATTATTTTGTGAACCGGAACGCCACCATAAGGCATAGTTACTAACATGTTGAATTGAGCATTTTTCAAAGACACAGTATCGGGCACCTATTCCTTGAATGGCACCGGAAACAGAAACTTCTGCCTGTGGGTCAAATTGTCCTTGTTCACTTATTGGAAAATTAGTAAAAGCAAACTCAATCCCTTTGAAAAGGATATGCTCAACAAATTTGTTCTCGGCGGGTTTTCCTTCCAGTAAAAGCAATTGTTCTACAACAGGAACAATAACTTCTGCAGAAGTCATGTCTTCCTCAGGTAAAGGAATATAATAAAGTTTTCCTTCTTTACGGTTGAGATACCATTCCCCAGGTTTATCCAGGCCTTCGAAAAGATGTTCGATATAAAACCGTTGTCCTTCCGAAAAAATAACAGCGAACCAAAAATTTTTGGGAACATTCAGATATAAACACTTTGTATCTGTATCCACAGAACGAATAGGCAATAAAGGAACCGCCCATTTACAAAAAAGCACACAATAACTACCCGTCAGGGATTCCCAATTTTGAATAGGGTCTTTTTCATCATAGAAAACTTTAAGTGTTCCAGGTTGATTTTCACTTTCAGGGATATATTCGTATTTTTTTGCGGTAAAAAATTCTTGTTTGGAAGGATAGTCTCCAAAGGGGTTTGTATCATTAGGAATACGAGCAGGTTGTCTCCGTTCTCCATTTACCCATAAGGAATTAAATGATAATTTTCCAGCATTGATAGTTTGCATATCTGCTACATACTTGTTATCTTCCTTGTTCCACGATGTAATTTTGACTCCTCCTGATATTAGAGGTCTTTCGTTCTGGTAATTTTCAAATATTGTAGGATTGTCTTTCTTGCCCGATTGTTCTGGGGTTATAACTATAGGTGCATTTACTAAGTAAGTCCCTCCTCTTAAAACAACTCTTATCGTTTTGTCACCTGCATCGGAATTACGAATATTTTTTACCTTCTCCAGTGCTTTCTGGATGGAGGCTAAAGGACCTTCTGTTTTGCTTTCATTGGCTTCTGGAAGTGCCCCTGACCATGCATCATTTCCTTCGGGTGAGATGTATATCATTAGTTCATTACTATTTTGTGCAAAACTTATCAGGGATGTTAATAAAATCATGCAGAAAAATATCAAGCAATTTTTCATGTTTTATCTCCTTCTTCTTTTATTAAAGTGTAACTAATACTATCCTAATGGATACCATATTTGTCAACATCGCATTTATCTGATTTAACAACTCTTCATTAAAGTTTTTTGAGTAATTGACGATAATATGAACAGAAAGTTGAATATAAAGTAGTAAATCCTCCATGAGTTATGAGTGTTCGTCCCAACTCTCATAAATTTATTTGAGTTCCATAGTTATATACTTCCTTGAGTGACGCCATAAAAGACCCAAAATTATGGCGTCCTTTCTTTTTTTTAAACAATTTTTTCCTTTATAATTCATCTACTTTTTCAATATATAACTCATTTTTTAAAACATGATAAAAACAAAATCATTATTCTATTTTCTTATATTAATACTTCTGTTTAGTTCTTGTGCCCGTCAAAGGCATAAAGTAGTTTTTCAATCTCCTTTTGCTGAAAGGAAACAAGAGACATGGGGTTATCCCCTTCCGGAAGCACCTTTTCAAATTACTTCACCTTTTGGAGAAATACGAAGAAAAGGCACTACAACCTATCTACATCAAGGGATAGATATAAAAGCAGAAAAAGGAACTCCTGTATTAGCGGTGCAAAAAGGTATTGTTATATTCGCCGGGAAATCAACGGGCTATGGTTTATTGGTTTGTATTGAACATCCGGGACAATGGGAATCAAGATATGCTCATCTTGACTGTATTAAGGTTAAAGAAAATAATAAAGTTAAGAAAGGGCAAATCATTGGGAAAGTCGGTGCAACTGGCAATGCGACAGGTCCTCACTTGCATTTTGAGTTAAGAAGAAATGGAATACCCGTAAATCCGGCACCTCTACTTTCAATAAAAAAATGAATTATAAATAGTCTCCATATAATTCTTTTGCACATTGAGGGCAAATTCCATGGCTAAACTCCGCATCTGTATGTTGGCGAATATAAACCTCTACCTCATGCCAATAACCTTCATCATCACGAATCTTTTTGCAGCGGGCACATATAGGCAATAATCCATGTAGCTTTTTAACAGTGTTCAAAGCCTCTTTTAATTTTTCTACGGTTTCTTCTAATTCTTTTGTTTTTTGTAGATTCTGTTTTTCCAATCTCACGCGTTCCAGAGCCTGTGCATATAAGGAAGTTATCCACTGAATAGATTCCCAATGTGAAGGAGTATAATTATCTTCTGCATTTACCGCTATAACAAAAACCAAATCTTGAGACGGTGTAAAAGAAGGATAAAAAAATAATCTATTAACATGAATTTTTCCAAAGAGTAAATGTTCCTCATTTTGAATATCATTGATAAGTTTAGGCGTCCCTGCCTTAATAAAAAGATATAAGAATTTTTCTTTTTTCGCCAATTCTTTCGTATCGAAAGAGATTGCGAATTTATCTGTTTTTTTTCTGTTTATACCATGAAAGAAATATTTGTCCTGTTCAGGGTCAAAATACCCGGCAAAACAAAAGTCGCTACATAGTATATCTACAGATGTTCGGCATACCATCCGTGCCAGTTCATCTTCATCTCTAAAATTCAAGAGAGAACGAGCAAACCCTGCATATAAAGAACTGATGATAACTTCATTATTTAATTGTTTCTCTAATCTCTTTCTGTCTGTAATGTCCACATGGGTTCCAGAAATTCGGATAGGATTTCCTTTGGAATCTCTTGTAGAGACTCGCCCATAAGTATGTATCCATTTTTTATACATACCTCTATAAATAATTTGGTATTGAACATTAAAAATTCCATCTTCTTTTGCAAGTGCTTCTCCTAACTCTTTTCGAACTAATTCTCTATGCTCAGGAACAATAGAATTAACCCAATCTTCCAGTGTATAACCTTCCCTTTGTTTCATTCGAAACATCTCTAAAGCAGCTTGGTTTATATTATAAGTATTTCTCAAAATATCCCATGACCATAAACCTATATTTCCTAATTCTGAGGCAACTCGTAGGTTTTCTTTTATATTCTTCAATTCCTCTTCTGATTCCATAAAAGAAGTTATATCCATCCCAATGCCTACAAGTTTTTTGGCATATTTTCCTTGTCTTGAAATACATTCCCCAATAGTTCGAACCCAAACCAATCTATTTTCGGGTAAAAGCAAACGGTGGTCAACAGCGAAACTATTTGTAGCCCCCCGAATACAGGGTTTGACTGCATGCCAAAAACTGACACGGTCTGTGGGATGTATGTATTTCCACCATTCTGTCAACTCATCCGGGACATTCAAATAGGGAAATAACGCTTTTAAACCGGAGGACATTATCTTACCCGTATTTACTTCATATTCCCAAACACCAATGCGCCCGGTTTTCAGTGAGATTTGATGAAGATTTAATAATGTCTTTTCCTGCCAATATTGTTCTAAATAGGAAATAATTCCTGTTAAAAGAGGCATTTTCTCTTCAAAATATTGGCAAATCTCCTCTGTGGGTTTATCCGCTCTTTTATCTGCAAAAAGGAATAGCCATTTCTTTTGTTCTGCAGTGCTTAACGGAAGGAAAATTAAAGAACGATGACCCAATAAATGACATAATCCACAATATTCTGTATTCTTAAAACAACGGACAAGTATTCGGGCTCTATCTGGCGTTGCATTAAATCGCAAAAAATCCTTATACATAAATTCCGATGGAATATAAGTAGCACGACCTTCAAGAAAATCTTCGCACACCCTATTTATATTTTTATCAGAAGAGAGCAAGGAACAAAAATCTGTTTCCTTATTATTACGAAATATCTGTGTTTCACTTTCTCCTTCTTTCATCAACGCATATACTATTTCGAAATCAAACAGGCTACTTAATCCAGATAACAATCGAGAAATTACCTCTTCAAAGTGATACACACTATTATTAATTGTTAAACCTATTAGAAATTCATCCATTGATTTGTCGAATAGATTCAGCACATATTTCCGATTTCTTAAAATATGATTCCGAATAGTTCTCAAAGAACAATTTAAATGACGGGTATTCTTTGAACCCAAAGGGACACAATAAACATTATCTCTGGCTAATTGGGGTTCTATATTTTCTGGAATTTTAGAACTGACTGTAAAAAGGATAATGTTATCGCAATTTTCTAAAATCTTTTTATAAGAGTTCCATTTTGATATATTTTCTGTATAGTCAAAAATTATCAATTCAAAATTAATGCCAGCACCCAATAAACGAGTTAAACCCTGAGGAGAAGCACAATAATGTATCTTTACTTCCTGACCCCAAAATGTTTTGTCCAAAAGGATTTGGTCTCTATCCTGATGGGGTTGCCCAATTACCAATATATTCAGGCATGAATAGGAGGGAAATTTATTTACACTCTTTTCAAAAAACATTATTTTTTACCCATATTCAAACATCCCTGATAATTCCCGAAAAATTCAATTATAAATACTATCTATATAAATAATATACCATAAAATAGAATAAAAGCAAAAAAAATAATAATTTTTTAATTACAAAGAATTAAAATAAAAAGTTCTTTTGAACATTTTCAATGTATTATTAATTATCTTGAAAATTAACTGTATTTTACACCCATCAGGTTGCAAAGTATATAGCGGTCTAACTCTTCATAATCTCGTTCCGCAATCAGTTTTGATACTAATTTTGCGTCCATGGCTCTAACTTTTTCAACTAATAATTTGAAAGTAGCCAGACTGTTTCTCAAGTGTTTTGTATTCACCGCTTGCTTTTGTGTTCTCATTGTTTTTACATCGAGTCCTATCCATTCTCCGTTTCTACCATAACCATATTCTTCAAGAACTCGAACTTGATTAAAGGCTCTTCGGAGATTATACGAGCCAAAGGATTTATCCTGGTCGAATTTTAACCCGCCCTGGTCGTTTAAATGAACACTTTTCAGTTTATTATGAGCCAGTGCATACGCCATATCATCGGCAGGGTCTAATCCTGCAAGAACAGAATGTGCGGTTTCTACCAGGCAACAAACACGAGCAGGGTCATCTGTAATGTAAGACAAACCGATAGCATGTCCAATAGTGGGAATAATAGCGCTATCTACAGGTTCATTGGGTTTTGGCTCAATAAGGACAATAACTTCCTTATCATACGCTAACATTTCATTTATGGCATCACGAATTTGAAGCACCGCTAATCGAACATTTTTACTCTCACGAATATATGTCCCTTCCCTTGCTAACCATAATACCATATTGTGTGTGCCTAAAATATTCATAATATCAATAGCCTTTTTTGTCCTTTCGATAGCATATTTACGGCATGACGGGTCATTACTGGTATAGGCACCATCTATTGTTTTCGGGGAGAACCACAAACGCGGTGCAACAAATTCCGCAACCAGACCTTCATTATCTAACATTTTCTTCACTTTTTTTGCTTCTTTCTCTATTTCTGCACTTGATTTTTCATCCAAGTCAGGAACGGCATCATCATCATGAAATTGCATTCCATCAAATCCCAATTGCTTGGCTACTTTCATTTTTTTTGCTAACGGTTCCGGCTTGCGGACTGTAGGGCCAAAAGGGTCTGCTCCTTCATCAATATTCCACGGACCGAAAGAAAAGCGATATACGGCTTTAGGTTTGTTGCTGTCTGAATCATTTTTCTTTGTAACCATATCCTAATCTCCTTATCATATTTTTGTATAATTAAAAGGCTTGTTTTTTTGTAGAATAAAACTTTTAAATAACAAAAGACAAATAGATATAAATCATGATACAAAAAGAATCTGATTACAAATCAAAATTATTGTCCTTTTCTTTTTGCCATTCAGAGTATATCCTGGCTCCGCATACTTATTACAAAATAGGCGGTCCTGCAGATTTTGCACTTATACCTAAAAATGAAGTGGAATTAGAACAATCTTATCAAGTTCTCCAACAGATTTCTCTTCCCTATTTTATTTTAGGTGGAGGGACTAATGTTTTAATCTCAGATAAAGGTTTTCGTGGGGTTGTTCTTATCACATCTCATCATAAGGAATTCAAACCCTTAGGAAATGACCGATATTTTATTAGCGGAGGTGTAGAATTGGATTGGATAGTAAGAGAGGTATTACTGAGAAATAATTATGAAGGAGTTGGTGCTTTAACGGGTATTCCCGGAACCATAGGCGGTGCATTATTTATGAACGCAGGCACTATAAACGGTTGTATTTGTGAATGGACAGAAAAAGTTTTTCTACTGTCACCCGATGGGAAAAAAGAGATAGATATAAAATCGGAATTATATGGTTATCGCTCCCAGAGGTTTTGTTCCATGTATGAGTTAATATGCGGTGCCATTTTTCGTTTTCAAAAATCAGATAAGAACCAACAATTGGTTTACGAGCATTACATGAATCGCAGGAGAGAAAAACAACCTCAGGGGTATTGCTGTGGTAGTGTATTTAAAAATCCTGCGGGTTATCATGCTGGCAAATTAATTGAAGAATGTGGTTTAAAAGGGACACGAAAAGGGGGAGCCGTTATAAGCCCCATTCATGCAAATTTTATTATCAATGAAAATAACGCCACTTTTGATGATGTTTTATTTTTAATTCGTCTTATCCGAGAAAAAGTATATGAAAAATTTAATATCAAACTGGAGGAAGAGGTTCGCATTCTGTTTGAAGATGGTTGCCTTCAAACCTGTAAGCACTCCAAAAATCAAGAAGGGTAAATATCATGCCTAAAAAACTTCTTTATGTGATTAATGCTACGGCTCCTATCCGTATATGCGATTTAGGAGGTTGGACGGATACCTGGTTTGCTGAATACGGAGCGGTTCTTAACATAGGGGTCTACCCCTATGCAGAAGTGCAAATTTATGTATATGAAACCTCTGCGGGGAAAAGACCTAAAATTGTTCTGGATGTTGAGAATTTTGGAGAACGATATACCCTACAGACGACTTTTACGGAATACGATAAGCATCCTTTGTTAGAGGCATGTATTGATATTATGGAGTTACCTTCCAATCTATCTTTCGAGGTAAATCTTTTCTCTGAGGCACCTGCAGGATGTTCAACGGGCACATCCGCATCTATCAGTGTTGCTCTGTTGGGGGCTCTTGATATGTTGACCCCTGGACAACGCACTGCTCATGAGATTGCAAGTCTTGCACATCGTGTTGAAACAGAAAAATTAGGGTTGCAATGCGGAATTCAAGACCAGATTTGTGCCAGTTATGGGGGGATTTGTTTCATTGAAATGTTTCGGTATCCTCATGCGTCGGTTTCACTTATAATGCTACCTAATTCTATATGGTGGGAATTAGAGCGTCGGCTTATGCTGGTTTATCTCGGCAAAACACATTCTTCCAGCAATGTTCATAAACAGGTTATTACACGATTGGAACAGCCCGACAGTGATAAAAGTGTCCTGGATATATTAAGAAACTCTGCTCATATAGGTAAAAATGCCTTGTTAGAAGGTGATTTTAATTCCTTTGCAAGGGCTATGATACAAAATACAGAAGGACAGATGGCTTTGCATCCATCACTCGTATCGGACACAGCAAAAGAGGTTATTCATTTAGCGAAACAACATGGTGCTATCGGCTGGAAAGTAAATGGAGCCGGTGGAGAAGGAGGTTCTTTGACATTACTTTTTGATGAACACAATAAAAATAAAAGAAATTTTAAAAAGGCACTGGCGGAATTTAATGCTCAATTACAAATCATTCCTATTTATCTTTCTCGCATGGGCTTGAGAAGGTGGTTTCACTAAACACGGTTTGCTCTTACATAGGTTATGAATTATCCTCTGTCGGCAATTTTTTACCTGCATGTTTACATATTGTCTTAAAAAGTTGACGGGTTATTTCTATACCGTAATCTTTAAAATTGTTTGGATTGTTCCAAAATTCTGTTAAATCTCCTTGATGTTCTCTTTCATAATTTAATACCTTCAACATCATTTGCACCTTATCTAATCCCCGTACTAATTTTGCTTCTGGAGACGATACCTCATGAAACTCACGATGTAACTCCGAATACTTAGAAGAAAAACTTTCCATTAACTTATCAAAAACTGCCTGCTCTGCCTGCGTCTTTTCCCTTGTGAAATATTTCTGTGTAATGGGCATAGGCATATCCATCATTTTCGCTTCTGCTAAATCATGAATAATAGCCATTTTCAGAACCTTTGCTCCATCCCATTGTTCGGGATACTCTTCAATAACCAATAATGCCAATAAACTTAAAAAATGGCTATGTGCAGAGACAGATTCCGGGACAGATATACCTCGTAATAAAAATCCGGCACGCGGAACGCGGTCTAAAGGATGTATTTCTCTAAACAAATGTAATACTCTCTCACAAAATTCTACCATATTGTTCTATTTCCTTCAATAACACTTATTGTTAATTCAGATTTTGAATTTCTTCTGCCAATGAGGACATCATTTTATTAAATTGCGTATTAAAAACAAAATACACAACAATATTCGAGAAAATCATAAATAAAGCAAAGGGAATTAATATTTCGTAATTATGGGTAAAATAAAATAAAAATAATAAGAATAAAATATCTACAATAGGAGCAACAAACAAAATAAGGTATCGAAACCATACAAAATTTTTTATAGAACAATTAACGATGATGCTCCCCTCTTTCCCCTCGACATATACTTTATCTATCCAGGGATACATAAATATTTCACCCTGCTTTCCCCGAGATATAGGACGAAACAATTCGATATTATCTTCCCATTCACGCTCAACAATAAAACCTTTGCCTAAAAATAAATTCCGTAGTTTCTCAATATAGTTTTTCCTTTCTGCTTCATTTACTTCAATCTCTATAACAAAATTCTTATCCATTTCCATGCTCCTTCATAGTCCTTGCCCTTATTGTTTTTAATCTCTGTATAATATATTATAACTATTTAACAAACTGATAAAATTTATATCAAATGTAGTATGAAAGAATTAATTGTTTTTTTTGGAGCGATTGGCGACACGATACTACTTGCTCCTGCCATTCAAAAATTATCAAAAAACAGGGTCATCAACGCAGTAGGCTATCCGGAACGGATGGCTTTATTAAAACAGGTAGGCTGGGTAGAAAAAGTATATGATGCGGATAGCATTGATTTTGCTTCTATTTTTTCAACGCCTTCAAACAAACTGTGCGATTTTCTGATACAATTTGATACCGTTTATTTCTTTTTTCAGGATGGAGAATCTTTAGCACAAAAGGCTAAATCTATTGGTATCCCATGTGCCTATTCTTTTCCGGGCAAACCTCCGAATGACTGGAAAAAGCATGCTTCGACTTACTATCTACAATGCTTTGGGTTTCCGCCTATTAAAGACTTTATTCTACCTATTCCTCCCAAGAAGATACATAATGAGGTTATCATCCATGCGGGTAGTGGAAGCAAAGATAAAAATTACCCAATAGATTTTTTTTTAGAAATCACTGAACAGTTGTTTAATAAACATTTTAAGTTTCGTTGGTGTTTAGGTCCTGCAGAAAGAAATCTATCTTTACCGCAAAGCATCCCCATACTTCAAATAGAACAACTTACCCAATTGGCGGAATATATTGCAGGAGCAAGTGCCTATATTGGCAACGACAGTGGAATTTCTCACCTTGCTGGAGCATTGGGTATAAAAACTATTACTCTTTTTCGTTCTACAGATCCAAAAGTATGGTCTCCTCTCGGTCCTCGTGTTTTTACATTTACACGGGAAAATCTTTGTTTAGAAGAAGTATTAAGAATTATCTGTGAAGATACTTAAAAAATTTCCATCTTTGCCAATTATAATGAATATGGATTAAAATATATACAAATCTCCACAAAATTTTACACAATCGAAGGTTTTTACTATGAATAAAGAAGAGGTTGAACAACAGGAATATTTGTATAAAATACGGCATTCGTTAGCACATGTATTGGCACATGCTGTTTTAGAAATCAGACCGAATGCAAAATTGGCGTTTGGTCCTCCGGTGGAAAATGGTTTTTATTATGATTTTGATTTTAATGGCAATCCTATTGGCGAATCGGATTTGCTTGAACTTGAAAAAAGGATGCGAAAAATTATCAAGGATAAATATACCTTCGAACAAAAGTTTTTAAATATAGAAGATGCCATTAAATTTCTTGAACAAAGTGGTCAAAACTATAAAGTAGAATATGCAAAAGAGTTAGCAGAAAAAGGGGAAATAGACCCTCGTGGACTTTCTTTTTATCAACATGGACCCTTCACCGATATGTGTGAAGGTCCTCATGTAAATAACACAGGTGAACTCCCGAAAGATGGCTTTAAGTTAGATCGTATTTCGGGTAGTTATTGGCGTGGAGACGAAAAAAATCCTATGTTAACCCGTATCTATGGTTTTGCATTTCCCACAAAAGAAGAATTAGAGGATTTCCTCCATCGTCGTCAATTGGCTATGGAACGGGACCATCGCAAATTAGGTGAAGAATTGGACTTATTTATTCAGGATTCCGAAGTAGGTGTTGGGCTTCCTTTATGGACGCCTAATGGAACGGTTATTCGTGAAGAGTTGGAGAAGTGGGCAAAAGAAGAGGAATTTAAAGCAGGTTATTTGAGGGTCTCAACTCCCTGTATTACACGAGCGGATTTGTATTATCGTTCCGGGCATCTGCCTTATTATGCAGAGAGCATGTATCCACCTATGACATTAGACGAAAATGACCAGTATTATCTTCGTCCTATGAATTGTCCTCATCATCACAAAATTTATGCTTCCCGATTACGCAGTTATCGCGATTTGCCTCTTCGATTGGCGGAATACGGGAATGTATTTCGATATGAAAAACATGGGTCTCTCTCCGGTTTGCTCCGTGTGCGAGCCATGTGTATGAATGATGCACATATTTATTGTGCCCCTGAACAGGTGGAAAGCGAATTTGTGGCTGTAATGCAAATGTATAATAATTATTATCAACATCTTCGATTGGGTAATTTCCGTGTCCGTTTATCTCTGCACGACCCTAATAGCGACAAATTCGTTTCGGATGAAGAATTATGGAACCGCAGTGAGGATATGGTTCGTCAGGTATTAAACAATTTAGGGATACAGTACGAAGAAGAAAAAGGGGAAGCGGCTTTCTATGGTCCCAAGGTAGATGTACAGGTAAAAAATCTTATGGGTCGGGAAGAAACGGTATCTACATGCCAACTCGATTTTGTAATGGCGGAACGATTTGATTTGACCTTTATTGACCGTGATGGACAGCCCAAACGCCCCTTTATTGTTCATAGAGCCCCTCTTAGCACTCATGAACGCATTATCTCATTCCTTATTGAATTCTATGGAGGTGCTTTCCCAACATGGTTATCTCCGACCCAGGTTATGATAGTTCCTGTAAACCCGGCGTTATTGGAATATGCATCCACAATTAGAGAAGAATTGCACAAGCAATTATTCCGTATTGAAATTGATGACAGTTCCGAGACATTCAATAAGAAAATACGCAGTGCAGTTGTTCGCAAAATCCCCAATATTTGGGTATTGGGAGAACGCGAAAAGCAAGACCAAACGATTACCTGGAGACGATACGCTGTAAAAGAACAACTCACAGTTCCGTTAACGCATGCGATAGAAGCACTCAAACAAATGCGTGAAAAACGGATTATGGATAATTTTCCCGATACTTTATTGCCTTTATAATATGGGGCTATTTCGTGAACCCAACCACCGACAAAGAAAAAAGTAATAAATGGATTGCTATCCACCATGAAACAGAAAAAAACTATTGGTGGTTTATCTTAAAAAGGGAACTTATCCTATATTTTATACAGTCCCTCATAAAAAAAAATGATTCTGTTTTGGAAATTGGTTGTGGTGGAGGACGATTATCCTGTGAAATTCAACAATCAGGATATAAAGTAATAAGCACGGACTTTGAACCTTCTGCTGTCCATTACACAAAAGGATCCGGGATAATGAATTCCTTTGTTAGTAATAGCGGAGAAGGGATACCCATTAGAGATGAATCTATTGACCTTATAGTTATGACTGATGTTCTGGAACATATCCTTGACCATGCTTTAACAATTCAAGAGTGTCATCGTGTATTAAAAAGAGGGGGATACATCGTAATTACTGTTCCTGCGTATCCCTGTCTTTTTTCTTCGTGGGATAAATGGAACAAACATTACCGCCGATATACAAAAAAACAACTTGTATACCTTGCAGAGACATCTCATTTGAAGATAAAAAAATTGACCTATTGGAACATTCCTGGTATTCCTTTTGCCATACTTCGTAAAATAAAAGACTTATTTAATCCATTTCAAAATTATGAAGGCTTCCCGCCAGTTCCCGCTTTTATTGAAATCCCCTTAAAATGGTTTGTTTCTGCGGAAAATAGATGTGTCCGCAAATTTTCCTTACCCATAGGATTGTCCCTTATTTGTATTTTTGAGAAAACAGAGTAAAGCAACTATGACGGAACAAGCAATTACAAATATCTGCCCTCACTTTGGAATATGCGGTGGATGTGAATTTCAAAATATTGCTTATGAAACTCAATTGAAAAAGAAAGAAGAGAACATTTCAGAACTCCTTAAAGGATTGATTACATCTCCCATTCCCGTTCAACCCTCACCTGAAATCTGGCATTATCGTAATAAAATAGACCCTGTATTTTCACCGGAATATTTTGAGAAACCACCTCCTAAAGATGTAAAGAGAGAGACGGTATTGGGTTTTAAAAGGTATAAACGATGGTATGACACTTTTCAATTAGAAGACTGCCTTATAGGACCTCCAGAATTGCCAAATCTCATATACGCTATTACTCAATGGAGAAAGGAAAATCATTATGAGGCTTATGACCGAAGAACAGGTAATGGTATTTTACATGCCCTTTTATTGCGTCAGGGGAAGAGAAGCGGGGAAAGAATGATTGGTATTCTGACCCGAGATGTAGATTTAAACTGGAATTCTTTGATTGATAGGCTACGCCAATACTTTCCTTATAAAAGTTTATACGCAGGACTTTATACACGAACTGCGGAGGTTTCGCAAGCAGAGGAATGGCATTTAATAGATGGAGAACCTTACATTCATGAAAAAATTATTTTACATTCGGAAGGGGATAATCAGGAACATACCTTTCAGATTTCTCCTTCCAGTTTTTTCCAGGCAAATACGCTCTCCGCAGAAAATATGTTTTCTCAGGTATACAATTGGACAAAAGAGATTTCTCCTTCCTATATATATGACCTCTATGGAGGAATGGGAACCTTTTCAATTCTTTTATCCCGACTTGCTCAGGAAATTTATTCGGTTGATTGCGTTCCTTCTTCGCTTGAAGATGGAAAAAAGAATTTACGATTAAATAACATTACAAATGTTCGTTTTGAACTCAATACTGTTCGCAAATTCCTTTCAGAAAAAATAAAGATTTCAGACAATCCTCTTACAGAGGAAACCCTTGTTATTGTTGATCCTCCCCGTGAAGGATTAACTGAAAATGTTATAAAAAAACTAATCCAGTGGGGACCTTCTCATCTTTTTTATGTATCCTGTAATCCCAATGCACTTACCAGAGAATTACCTTTTTTATTAGAACACTATAACTGCATTTATAGTAAAGCATACGACTTCTTCCCTCATACCCCACATATCGAGACGCTACTCTGGTTAATAAAAAAATAATTTTTGGCTAATCTTCCTTGTAACAAAACCCCTATCTTACTTGTAATACCTATTTAGATAATTAAACAACACACTTGAAAGGAGGTGAAAAGTATGCTGAACATTCTGTTAGAAGGTATCGAGACTTTTGTAAATGCTATTCTTAAAGCGGTTCAGGATTTTCTGGGTATTCTTGGCATCAATGTTGATTTAGGTCAGATTGACATTGGCGAAAAAGAATAGCAATTTATTGCAACAGGAAAATTGACATTTTTTACATTGTTTTACTATATTAAAAATAGAAAACAATGTAAAGTAACGGAGAAAAGTAAGTGCGCACTTACCAACCTATACCCTTAGAATGGATAGAAGATTTAGGTTATTTCCTTTATGCTATCGTAAACAGTTTTGTTTCTGTTTTTAATGAAATATTTGATAAATTGGGTTGCGATTTACGCATTATGCCGTGGGAATAACTTAAATATATCTTAAGTAAGCATCTTTTATCTGCTGGATATAGTGCCTCAGAGAAAAGATTTACCTCGAAAGATAGATTGGAAGGTAACTCCATAATATCAATACATGCCTCTAACAAAGGATGCTTATCGTATTCC